>JAFDZL010000009.1 GCA_018266935.1 Bacteroidota bacterium | reverse complement strand
CAAACGTTAAACCTTCGGAAAAGCCATCATGATCGGCTGGCATATCTTCCTTCCAGGCAAAGGCCAGAACGCGCAATCCCTGCCGGGCCATGTCATCGGCCTGCCGCAGTATGTGGTCATGGTCCGCCTGTGTCAGTTTGCGCACCTGTAGCCCCAATTGTATATGGTCGCACACTTTCAATAATTGCTCTGCAGCTCCTTTGGCGGCGGTAAAATAGCCCTTCGGTCCTTTATGCAAAGTGATCATCATCATCGTCTCCGAACTGAAAGGGATCTCCGTAATGCGCGTGTAGCGGTCGCGAACCTTATCCGCATCGAAACCGGTCCTCCGGGCCAGGTGCAGCAACGACAATTCCAGCGGATCAGCTATTACGCTTCGCTGGCTATGTGCGTTATTGCATAGAACGCTTGTCAGTACCAATTTCTCCAGGTTCATTGCACTTTTTTCAAAGGCCGGGATATCCGAATCGCCTAAAAAAGTGTAGCTTTCTTCCGGAAATGTCACCGTGTTGACGGTTATTTTATTCTCGGTTAATGTGCCGGTCTTATCGGTGAGGATAACGCCGGTGCTGCCAAGCGTTTCGACGGCAGAAAGTCGTTTTACGATCGCGTTTCGCCGGGCCATAATGAGCATTCCGGTGGAAAGGGCGATGGTGGCGACAATAGGTAAACCCTCGGGTATAGAAGCAACGGAAAGCGCAACAGCTGTCTCCAGGATAAGAAAAATGCTTTTCCCCTGGACGATCTCGGTTACAATAAACACAGCGGTGATGAGCAGCGTGCCGAATATCAGTCTGCGCGTAAGCCTGTTCAATTTTCGGTTCAGGGGCGTATCGGTATCTTCCGAAGCCTGTTCGACGAGCGCGGCGATTTGACCAAGTTCAGTATGCTTCGCTATACCGGTGACGATAGCTTTGCCGTTCCCATTCACCACCGCAGTGCCTTTAAAAACCATATTGCTCTGTTCGGCAAGAATAATATCTTTTTGAAGCGCCTGCGTTTTTTTTAAAACCGGCTGTGATTCACCGGTTAAAGATGACTCGTCGCACTGCAACTGCTGCACCTCTACCAGCCGGCCGTCTGCCGGTACAATATCTCCGGCTTCAAGATAAAGAACATCGCCCGGTACGATTTCAGCGGCGTCGATCATTATAAGATAGTCATCGCGTAAAACTTTGGCAGTTATAATTTCCATTTTTTTGAGTTCATTCATCGAACTCCTTGCCTGCCGCTCCATAAAAAAACCAATCAGGGCGTTGATGAGAATGACTGCCAGGATAGAAATAGCTTCCGGCATATCATGAAAATAGAACGAGATCAGCGCACCGGCGAAAAGTATATAGATCACCGCACTCTTAAACTGCCTGATAAATAATGCGATTAAACTTTGAGGCCGTTTGTGTTCATAGGTATTGGGGCCGAACTGCTGATGCCGTAATCGGGCCTCCTCTTCGGTCAGGCCCTTTTGCACCCGGGTATGGAGCGCCTCTGCAAGAGCTTCCTGTCGCAAAGCATAAGATTGAGCTATCGGATAAGTAATATGCATCTCCAAAACAATTGTTTCAAAGGTAGTTATGTTCACCACCTGAATATTTGACGCAAAACAGGCGCAATAATGATAAGGGTCATTATTGGCGAGTTACCTCTCATCCTCTTCAAAACTGACCAAACTCACTATCTTTTATGATGACAATCAGTGCCTTGTCCTTTCAAGCCGCCTACTTTTAGGTTAAATAATACACAGCATGAGACTATTCACGTCATTAGTTGTTATATCCTTCTTTTGCTTAAGGGCATCCGGCCAGAATGCTACTGAAATAGTGAAAAACGCTGATAACAAAATGCGTGGCAGCACTATGCAGGCGGATATGGTGATCAGGACGATCCGTCCGACCTGGAGCAGGGAGATGCAATGTAAAACCTGGATGAAGGGGAATAACCTTGCGATGATCCTGATCACGGCTCCAGCGAAGGACAAAGGCGTCGTTTTTTTGAAGAGGAAAAAAGAAGTATGGACATGGGTACCCTCCCTGGAGCGCACGGTAAAACTGCCGCCTTCAATGATGGGACAGAATTGGATGGGGACGGATTTTACCAATGACGACCTGGTGAAGGAGTCATCGGTGGTAGAAGACTATAGTCATTCAATCGCCGGCGATACGCTTATCCAGGGCCGTGCGTGTTATATCATTAATATGATCCCGAAACCCGACGCCGCGGTCGTTTGGAGCAAAGTGATCATTTGTATCGACAAGAAGGACTTTCTTGAGATGAATTGCCGCTTTTATGATGAGGACGGCAAACTGATCAACACCATGAACAGTTATGACGTCAAAACAATGGACGACAGGCTTATCCCTACGCGGTTTGAGATGATACCGGCCGATAAAAGAGGTCAAAAGACAGAGATGATCTACAAAAGCGTTCGCTACAACCAACCTATCGCAGATAGTTTTTTTACGGTTGAAAAAACGCAAACCCTTTACTGACATGTGGTTAGTCAAGTTATCCTGGAAAAACATTTGGCGCAATAAGAACCGGAGCATGATCACCATTGCTGCAATCTTTTTCGCCGTAATCTTATCAGTAGTCACCAGCAGCCTCCAGGACGGTATTTTTAACAACCTTGTCAGAAACATCGTGAGTTTTTACACGGGCTACGCGCAGGTTCACAAAAAGGGTTACTGGGATGAGCAGGTGCTTGATAATAGTTTCCGGGCTTCGCCGCAGGTGGCGCGAACGATCCTTAAAAATAGCAACATAACGGCCGTAACTCCGCGCCTGGAATCATTTGCATTAATTTCTTCGGGCGATGTAACCAAAGGCGGACTTGTCGTAGGAATTGATCCTGAAAAGGAAAACGATATCACCCTATTGAAACGAAAACTGGTGCAGGGCAGATACCTTTCGGATAAGGACAGGAGCGTGCTGATAGCGCAGGGGCTGGCGGATCGTCTTAAGCTTATGATAAACGACACAGTTGTATTAATAGGGCAAGGCTATCATGGGGCTATGGCCGCCGGCAAATATCCCGTCAGCGGCATTGTGAAATTTGGGTCGCCCGACCTGAACGAACGTGTGCTGTTTATGCCTATCTCAACAGCTACGGACCTTTACGGGGCCGACGGCATGGCAACTACCTACATCCTTTCCGTGCGGGACATTGCGAAACTTCAGTCAACCGCTTCTTCTGTAAGGTCGTCACTCGGGGCCGATTATGAGACAATGACCTGGGAACAGATCATGCCGGAGGTGGAGCAGCATATCAAGGCAGATACCAATAGCATGAAATACATTCAGGGGATTTTATACCTGCTTATCTGTTTCGGAATTTTTGGTACGCTGCTCATGGTGATGGTTGAACGGAAATACGAAATGGGCATGTTGATCGCCATCGGCATGAAGAAGGGCCGGTTGGTTGTCCTGCTGATGTTTGAATCAATGTTTACCGTGCTTATCGGATGCATCCTTGGCATTTTAGTAAGTATTCCCATTGTCTATTACCTCAATAAATACCCGCTGAGAATAGGTGGTGAGACTGCTAAAGCTTACGAAAAATTCGGTTTTGAGGCAGTATTCCCTACATCTACCGATCCATCCAATTTTATTACCCAGGGATTGATCGTTATGGGAGTTGGGCTTATTCTTTCACTTTATCCGATATACAAGATAATAAGACTGGACCCGGTAACGGCAATGAAACATTAAGGTTATGATACTAATGATGGCATGGCGAAATATTTGGCGCAATAAAATGCGGAGCCTGGTTATTATCTTATCTATAGCGCTCGGCCTTTTCGCCGGTATTTCGGTACTGGGTTTGTATCAGGGAATGATGAAAAGCCGTGTGCGCAATGTGATCGATGCTGAACAAAGTCACCTGCAAATACATAATCCAAATTTCAAAAAGGACTATGAACCTAAATTCGTATTACCGAATGGCCCTTCGGTTTTGAAAATGGTTGACGCTTTGCCCCAGGTAAAGGCCTCCAGTCCCCGCAGCATTACCAATGGGATGCTGGCGACAGCGAGCGGAAGTTCAGGAGTGCAGATCAACGGTGTTATCCCGGATATGGAATACAAAACATCGCAATTAAAGGCTAAGATCATCGAAGGAAAACCTTTTGACGCCGCACGCAAAAACCAGGTCATAATCGGTAAAAAGCTGGCGACCAGGATGAAGCTTAAGACCGGCGCAAAACTGGTGCTGACATTCACCGACACAGCGGGCAACCTGGTGTCGGGCGCGTTCCGCGTCGCAGCAATTTATCGAAGCGATAACGCTCCGCTCGACGAAAAGAACGTGTATGTGAATATCAAAGATCTTGACAATTTATTGAACATTCCGGGGGCGTTTCATGAGATAGCCATCCTGCTAAAAAACGACGGAGACGTGGGGCAGGTGCAGCAATTGCTAAAGCAAAAATTTCCCGGGTACCAGGTTGAGAACTGGAGGGAGATATCGCCGGAAACCGATTTGCTGGTTAAAACCACCGATCAGTATTCCTACATCATTATGGTCATTATCATGTTCGCCCTGGCCTTCGGCATTATCAATACCATGCTGATGGCCATTCTCGAACGTACAAGGGAAATCGGTATGATGGTAGCACTGGGCACAACGCGCATCCGCATCTTTTTATTAATCCTGACGGAGACAATCTTTATAACTATCACCGGCACCCCAATTGGGATTGCGGCGGGATGGTTCATTATCAATTATTTCAATAAACACGGTCTGGATGTATCGGGGATGGGCGGCGAAATGATGAGCAGTTTTGGTTTTGGGACGATGATATACCCCGAATTCCCAATCGGCAAATTGTTCGGCGTCCTGGTAATTGTAATCAGCACAGCGCTTATTTCATGTTTATTTCCGGCGATGAAAGCGCTGCGGCTGCGGCCTTCTGAGGCATTGGCAAGGTGAGCATTGTAAAATAGATCCAAACAAAAAAATTATAAAAATGGCAGATATTGAAAAGGAAGCGGCTAATAAGGAAACTGTTATAGATGCGCACAACATCAGCAAGGTTTATAACCCCGATACCATACCGGTATATGCGGTAAACAATGTGCACCTGCATTTGCTAAAGGGTGAATTTACCGCTCTCGTCGGCCCGTCAGGCTCGGGCAAAACTACCCTGCTAAACCTGATCGGCGGCCTGGATAAACCCGACAGCGGCAATATTTACATCAATGGCGTTGACATCACTCAATTGTCATCAGGCGAGCTCATCGATTTCAGGCTGAAGAACATCGGCTTCGTATTTCAGTCTTTCAACCTCATCCCCGTGCTTACGGCAAAAGAAAATGTCGAATTCATCATGCTGCTGCAGGGCGCAAACCAGTCGCAAAGAGATATTAGAATAAAACAATTGTTTAGCCAAATACAACTGGAGGATAAACTGGACGCCCGCCCAGCGCAATTATCAGGCGGGCAACAACAGCGCGTAGCTGTTGCCCGCGCATTAGCAAGCATGCCCAGGTTTGTGCTGGCAGATGAACCTACGGCCAACCTGGATTCACAATCCGCATCCAACCTGCTGGATATTATGGCTAAGCTAAACGAGGAGGAAGGGATAACTTTCCTGTTCTCCACCCATGACCAGCGGGTGATTGACAGGGCACGCCGGGTGATCCGTCTGGTTGACGGCAAGATAGTTAGCGACTCCGCCGCTGTCGCCACCGAACACGCTTAGTCTTTATTCCAATGAAAAAGTTGCTGCTATTCATGCTGAATTTGTCCCTCGCTTCGGCGGCGCTGGCACAGGATAGCACGGCAAAAGCGAGCAGCTTTTTTTTAAATGGCTATATTAAAGATATGCAGACCTTTAGCATAGACAGCAATTTTAGGAATGTGGAGTGGGGTAACCTGATCCATAACAGGGTTAATCTGAAATGGAAACCGTCCGAAAAAATTACCGGCGCAGTCGAGGTCAGGTCGCGGATATTGTATAGTGATGCGCCTGAATTGCCCGCCGGTTCGATCGCCGTAAGGAATGCGAATGAGTACCTGAATATGCAGGAGGTGTGGGTCAATAACCATTCGGTGGTATTTACCAGCAATGTAGAAAGACTTTACTTTGATTACCGTACCGAAAAATTTAACCTCCGGGTTGGCCGTCAGCGCATCAATTGGGGAATGGCCACCACCTGGAACCCGAATGATATTTTCAATAGTTATAATTTCCTGGACTTTGACTACGAGGAACGACCGGGTACCGACGGGGCAAAACTAAAATATATGCTGGGAAATACCTCAAATCTGGAATTTGCCTGCGCGCATACCAGCATTAGCAATGGAAACATCGCAGCCGTCAAATATTCACTTAATAAGTGGAACTACGATTTTCAAATCATAACCGGTGTATATTACAATAAGCCCACAGCCGGCGTTGGCTGGACAGGGTATATAGGCGATGCCGGATTCAAAGGAGAAGCGCAATACTTTTCCGCAGGAAGAGATTCAACCGGGCATTTGAACCTGACCATGGAAACCGACTACAAATTTGCAGGGGATTGGTACGTTAATTTTGGTTTATTATACAACAATTATGGCTTATCCGGGCCGGTAGATGCCATAAATGCTATTGATCTTAACTTATCGCCAAAAAATCTGATGCCTACCAAATGGAACCTTATTCTCACAACCACTAAACAATTCTCGCCCCGCCTGTCGGCCAGCACCACGCTACTGTTCTCGCCCGGCACAAATTTCTTTATACTATTTCCCTCGCTTCAATATAACCTGATGACGAATCTTGACCTTGATGTGTTCTGGCAGTCCTTCTTTGCGGAAGTGAATAACGATTTTAAAGCGATGCGGCACCTCGGCTATTTGAGGCTGAAATTCAATTTTTAGTATTTGCATCATATCACGAGTTAATGTGATAGGAATCATTATTCACCCCATTATTAATGAGGAGCTTTAATAGCTGAACGATTGTCAGTTTTTATTATAAAACATTCTTTTATCCTAAATAACTATGAAATACTACTTCAATAAAAAAATAACCGGGAGTTTTGACGATGCCGTTCAAAAAGTTACGGCAGGCCTGGGAAGAGAAGGATTTGGCGTCCTCACGGAAATCGATGTCAAGGCGACTCTGAAAAAGA
This sequence comes from Bacteroidota bacterium, assembly GCA_018266935.1. Classification (GTDB taxonomy): domain Bacteria; phylum Bacteroidota; class Bacteroidia; order Sphingobacteriales; family Sphingobacteriaceae; genus Mucilaginibacter. Next base: position 13,054 of record JAFDZL010000009.1, on the reverse strand, counting down.
AACTTGGCGAAGACTTTTACAATTATAAGATATTGGGCGCCTGCAATCCTCCGTATGCCCGTAAAGCGTTACTGGCCGAAGACAAGATCGGCACGATGTTGCCCTGCAATGTGATCGTCCAGGAAAGGAAACCGGGCAAAATAGAAGTCTCGGCTATTAATCCGATGTCGTCCATGAAATCGGTACTGAACAAGGATTTGCACCCCATAGCGGCCGAAATTTCAGCTAAATTGAAAAAGGTAATCAAAGAATTGTAAGGAAGATTTTTCCCGGTGTCGGCCGCTGCGGATTATTTGCCGTGCCTGAAATCACTTAATAAGTTGACGCCTGTCATTGGACAGGAAGGCGCAAACTTTCAGCTTTGGATATAACCTTCTTTAAAACTCATCGTCATGAAAAAGCTAATCCTGGGCATTTGTATTTTCCCCGTTATTTTTTCCTGCAAACAACATTATAAAGATCAAACTCAGATTTTAACTAAAGAATCTGAGGATTCGCTTATGCAGCTGGCGCAAAATACTTTTAAAAAATTACCTGCTACCGCAGAGAGCACAGCCAATCCATTGACCCTGGAAAAAGTTAAGCTCGGTAAGATATTGTTTTTTGATACCAGGCTTTCCATGACAGGGAAAAACAGCTGCAACTCCTGCCATAATCTGGAGACTTATGGCGTGGATAATTTGCCCACGTCGGTAGGAGATGCCGGCAAGAAGGGTACAAGGAATTCGCCTACCGTCTTCAATGCAGCACTGCAAAACATGCAATTTTGGGATGGAAGAGCTGCCGATGTAGAAGAACAAGCAGGTATGCCCATATTGAACTCGGTTGAAATGGCCATTCCCCACAAAGGATTTTTAGTTAACAGGTTGAGTTCAATCAAGCTATATCAAGACTTATTTAAAGCAGCCTTCCCGGGTGAGAAAAAACCGATCACCTACAAAAATCTACAATCGGCTATTGGCGCCGTTGAACGCATGCTGCTCACCCCGTCGCGTTTCGACAGGTATATGGCCGGATACACCGACGCCCTGACTACAGAAGAGAAATTGGGACTCAAGGCATTTGCCGGGGCTGGATGTACCAGTTGTCACAACGGAGTAGGTATCGGCGGCGGCTCAATGCAAAAATTCGGATTGGTGACTGATTATCGATCGTACATTCTTAACCCTACTCAAGACGAGGGTAAAAAACAACTAACCCAAAAGGAACAGGACAAAGACGTCTTTAAAGTGCCAAGTCTCCGTAATGTTGCCAAAACATACCCATATTTTCACAACGGAACAATAGCAAACCTGGACACGGCAGTGAAAATTATGGCCAGGGTACAGGTGAACAAAAGACTTTCGGATCTTGAAACAAAGCAAATTATTGCCTTTTTGAATTCTTTATCCGGCGCGATCGATCCTGCGGCAGCAAGCTTTCCTGCTGAGCTGGCGCGCAAATAGGTTACAGATTGGCAAGTTGAAGTGGACTCAGGATAAAATAATTACTCAATCCCCGGCGGCTTATGAGTTTTTTATTTCAACCCGCATATAACGTTGACCCGAAGTACAAGACTGCGGTGGCATATTTCTGCATGGAATACGCCATTGACCAATCGCTGAAAACCTATGCCGGCGGCCTCGGCTACCTGGCAGGTTCATTTATGCGAAGCGCCTACGATCTTCGTCAGAACATCGTTGGCATCGGCATCTTGTGGAAACACGGGTATTACGACCAGGGCCGGAAACCGGATCAAACCATGGAAGTTGTTTTCCGCGAAAAAACATATCATTTTTTAGTTGATACCAAAATCAGGTTCACGATTAAAATTTCTGGTCATGATATTTGGGTAGCCGCTTTTTATCTGCCGCCTGATATTTTCAAAACAGCTCCGCTTTTCTTTTTAACGACAGATTTGCCCGAGAATGATCATCTTGCCCGTACGGTGTCGTACAAGCTTTACGACTGCAATCCCGAGACCCAGGCTGCTGCAGCCATATTGCTCGGCGAAGGCGGCGCCAAACTTTTGGAACAATTGTATTTTCAGGCCGATCTGTACCATCTGAATGAATCGCATGCGCTGCCGCTTATTTTTTATTTGTTCCGCAAATACCAATCGGTGGCAGAAGTAAAAAGCCGGGTGGTCTTTACCAATCATACACCTGAGCCAGGCGGGAATCTGAATTCCGATATCTATTTGCTGCATAAGATGGGTTTCGCCGGGGACATGCCTATTGAGCAGCTCAAAAAAATAACACAATGCAACAACGACTTACTGAACCATACTTTAACAGCACTGCGTTTTTCGGGCAAAGCTAATGCCGTTTCCAAACTCCATTTGAACACGCTTCGGGAAATGTGGACCGGATTTAGCGGTACAGGCGAGCTTGTGTCAATTACAAATGCTCAAAACTATGCTTACTGGGCCGACCGGCAAATGTATGATGCGCTAAAAGCCAATGACGACAGCGCGCTGACCGAAAGAAAGAAGGCCTGCAAGCTGGCGCTTTTCGATGAGGTGGCCGATCAATGCGGCGTTTTGCTGGATCCTGATGTGCTTACGATCGTATTTGCGAAACGGTTTGCCGGCTATAAAAGATCGGAGCTTTTGCTTCATGATATAGATTTTTTTCAAAAGCTGCTAACCGATGAAAAACGACCGGTTCAAATGATATGGGCCGGGAAACCTTATCCAATGGACTACCCGGCTATCGCCAGTTTTGACAAGATTGTGAATTTATGCAAAACGCTGCCGAATTGCGCTATCCTTACAGGGTACGAATTGAAATTGTCCCGTTTGCTTAAACAGGGCGCCGACGTTTGGCTGAACACACCCCGGCTAAACCATGAAGCATCGGGGACCAGCGGAATGTCTGCGGCTATGAATGGCTGCGTCAACGTGTCGATCCCCGACGGCTGGTTCCCGGAATTTGCGCGTGATGGGGTCAATAGTTTTATTATACCTAATACAGAGGTGACAGAACATAAGTTTCAGCAGGACGAGACTGATGCGCATAATCTGTACGATTTGCTGTCTAAAACCGTAATATCTATGTACTACGATCATCCTGATCAATGGATTTCTATAATGAAGAACAGCATGACCGATATCATACCTGAATTTGACAGTAATCGCCTGGCCGACGAATATTACAGCAAACTGTATGCTGTTTCCGCCGTAAATTAGCTTGTCATCGAAACAACGTCTATTGAAAAATCCCCTGTCCGGCGATATTTTTTATAATTAGCTGACCATACTCATGTCCGAGGCTTTCGGAATCTGATGGATTGAAAGACTGTGTCTGAATGGAATACAGCAGCTTCTGCGTGTTCATTTCATACACATTGCTTTCCCAAAAAAAGCGTGTATTGGTGACATAATATCCGGGCTCATAAATACGCCGGTACATTGCGGTATGATAGCCCCAGAAATGCCTGTAGTAATAACTGTATGGTGAGTAGTAATAAATATGGCCCGGAACATAGCTCTTTTCTTTTTCTTTGTCAAGCAGGACAATCGTTATCACGGCATCCACGCCGCTGTTTTTTAGTTTATCCATAGCGGCCTGTTCGTCCATATTATCAAACGCTTTGGGGCCGTACTCCTGCAACGACGATACAGCGTTGTAGCCCATCGACCTCAAGTCGCCAACCATGTGGTTCTCCATGTTTTCCTGTAAGGTCCGATCTGCCGTACGGATTAATCCCAGGACCATGATCTTATTGTAATGCTGAGGAGTAACATCCTGCGCTTTCCAGGTTGAGGTAATTTTCGTAGTAGCACAGCCCGTCATGAGCAACAGGCTTAAAATGGCGATAGACAGTAAAGTTTTCATAATCTGATTTTTTTAAATTCCCGGATCGGCCTGAACTAAGTTGCGAAGCTGCCGCGCAAACCGCCGGCAGCTTCATTGCTTGACACTATTCGCTTTTATTGTACTTGTAACGCTCCACTTCGCGAACTTCGCCATTCTCTTCCCGAACGAGTACCAGCAGCTTGCCGTATTCCACGTTCACTAACCAAATGCTCCGGTTGTCCTGGTTTACCTGGATGGCTGTCAATATCTTGCCGCCTTTATATTCATGGTTTATCTTTTCCACAATTTCAGCGGGCAGGTTCTTTTCGGTCCCATAGGCTATGTGATAGTACAAATAGCCGTTTTTATGATACAGCGCCTGATTTTTTTGATCGTTGGAGATAAACTTCACCAGGTAATTTTTATCGATCCTATACCATTGGTGACTCACAACATTTTGGAACTTTTCATGAAACGCGTCGGTGACTTTTTTATTCACGTACGATTTGGCTGTAATTACAACCATAGGCAGCGTGTCCACTTTGGTCACTTCCTGGGCGAATGAGCAGTTTATCATCAGCAAAGCAATGAGCACCCCAGCTGCCTGGCAATACAATAATTTTTTCATGATCTGAATGAGTTTAAGAAGGTTAATTAAGAACAAAGTTTAATGACAATGAGCTGTTTTTAAATGATTTATGTCATTTCGCCTTTTGATTTACATCATTTATCCCTTATTAAACATCTCGAATATTTGTGAATGTAAAACCACGCTTCTGAAGCTGAAAACATGGGAAATATTCTTGTCCTAACGGATTTTTCCGAAGGCTCATTCCGGGCTGCGGAGTATGCCTTATTTCTTGCGAAGAAAGGCCGGAATAACCTGCTTATATTCCATAGTCTCATGGCTGTGCCGGTTGTCCCTTATGATACATCGGGGCAATGGATAGAGCCCCAGGCAGTCGTCAGATTTGATGTTGAATCCCGTCAGCGGCTGTTAGAATTTGGACAACGGATTGAACTTGAATGTTTGAAAGATGACTCACAGATTTTTGAGCCTGCTGTTCTGACAGAATTGGGTGAAGGTAATCTGGGAAGCGACGTTAAAGAACTGATCAGTAAAAACGATGTTGAATTGGTGGTTATGGGCGCAACCGATAAGACAACGCTTGGACGCCTGCTCACGGGTAATAAGATCGGCCAGGTGATTGAAAAGAGTACCAAGCCGGTTTTGATTGTTCCCGAAGGAACAAGGCCTGGAAAGTTGAAAAAAGCCACCTTCGCCGTAAATTTTGATAATACCGAAATACGGGCTTTCCATCATCTGGCCCATTTTTCCGAGCTATTCAACTTTGACATAGACGTCATTCACGTAATTATTGCGGGCGAAGACGCCGATAATGATAAAAAGAAAGCTTTCCTGGAAAAATTGAGTAACGGCAATAATATAGTCCGTGCAGATTATCAAACTATTACAGGCAAAAACGTTTGGCCGCGCCTGTATCAGCAATGTAAAGCTAATGGATGCGATTTGCTGGCAGTAACCCATCATCAATACAATTTTTTGCAGCGGCTGTTCTATAAAAGTACAACCCGCGAAGCTGTTTATAATCTGAAACTTCCTCTTTTGATTTTCCCGTCAAAGTAAGACAATGCTTACAATATATTTTTAAAATCGTACCAATATGAACTCAGCACACTACCATTTAATCCTAAACCATTTACCGATCATTGCTCCTATAGTAGGGCTTTTAGTGCTGATCGGCGGATTTGTAGTTCGGTCGGAAGTTGTAAAAAGGACTTCTTTTTTCATTTTCATTTTCGCGGCGCTATCGGCTATTGTAGCGTCTGCAACCGGAGACGGTGCGGAGGACGCGATAGAACATTTACCCGGTATTAGCGAACAACTCATTCATAGGCATGAAGAGTCGGCCGAGGTATTCTCGATAATAGTCTATTTACTCGGTGCTATTTCGCTCATTGCTCTTTGGGTCAATTGGAAAGGTAAATCCTATTCAAATCTGTTCTCCTGGTTTATTTTCGGTTTTTGCATCGTTGTACTGTTTTTTGCTAAACAGACCGGCACATCAGGGGGCATAATTCGTCATACCGAGATAAGGACCGATTCGGTCGGGAAGCAAAGTAATCCGCCCGGGAAAGATGACGACTGATAAAACCCGGCGGAGAAAGAACTAACCAAATTTACATCCTGAAAGTCCGCATCCACCACTAAATAGCCATATCTCAAAGGGGTATTTTCCAACCGTTTTGTTTATAATTCAGGGGCGGCGGACGCCTTGCTTTTTACCCTGGATAGCTGCGGTCGAAACATTTCAGCTTAAACAATGTTTGAGTCTTTAATAAATCATCTAATTTTTACATCTATTTAAAATGTACCCCCTATGAAAAAGACCGTTTTATTTTTAGCTGCTATTTTAAGCTTAGGATTAGCGTCGTGTAAGAAGAGCAGTAAGTCGGCAGCTGGCCCGAATTCACATGTTTCGATAGTGTTAGGCGACAAACCTGCCCTTTATGATGCCGTGATGCTAAGTGTTAAGCAGGTCGTTGTCGTAACGTCCGGCGGGCAGAAAACACTGAACATTCCGGGCGGACCGATCGATATCCTCCATTTTATGCTGGGCAAGGATACGCTGCTTGCTGCATCGGATATACCGGCCGGCACTTTGCAGCAGATACGCCTTGTGCTGAATGATACGGGCAACCAGGTCGTGGTCGGCGGAACGGCTTACGACCTGACCACCCCAAGCGGGCAGGAATCAGGTGTTAAGCTGAATGTACAGGATACCCTGCAGGCCGGTATATCCTATACGTTTTTGCTCGATTTCGACGCCGCACAGTCCATAGTGAATACGGGAAGCGGGAAATATATCCTGAAACCGGTTATCAGAGCTGTATCGCAGGCTGTATCCGGTGCGATAAGCGGTATGGTGAGCCCGGCGGCTTCCGATCCCAAGGTATTAGCGATCATGGGCACCGATACAATCGGCACGGTCGCCGACTCGACCGGCAAGTTTTATTTTCCGGGTGTGCCTGCGGGTACCTACCAGGTGAATTTCGTCCCCGTCGCGCCTTATAAGAACCAAAGTGTGAGTGGGGGGGTAGTCGCCAATGGTCAGACAACCAATATGGGCACCGTAACTATTACGCAATAGCTTTTCTTATCTATGCATGTAAAGAGTCCGGGCAAACCCGGACTTTTTTTACGCGAAGTCCCCGGCGGATGGTCGCAAACGCGCCCCGCGATTGTCGTTTTTAACCCTCATTCACATCGCCATTTATGCGGTAGATTTATAAATCAGAAAACTACGGCCTGACAATAATCATTTTGACCATGCATAGATCGATCTATTCACTGAAAACGTTTACGGGAAACCTCCGGCTTTTTACTGCATTAACACTGTTACTGCCCCTGGCCGGTTTTTGCCAGGAAACCGCTGCCACGAAACTGGAAAAATGGCCGGCCGACCTGGAGCGCGACTTTGCCCTTAGCGCCCTTCCGCCGCACCTGCGCGCTGGCGCCACGGTTTATTTGCTCGATCCGGCGAAAGGCTATTACGTCGCCAAAAAGGGGACTAACGGCTTTATTTGTTATATAGAACGCACCTCATGGGAGTGGGGCGAATTCCGCAAGGACCTTGCCGCACCTATCAGCTATGACCCCGAGGGTGCAAGGACAATTTTCCCGGTCGTGATGGATGTGGCCGCTATGCGGGCTTCGGGAAAGTATTCGGCCACGCAGATCAGGGATATCGTAAAGGACCGGATAGCGAAAGGCATATATAAAGCGCCCGCAAGGTCGGGAGTATCCTATATGCTGGCCCCGGTTATGCGTGTTTACCCGCACTATCCGCCTGATAACCTGATCGTGACGGCACAGATGTCGCATTACATGTTTTACGCGCCCTATACGAATAACAACGACATCGGCGGCGACAAAACAAACGGGCCTTTTGTAAACAATCCGGATAATGCCATTTTCGGTGACAAGAAGGGGCCATACGGCTTCATCATTATGCCCGCCGGGAAGGCCGAACAGGCACAGATTGCCAAAGAGGGCGCCGGCCTGCTCAAACGGCTGGCGGCTTACAAACCCTATTTTAAAGTCGAGCCGATGAAAATGTAATGAGCAGGCAGAAGCGCACATTGTTCATGCTCACGCGCCTTTCGACCATATTTGACCATAAACGGCCTGGTTTGTACCATTTTGCAATTTACACTAAGCCCCGAAATTGCATAAACTTTGCTGTTTTTGTGAACGCGTATTGGATAACAGGCTAATTATCAGGGCTTATCGCTGAAAAAGTTTATGCAGGTTTTTAGACTTGAGACCGTCGTTTCAGCCGGTTTTTACCATTTTTTTACATCTTTTGACCATTTGTTGAGAAGCGGGACACAAATTACCGCTTCAACAGGGCCTTAGTGTATGTGAGGTTTGAAAATGTTTTTGCCGGCTGACAGCCCGCGACTGTCATTCCCAAATGAAAAAATGACATTTCGGAACTGCAAATTTTTCATTCAAAAATGAATTTTTTTCAGTCCTAAAAAGTCATTTTGCGGCTGGCACAATGCTTGAATTAGGGTTGGTAGTTTAATTAACTAATAAGTTTAGATCATTAATCAAAATTAAGGAGACAGACCTATGACATTGGTTAAATTTAATTCCGACAAAAGAAGCAATGGTTCGCTGGTACCTAACTTCAACGATGTGTTCGATTCTATTTTCAACGACACTTTCTTCAACGACCGCATGATCGCGCGGGTTCCTGCAGCAAACATCAGCGAGAGCCAGGATCATTACCATGTGGAACTGGCGGCACCCGGCCTCAAAAAAGAAGATTTCAGGATCGGCCTGGAGCGTAATGTGCTCAACATTTCTGTCGAGCAGCAATCTGAAAGCCAGGATGCGGACAGGAACTATAGCAAGCGCGAATACAGCTACAACTCCTTCGTGCGCTCGTTTACGCTGCCGGAAAGTGCAAATCCCGAAAATATCGAAGCGAGCTATACTGATGGCGTGCTGAAGATCGACATCGCTAAACGCGAAGAAGCGAAGATCGTACGCCGGCAGATCGAGATCAAATAATTAACGCTTTTGGTTTTTATCGAAGGCCCCGTTATGGGGCCTTTTTTCGCTATGAAAACACAGTTTTATATCCTGCTGAGCTTGCGTACCCCGGGCGGATTTGAAAACTACGGGCATTTTGATTTCGGTCACGACCGGGAGGCGGCCGATAAGCTATTCACACAGCTCGAAGGCAGCAAGGAGCTGACAGACCGGTGCATTCTGCATATCGACCTGATGGAAACGGTTAACCTGCTCCCGGTAAAGATCAAAACGATCTGCTGTACGCTCGACCAGTTCGCCCGCAACAGCAAGCTCATCGCCAGGGAGATCTTTAAGCAAAAGAATTTAAAGGACTGGGTATGGTGACGCAAATTCTTTCCATTTTATTTTTATTGTGGACGGTGCGCGTATTTTCAAAACGCAACGACGACGACTGGGCGTGGTGAAATAGTGAATAGTGAATAGTGAATAGGTTTGCAACACCTTCCATTGACCATTGACCATTCACCATTCACCATTCCCGCGAATATCCCTAAATTAGCTCCACCAATTATACCCCTCTATGGATTTTCTAAAAGCGATCTGGAACGAATTCACCGGTTTCTGGGGCCTCGGCGGACTGATAGACATCATCCGATCAGGCCACTACGACCAGCTCCTTACCTGGCAAGGCATCACCACCGTCCTCGGTCCGCTGATACCCTTCCTGCTGCTCATCGAGATCATCCGCGGAGCATTCTATAAACGGTTCCGCGTCATCCATTACAAAATATCCTTCTTCACCTATGTGTTGAATGCATTCATCGGCAGGTTCATCTCGTTCGCCATGGTCGTGCTGTGTATCGGGCTGTTTTCGAGGTACGCCGTGGTCAAAACCACCTTTACCTGGTATTGGTTCATTTACGGGTACGTGATATGGGAATTCGCGCATTTCATCTATCATTTCCTGGCGCATAAGGTGCGGCTGTTCTGGTGCCTGCACTCCACCCATCATGCGCCCGAATCCATGAACCTGTCGGTCACCTTCGCGCATTTCTTTTTGGAGGCGCCTTATGCCGACGTCATCCGCACCACCATCTGCATTTTGCTGGGCGTCAATCCGCCCATGCTGTTCGTCATCATGTTTATCGACGGTACCTGGGGAGCGTTTATCCATATCGGCGAAAACCTGGTGGGCGATGCCCGGTTCGGTTTCCTGAGCAAGCTCATCCTCACGCCCTCGTTTCATCGGGTACACCATGCGCGCAACCCGCTGTATATGGACACCAACTACTGCAACCTGCTCAACATCTGGGACAGGGTCTTCGGCACCTACCAGCCCGAGGACCGCAGTATCCCTATCGAGTACGGCATCACCCGCCCGATGATCAAAAACAGTTTCCTCGATGCCTATTTCGGCGAGATCGTAGCCCTGTGCCGCGACGTAGCCAAGGCCCCCGGCATCCGCAATAAGTTCCTGTACATTTTCATGCCGCCCGGATGGAGCCACACCGGCGATCATAAAATGGCGCATTTGGTGCGAAGGAAGTATTTTGAAGAACACAGCGCCGTTGCCTAAGAGCTTCCATCGGCGACAACCGTTTGATGGCCAACCGGTAAGACATCATCCGTGTAGAGACGCAAAATTTTGCGTCTCTACGTGAGCAAAACAGGGTTTACATGGTTTACACTTTTTGACCTTTTTCCGGGTTAATTACCTGATTGCCAATTATTTAATAAAAATTGCTGTAAACTATAAAAAATTCTTTTTGTACGGATTATTTCCGTATTTTTGTTAAAGGGAGAAAATGGATATGGAAAAGCAATTGACATTATCGGCAAAAGCAAGGTTTGACGCTAAAATACCAAAAGTTCAAAAAGACCTTTTTGAATATGCCGCCAGTTTGGGTGGATTTCGTACGTTAACTGATTTTGTTATTAACGCGGCGCAGGAAAAAGCAAATGCCATAATCCAGGAACATAATACCATTCTTGCCTCTGAAAAGGACCGCGAGATATTTTTTAATGCGCTGGCGTACCCTTCGGGCCCGAATCAAAAATTACGTGATGCGGCCGAGCGCTACAAAGTATTCATCCGGGATAATAAATGAGCGTTAAAATAGAGCTGCTTAACGCCACATTAAACAAAAAGGACTTCAGTTGCGGTAAGCCGCTGCTGGATAATTACCTGCGTACGCAAGCCGGCCAGGATGTCAAACGAAAACTATGTGTTGTTTTTACGCTGTCTGAGGGCGCGACCATAAAAGGTTATTATACGCTTTCAAACGCATCCATACCCGCCGTACTGATGCCGGACGCCATAAAAAAGAAAATGCCCGGGTCTTACGAGGCTCTGCCCGTAACCTTGTTGGGCAGGCTGGCAATCGATTCGAAATTCAAAGGGCAGGGGCTGGGTGCTATCCTGTTATTGGACGCCTTAAAAAGAAGCTTTGATATAGCCGTTCGAAGTCTGGGATCAATTGGCGTGGTAGTTGATCCGTTGGATGACGATGCGGTTGCATTTTATGAAAAATTCGGTTTTATCCTTTTGCCCGACAGCGGCAAAATGTTCCTTCCAATGGCCGATATAGCGGAGTTAGGGTTATAGTTGAAACTGACGTTTTCACTTGGTTTAAAAGGCAACAAGTACGCCCAGTTCACAGCCTGCACCGCGCACTTGCCTACCATGTGGCAAACATCACCGCACAATAACCACAAACCGCTTGCTGCCAAACGAGCAGGCATCCGCTTTGGAAACGCTGAAAGCATAGTTGGCCGATCTCAGATCGGTCGAATCGCCGAGCCTGGTGTCTTTCAGCCATACGCGGGTATAGGCAGGTATGTTTTTCCTCGCGCTGATCTTTACGATATAGTGATCGCTGCTCCGGCTTTCCACGTCCAGTCGTACAGGTTCATTTTGCCGGTAGGGCAGGGTCTGTATGGAGCATGTCCGGTTGTCGTCGGTCAGGCTCGAAAGACTTGCGGCGCCGAAGCCGGCAAAGTAGGCCGCATCAAGGCCGGGGTTAAAGTCGCAGGATGCGGCATGGTCAAATTGAAGCAGCGTTTCATCGATGGAAACAGAGTCCCGCTGAAGACGCAGTTTGAAAAAGGCGCCATCCGGGATGGTGTCCTGCGGTTTTGTCGTTTTTTTAACGGCCGTGCGGCCGATATCGTCATCCGCGAATTTGGTGCAGGATACGGCAAGCACAGTTACAAGCACCAGGAATAATTGTTTAGGTATCATTTCTCACATTTCATACGCAGCGTGCAATGCAATTTTACGCTGACGCGCGCTGCAGGTATGTGATGGACGTCATTTATCGCGCTGATAGTAAGCACTTTTCGTGCTTTTAGGATGGGAATTGGATTTTTTTTGGCGAATTGTAGCGGCGGCAAAATAATCGTTCCAATGGCTGGTATGGCGCAGTTAGGGTTATAGTGGAACGGATGTTCTCAACCAGGTAAAAAAGGCACAAGTACGCTGTGGTTAGGGTTGCTGCGGGGATACTTGCCCTAGGATGAGCTTAATAGCGCCGAAGAGTCTGATGAGACCGATAGATGTCAAAGAGATTGAAATCCGAGCATTAATATAAGACCGTCAATCATTGAAACTTTGAGGTTGGATTATTATGCGATTTCATTCCAGTCATAAGTCAGGTTATCAACTTGGTAGAATCTTACTTCCGTGCAACGCACTTTGCGATCAGAAAACAGGGCCAAATTGGAACCCTCTGGATTCATTGAACTCCTATATTCTACTGCATCAAATCCGATAGACTTACAGAACTCACAAAGAAACTGAGTTGGAAGATAATCTAGATGAATATCTTGTTTACGCACTGGCTTAGATAGTTCGCTCTCCAACTTCTGCAGGTACGGCCGATATTCGATAAATTCGTCCAGAGTAAACTGTTTTTTGATGACTTCGAATGGCCCCAATGACTCGATCTTTTTGAGTGATACCATATTGATCGGCTCGGTGCTGATAAATTTACCAACGCTTAGTGTCTCGTGTAAAGCGATTCGCGTTTCATATAACGTCGTTTTCAGGTCGTTACAAAGATAAAGGTAGGGTATACCTACAGGATTAGCACGGCCGGCCGACGCCGCTGCAGCAGGTGGCTTACCCATTTGTTCCGGTGGCAATAGGTCCGCTGAAAGTCTCGCGCGATAGAATTCTGACTCGGGGGGAATTGTGATAGCTAACCGT
>JAFDZL010000099.1 GCA_018266935.1 Bacteroidota bacterium | reverse complement strand
CGCTACCATCGCTGCTATCATCGCCAGCCAGGCGTTGATATCGGGCTCTTACACGCTAATTGCTGAAGCAGTGCGTCTGAACCTGTGGCCCAAGGTGCGTATCAATTATCCTACCGAGCAGAAGGGGCAATTGTATGTGCCGAGCATCAACTGGCTGCTATGCGCGGGCTGCATCGGCGTAGTTTTGCTATTTCAGCATTCAGACAAGATGGAGGCGGCTTACGGTTTGAGTATTACAGTGGCGATGCTCATGACTACTATCCTCGTTTCCAAATTCCTTGGGAAAAAGAAATTCCCGCCATATATTATAGTGATCTTTCTTGCGGTTTATATAATGATCGAAACCACCTTCCTTTCGGGCAACCTGTTTAAATTCGTACATGGCGGCTGGTTCACCCTGTCGATGGGAGCCGCGCTATTCGCCATTATGTGGACCTGGCACATTGCACGAAAGATCAGGAACCGCTTTGTGAAGTTCATCGCAATCGAGGACTATTACGACATCCTGAAAGAATTGAGCGATGACGAAAGTGTACCGAAATACGCTTCGCAGCTGGTTTATCTTACCAGTGCCAATTTTGACTCTGAAATAGAATCCAAGATCATTTATTCCATCTTACAGAAGCAACCTAAGCGGGCCGATATTTACTGGTTAGTACATGTGGACGTGGTCGATGAGCCTTACAAAAGGCAATATGAGGTTGACTTCTTAGTCCCGAACAAGCTTATCCGCATCGATTTCAAACTTGGCTTCCGCGTTGAACAGCAAATCAATTTATTGTTCAGGAAAGTGGTGGAGGACCTGGTGAAAAAGGGCGAGGTGAACATTACCAGTAAGTATAAATCCCTAAACAAGCACAAGATCGTTGGCGATTTCAGGTTCGTCGTAATCGAAAAGGTGGTTTCGCGTTCGCATAATTTGTCGTTCTACGAGCGCTTTGTGATGGGCTTTTACGGTATTCTGAAAAAGATGAGCTTGTCGGAAGAACGCGGCTTTGGCCTCGACCTGAGCTTCGTTACCGTCGAAAAAGTGCCGCTAATGCTGGCCGATCCTGAATCTGTTGACCTGCAGCGGATATATTGAGCCATTGCATCATTAAGCCTGTGTTAACTTAAATTTAAACCAACACTGCATACCGTTGTTGATATGGTAAACATCACCTTTGAAAAATACCATATTAATAATACTGTGCATTGCCACCCTGGGGGTGCATGCACAGGTTGCCGATACCAGTAAAGGCAAAATTGCAGATACCGTTAACCAGGATGCTGGAACCCCTCATAGTAAGCTCGCGTCGTGGCTTGTGCCGACGGGCCTTGTGGCTTATGGCGGCCTTTCATTTGTCGTAAAGCCCATACGCAACGTTGATTATTGGTTTAAAGGCGAAGCGGCCGGCTCCAATGTGAATATGGCTTCAAAATTGTCGGATTATCTTCAGATTGCACCAGGCGTTGCGGTTTATGCCTTGAATCTTTTTGGCGATGAAGGCAAAGACAGGTTTTGGGACCGCACCGCAATGCTTGCCCTGTCGGGAACGATATTAACTATCACCGACGGAACAAAATATCTTGCTCATCGTGTGCGTCCCTATGGTACCGATCCGCTTTCGTTTCCCTCGCGCCATACTGGTGCTGCTTTTGTGGCGGCCCAATTTATGGCGGAGGAGTACGGCGAGAAATCACCCTGGTATAGCGTTGCAGCATATACTTGCGCAACCGCCACCGGTGTTTTGCGCGTTTATGGTCATGCACATTGGTTTAGTGACTGCGTCGCGGGGGCGGGTTTGGGCATACTTTCGGTTAAAACAGCCTATTGGCTTTACCCCCATATCAAAAAAGCGCTGACGCATAAAGACAAACATGGCCGCAGCACGTCGATCATGCCGGGCTATTATTACGGGGCGCCAGGGGTGAGTTTCGCGATGCGGCTGTAAGGAGTTGTAAGGTTGTAAAGTTTGAAAGTTGTAAGGTTGATGTGAAGGTAATTCAATAACTTTTTTGATGTTCCAACAAATCACTTGTACCGTATTTTATAAACGAGAATAACGCTCGCAAAAACTGTCGTTACCGCATTGGCTACGGTTACTGGCCAGCTACCGCTCAGGATGCCGTAGGTAAGCCACAAAATCGTGCCGATCGTAAACAAAGCATACATGTAGAGCGATATACCCGAAGTGTCTTTGGTACGTATGGTTTTGATGGCCTGCGGCAAAAAGGAGATCGTGGTGCCGAACGCAGCCATATAGCCGATGAGATCGATGTAGCTGAAACGCATTTTCAGGCTAAATTAATCAATTAGTGTTAGCAATGAATTAAATCTTCGCTTCTGCCTGTACAACGGGACTGTCCTTTGCGATGACGCTGTGTTTGTAGCTGTAGGAGAAATAAATGATGAGCCCCACCACCAGCCATACCAGGAAGCGCAGCCAGTTGGTATAGCCCATTTCGGTCATCAGGTAAAGGCAGCTTAGCAGGCCGAGTACCGGAATTAATGATAGCTTTTTTATGAATGCGGTTACCGTCAATGCTGCGGATAGCAAAAGAAAAATAAAGAATGGGAAGTTCTCATGCGCGTTTTTAGCCGTGAATTTTTCAGTAATGAAATCGCGGAAGAAATAAACTCCCACTACAAACAGGATTGGTACTATCCACCGCGAATTAATATAAGGTATCTCGAAGCGCCCGCGGCGATGGTGCGTTTCCCGCGGCAACAGCAGCACACCTCCGCAAACCAGTACAAAGGCGAACAAAGTGCCGATGCTGGTCAGGTCAGTAACGATGGTGAGGTTGAGGAACAAAGCCGGAACCGCCACCACCAAACCGGTTACAACGGTTGAAAAGGACGGGGTATGGTATTTGGGGTGAATACGTGAAAAAATTTTTGGCAGCAAACCATCACGACTCATGCTCATCCAAATACGCGGCTGTCCGAGTTGGAATATGAGTAACACGCTGGCCGTTGCCACTACGGCGCTGATAGAGATCACATAACTGATGTTGTGCAGACCGACCCTTTGAAAAACGTATGCCAGTGGGTCGCCTACACGGAGATCTTTATAACTCACCATGCCTGTCAACACAAACGATATCAATATATAAAGCACTGTACAGATTATGAGGGAATAGATCATTCCGCGCGGCAGATCGCGCTGCGGGTTATTACATTCTTCGGCCGTCGTCGATATCGCATCGAACCCGATATAGGCAAAAAATACGCCCGAAACGCCTTTCATCACACCGCCAAAACCATTTGGCATGAAAGGGTGCCAGTTGGCAGGCGTCACATAAAAGAAGCCGATAATGATAACTCCAATCACTATGGCAATTTTCAAAATAACCATGGCATTGGTAGCCTTTTTGGTCTCGCGTATGCCTATATAAACCAGCCAGGTGATGACCGCGGTAATGGCCAATGCCGGTAAATTGGCAATAAACTTGAACGAGCCAAAGCCAAACGCTGTATCCCATGCCGTGGCGTCCAATTTCATGCGGTCGGTAATATCGGCCAAATGGTGACTTGCTGTTGCCTGCAATATATCTTTATGTGCGTTGTACGCCGTCAGGAAGTCGGTCGTCGTCCATCGCGGGAGATGGATATGAAAGCCTTCCAGCAGGTTAACAAAATACTCGCTCCAGGAGATGGCCACGGCGATGTTACCAATTGCATATTCCATCAGCAGGTCCCAGCCGATGATCCATGCGATCAATTCACCAAAGGAAGCATAAGCATAGGTATAGGCGCTGCCGGCTACCGGGATGCGCGAGGCAAATTCGGCGTAGCATAAAGCAGAAAAACCGCAGGTAATTGCGGTTATCACAAATAAAATACTTACGCCCGGTCCGCCGTGATAGGCAGCCTCGCCTATAGTCGAAAATATACCCGCGCCTACTACGGCCGCAATACCCATCAGGGTAAGGTCGCGCGTACGGAGTGCTTTAGTAAGGTGGGGGGTGCCTGAATGTTCACCGTCGCTGAAACCACCAGCCACGTCGGATAAGATTCGTTCAATGGTTTTCTTACGAAATATACTTTTCGACATTCAGTTCTATTGAGTTAGACCGGCATCAAACATACTATTTTTTCGCATTGAATTAAATAGCATAACTTGCGGCCGTGGAAACAAGTTTGAACACCATTTTACGTAAGATCAGGTGGATGGTTGTGCCTTATATGGCGGTTCTGATCATCTGCCTGTGTATCAAACTGGCTTTCACAAAATCGGAGATATATTTCGCGGTGAACGGCCTTTACAGTTCGTGGGCTGATGCTATAGCCCCGTACGTCACCGACCTGGGCAATGGCTGGACAGCGGTGACCATCGCCGTTATTATGTTATTGTTCGTCAGTTATCGCAAAGCGCTGATCGTCGCCAGTTCGTTTGCGATCACTTCGCTCGTGGGGGCCCAATTAACTAAGTATATTTTCGACGCCCCCAGGCCGAAACTGTATTTTAAAGATCAGATCAAACACCTGCGTTTTGTCAAGGGGATCGACATATTAAGCTATCACAGTTTCCCTTCAGGCCATACGGTTACAGCCTTTATGCTGGCGGTACTGCTCACCTATTGGAGCAGGAACAAGGCCTGGGGGCCTATATTCCTGCTCATAGCAATATTGGTGGGTTACTCGCGCATGTACCTGAGCGAGCATTTTTTTGAGGACGTTGTAGCCGGTTCGGTCATTGGCTTTGTCCTTACGACCATCTGGCTCTGGTGGCTCGACAACCGTAAATTTATACAACGGCCCGGCTGGCAAAAGGCATTGCTTAAGCGCAATTAAGCCAATTCGTTGCCGCTTCTCCTGAAAAATACCAGCCAAACGATGACAAACGCCGCTAAGATACCACCGGATATGAGGATAACGGTATTGGCGCTCAGCGCGGATGTCGTTGAGTGAATATCCGTGTACTGATCGTTACGCTGTAATTCGGGCGACAATTTGATCGAGCCGAAATAGGCCTGCGATTCACCTTTTACCATGTCCTTACGCATATCGGGATAACCATACTCGAAAGTATAAGTAGCATCGGTGGTGTAGATTAGCAGAAAATTCTTGTTTTGTACATTCCCGCTGCCATCGTCTATTAACAGGTTAAAGGCCTTTGCTTTGAGCGTGCCAACGGTAGTATCGCGTACGTTCTGCGCGCTGCTGTATGGGGTTTGACTCTGGATGCTTTTTACGTAGTCTTTAAACACGTGATCCAGTTCATTCGCCTTTTTCAACGGCTTGTTATTTTTCGCATTCGGTTCGGCGATCGCCATCATATAACCGAAATTGGTATTGGCTGAGTATATACGCTGACCTAAAGTGTCCTTTTCAGTATAACCTGCTGGCATCGAAATGGTTACGAGGTTATCTATCTTGACCGGCTTATATCCCTGGCCGAACACTGTTTTCACCGAAAACAGTACGGCAAATAATAAGATTAGCTTCTTCATATTGTTTAATTAACTCTGATAAATGCATTATAGTTTTCAGATATTGCACATTAGCGTAATAATGCACTTATTATTACTCTGATAATAAGCGGTTTAAAAGGATTAATTTTCCGGGGATTTTTACACTATGCGGACAATGGCGAGTGTCAGTTCGATTTGCACAAACCGCTTATGAATTTTAATTTAGATTGCAATTCAAATAAAGCCAGGCATGATCGTTTTGAGTTACATAGCGATTATATTAGGTTGTGCTTCCGCGGTAGGCTACGGTGTCTATCGCATCGTGAATTACCAGTTCGTGCGGGCCGGGAACCGGGAGGGGCAGTTTGTTAGCCTGATCGCATCGCTTGTTGGATTTGGGCTGACGATAGCGGTGGTTTATCTGTTCCTGGTGGACAGGCTGGTGGCGGGGATGTAATTTAACATCGCATCGCCGGATTAGGGTAGCCCCTAACGAGGCAAAACTGTATTTTATTTATTTTCTACAAACGGGCAGCCCCGATGTGGCGTTTTGCCTTTTCGAAATAATCCAGCATCGTATTAAAGATCATCTTATTGCTGCCAGTAATCCATTTTGTATTAATGGTAACAGTACCGGCTCCGTCTTCCAAGGAAATCGAGATCCAGGCATTGTATTTGGAATATCCTTCTGAAATTTCGAAAATGTCTTTCCAATAGGTAGTTGTTCCTTTTAAATAGTCATTAACTTTTTCCCCGTCGATTTCAAGCGCTATCTTTCCCTTT
>JAFDZL010000098.1 GCA_018266935.1 Bacteroidota bacterium | reverse complement strand
CTGAAATGGTTCTTTACTAACAACCTTTACCTGCAGGGTGAAGCCGGCGCCGGGTTCGAAGTACACGAGCCGGTTGCAGGCGAGACGCAGGATACTAAACTTATCCTGACGCCGGGGATAGGCTGGGCCAACAAACATTGGGATGTAGGCGCACGGTATGAAAACTTCTCAGGGCAGGGTAACAATTATGGTTTAGCGGCCCTGCGCTTAGCATACGGATTCGGATTGTAAGGGCTCTGATCCGCAACAAAAAAGCCATCCGCTAATCAGCGGATGGCTTTTTGATTTTCATAGGTTAAAATTCTTATTGCAGTTTGCCCAATGCGTCTTTGATCCGGCGCAGTGCTTCCGTCAGTTTATCTTCAGCGGCAGCATAAGAAATACGTATCGATTTCGGATCGCCGAACGAGTCGCCGCCTACGGTAGCAACATGGCCTTCTTCAAGCAGGTACAGGCTAAGCTCATCAGCATCCTTAACCGTTCTGCCGTTGTAGCTTTTACCGAAGAAGGCGGTCACGTCAGGGAAGAAATAGAATGCGCCGTCGGGCAGGTTGGTTGTGATGCCCTCTATATCCTTCAGCAAGCTGTAAACCAGGTCGCGGCGCTTGCGAAACTGTTCGCGCATTTGAATCACGCTTTCCAGTCCGCCTTCATAAGCCGCCACACCAGCCTTTTGGGTGATGGAGCAGGTGCCCGATGTGATTTGTCCCTGCATTTTATCGCAGGCCGCAGCGATTTCCTTATTGGATGCGGTATAGCCGATACGCCAGCCGGTCATGGCGAAAGCTTTTGAAAAGCCGTTGATGATGATCACGCGGTCTTTAATGCTTTCAAACTGTGCGATAGATTCATGCTTGTCAACAAAGTTGATATGCTCATATATTTCGTCCGAGAGGATATAAATTTCGGGGTGTTTCTCAAATACTTTGGCCAGGCCTTCCAGTTCGGCTTTACTGTAAACGCTGCCGGTTGGGTTGCAGGGCGACGAGAACATGAACAGTTTCGATTGCGGCGTAATAGCCGCTTCTAACTGTTCAGGAGTGATCTTGAAATCCTGTTCAACCGTAGTATCGATGAATACGCTTTTACCTTCGGCCAGTTTTACTACTTCGGAGTACGAAACCCAGTAGGGGGTAGGTATGATCACTTCTTCGCCGGGGTTAACTAAGCAAAGCACGGCATTGGCGATAGCCTGTTTAGCACCGGTAGAAACCACGATCTGGCTGGAGTCATAGTCCAGGTTATTTTCTGCTTTGAGCTTGTCTGAAATGGCTTTGCGCAGGTCGGGATAGCCGGATACCGGTGTGTAATAGGTAAAGTTTTGATCCATGGCTTTTTTTGCCGCGTCCTTCACGTATTCCGGGGTATGAAAATCCGGTTCTCCAAAACTCAAACTGATCACGTCAACACCTTTGGCAGCCAGTTCGCGGCCCAGTTTGGCCATCTTAATAGTTGCCGATTCCGCAAGGTTGTTGATCCTGTTACTTAATGCGCTCATAATGTAATTTTTCCGGGCGCAAATATAGGAAAGTCCGGGCGGATAAGCCCGCGATAACAGGCCCTTAATCTTATTTTTACAATTATTTCAATAAAGCTATCCCGAGGAGTGATGGTTTTGTCACTTTGTTAAATTTTTAGTCGGGAAGTCCGAAAGTCCGCATAAGTCCGAAAGTAAAAAGGGCTTTTATCTTTTTGCCTTCCGCTTTCAGCTTTGGCATTTCTGCTTACCTTTGACGCTCCAATCCAACGTGTTTTGAAAGAACAAAAGAGGATCATATTGCTGGCGCTTGTAACAGGCGTCATCCTGATGATGGCCAAGTTTGGCGCCTATTTCATCACCTCGTCAAACTTTGTACTGACCGACGCCGCCGAAAGCATTGTGAATATACTGGCCAGTTCCTTTGCTTTTTTCAGCATCTACCTGGCTGCCCGTCCGCGCGATATAAATCACCCTTATGGTCACGGGAAAGTGGAGTTTTTCTCTGTGTTCATCGAAGGCGGGTTGATCGGTATTGCCGGGTTGGTGATCATTTTCAAATCAACCTATAATATCTTCTTTCCTCATCCCATCAGCCAGTTGGTGACAGGCGCCATCATCATAGGTGTTACCGGTTTGGTTAATGGCGGACTGGGATATTATATGATAAACCGCGGCAAACACCTCAGATCGATAACTATCGAAGCAGACGGAAGGCACCTGATCACAGATATGATAACCAGCCTTGGGCTTGTAGCCGGATTGCTGCTTATCCATTTTACTCAAATATTCCTGTTGGATAGTATTCTGTCTATTGCGGTTGGCTTATACATCTGTTTTACAGGGTACAGATTAGTGAGGAAGTCGGTGTCGGGCTTAATGGATGAGGCTGATTTTGAGGTGGTGAAGGATGTGCTGAAAATACTGAACGATAAGCGCAGGGACGAGTGGATCGATTTGCACAATTTCAGGGCGCAGAAGTACGGGCACGAGTTGCATATCGACTGCCACATGACCTTGCCGAATTATTTCGACCTGAACAAGGTGCACGAGGAGGTTTCGCTGGTCGATAAGATCATCAATAAGGAAGCTAAGATCAGGACCGAATTTTTTATTCATGCAGATCCCTGTGTGCCTCAGTGTTGTCATTATTGTCATATGCCCAATTGCCCTATCCGGTCGGAGGCAAAGACGACTGATATTACCTGGACGCTTGAAAATATCACCCGGAATAAAAAGCATTTTGAAAGATGAGCCGTTTTAACGTCCGTGTTTATGGATTGCTGATCAATGATAACGATCAGATACTGATCAGCGATGAGCAGGAATACGGAATGCAGTTCAGCAAATTCCCGGGTGGCGGTTTAGAATATGGCGAAGGATTGATCGATGGCCTGAAACGCGAATTCGTGGAAGAATGTAATGTGGAGATCGACGTGCTGAGCCATTTTTATACAACGGACTTCTTTATCAAATCGGCGTTCAACGATACCCAGGTGATCAGCGTTTACTATGTGGTGAAGAATATCTCGCCGCTAAATTTGATGTTCAAAACCGTGCAGTTTGATTTTGACGGCGAAGGCGATGTCTTGCAATTATTCCGCTGGATCAACCTTGAGGATCTGACCGAAGACGATGTTACCTTTCCTACCGATAAACATGTAGTAAAACTTTTACTGAATAACCTATGAGTCTTGTAAACAGGGATTTAAATATAATATGGCATCCCTATACGCAGATGCAAACCGCTTTGCCGCCTATACCCATTGTACGTGGTGAAGGCGCTTGCCTGTATGATGAAAACGGCAAATGCTATATCGATGCGGTATCATCCTGGTGGGTGAATATACATGGTCATGCTAATCCTTATATCGCTCAAAAGGTAGCCGAACAACTGAAAAAGCTGGAGCACGTCATCTTCGCCGGGTTCACGCATGAGCCTGCGATTGAACTGGCTGAGCACTTGCTGAAACTGCTGCCGGATAACCAAGCCAAAGTATTTTATTCGGATAATGGGTCAACAGCAGTGGAAGTCGCCATAAAAATGTGCCTGCAGTACTGGCATAACCAGGGCATCCAGCGGACGAAGATATTGGCCTTTAAGAATGCCTACCACGGCGATACTTTCGGCGCGATGGCGGTGAGCGGTCGCAGCGCTTTTACGGCGGCGTTCGACAGCCTGCTTTTCGAGGTGGATTTTATCGATCTGCCCGATGCCTCGAATATAGAATACCTCAAATCGCAGATATCGCACGTCAAATCTGACCTGGCATGTTTTATTTTTGAACCCTTGGTACAAGGCTCCGCCGGGATGATCATGTATGAGGCAAAATACCTGGACGAATTGGTCGCTCATTGCCGCAAAGAAGGCGTATTGACGATCGACGACGAAGTCTTTACCGGTTTTGGACGAACAGGCAGAAATTTCGCCTGTGATTATTTGACCTCAAAACCGGATATCATGTGCTTTTCCAAAGGTTTAACAGGCGGCACGATGGCTATGGGTATCACAACCTGTACACAGCAGATATACGACGCCTTTTTATCCGAAGACAAGCTGAAAACATTATTCCATGGTCATTCCTATACGGCCAACCCGGTAGCTTGTTCCGCTGCATTGGCGAGTATGGATCTATTTTTGGAAGATTCAACCCAAAAGAATATTAGGCGTATCGAAGCCAGTCACAGGCAATTTGCAGAAAAGATCAAAGATCATCCGAAAGTGCGGACTATCCGCCAAACCGGGACGATTATCGCAATGGAGTGGGAGACGGGTTCAAATACGTCATACTTCAGCACTTTGCGCGACAAGCTGTACCAATATTTTTTAGATGCAGGCATTATCCTTCGGCCGCTGGGCAACGTGCTCTATATTTTACCGCCGTATTGCATCACCGATGACCAGCTAATCTATATTTACGCCAAAATTGAAACCGCCCTTGAAGAACTATGAAATTTGACGAACTGCTGCTTCATATCGTACAAGACGCTCCATTGCACGCCCGCTGGCTGAACACGCTTTCGCTAATGGAAAACACCGGCGCGCGCAAGATCTCGGCCTGTGAGGACCCTGAAACGGTAACTTATATTATCCTCAAACATGCTGCGGAGGAACACCGCCATGCCTTCTACCTGAAAAAACAGATCGAAAAAGTCGGCGAAGCATGCCCGACCTATTCCCAGCAATACTTACTGGCCGCCAACAGCAGCAGGCATTATTTGAACCAATTGGATGTGGAGGCCTGCCGTTACCTGAAAACGGAGTTAGGCCTGAAGGGAAAGGAACTACGTTTTGCCGCATATTTGCTGGTTACCTATGCCATCGAAGTGCGCGCCGACGAACTGTACCCGGTTTACCAGGATGCGCTGGATAAAGTGTCGAGCAAGGTGAACGTAAAATCGATCATACTGGAAGAGGAAGGGCATCTGGAAGAGATGATCAATCAATTGAAAAGCTTTTCTCCCAACTGGGAATTACACGCCAACAAGGCTGTGGAAATGGAAAGCAGGCTGTTCAATCAATGGATAAACGAACTGAGCAAAGAGCTTGAAATGCAAAAGGCTTCCTGATGGGAAGCCTTTTGCTGAAAATATAGTTTCTTTTTATTGACCGCCGCGCGACATTGCTTCCAGGTCATCCTTAGAGATCTTATCGAAGTCGGCAGGTATGGTGAAAGTGCCTGCGGGAGCTTTGTCATCTGTAACGCTGACCACGGTAAACTGGGCCTCTGAGGTTTCTCCGTTCGGGCCTTTCTGGAAAGCGGTATATTGGATAGGAACACCGCCGGCGCCCGCATAGTATTTTGATGTAGCGGAAGTGGGCAGGCTGACATCATTGGTTACCCAAACATCGTAAGTCTTTTTGGTTTTGTTATCGGTAGCTACCACCTTCTTGCAATTGAAGCCGGATATCTGCTTGGTTTCAGTAGTCGGAGCAAAAGTAAATGTCGGCATCGAGCTCAATACCTGGTCTATTTCGTCAGGAGTATAAACAGCCGCTTTTTTTACATTGAAAGCAGATACATCAACCATCACGACAAATGATTTGAATTTGGCATCGGTGAGTAACTTGATATTGGCCGGACCAGCGGTGAACATTGTGGCCATGGAATCGGGTGTAAAATATTCTTTCATTTGCATATCCATGCCGCGCATAGTGGTGCTAAGCGTAAGGAGGCCCGATGTGTATGATTTTTGCGCGCTGGCGCTTAACACGGTTGCAGATAAGGCGATAGCCAAACCAGCACTTAAAAGTTTCAGTTTCATAGTTTTGTTTTTGGTCATTACAATTTAAGCAATTTAAAAATTAGGCTGCAAATTTTTTTCGCCCTTTGTGCTTTCTTCGTTAGATGACGGTTCCATTGATTTGTTACCGGAGCAATCTCAATTATTTAACGTTAAAGCATTCGAACGGTAGGCAGGCTTATACAGCTGTACCTCGCTCACCTGGCAACTATCGAGGAAGGGTTGCACGGAATACCTGAAAGCTTTGCTCGTGTCTGAAAGATCGGTGATCACGGCAGCCTGCAGGCCTTTTTTTATGACCGTGCAACTATGCTTTTTGATATTAAGAACCGTTGTGCTGCTTGATTTGAGATTATTCCAGCGCTTCACACCGATACTCACGGCAAACAATAAGGTAAATGCCAGGCCTAATTGGAGCAGCCGCGGCTTCCGGTTATACAACCAATAAAAAAAGCTAAAAATGATACCATATAATAAAAGGTATTCGGCAGTGCTGAGCCAGATTTTGCTGATGCCCGACCAGGGCGCATTTTCAATAAAAGTCAGACCTTTGTCCATGAACAGGGTCGATTTCTCCAGGATATAACCGAATGCTTCGCCTAAAAAAGGCACCCATCCCAAAAGGAAGTAAGCAATGCCCGAATACATGATAATGGTTGAGGGTATAATGATGAACAGGTTACTGACCAAAAAATAAACCGGGAACTGATGAAAATAATAGGCGCTGAGCGGGAAAGTGATCACCTGCGCCGCGATGGAAACCGAGCACAGCGCCCACAGGCGGTCGGCCCATTTGTTTTTGAAACGGAACCATTTATACACCACCGGTTGTAATACTATAAGCCCGGCTACAGCAAGGTAAGAAAGCTGGAAACCCACGTCGGTAACAAAAAGCGGATCGTAAAGCAGCAGCGCGAACGCTGATACCGCCAGGATATTCAGCGTGCTTATAGTACGGCTAAAAGTCCGGCCGATGATCACCATCGAGATCATAACCGCTGCCCGGCAAACAGCGGGCGAAAAACCGCTGAGCAGCGCGTAATACCAGATAATCGAAATGATGAGCCCGGCTTTGATCGTCCGTCCGTGCCCGAACCGGGTCATAAAGCCGAATACGAATTCGAGCAGGATGAAGACTATGGCCACGTGCGCGCCAGACACGGATAGCACGTGGATAGTGCCGGTTTTGGAATAAGCTTGCAGCACATCGTTGCTCAGGTCCGCCTTGTAGCCTAATATTAAGGTAGAAGCTACCGCGACAGCCTCGGGACTATGCATGTGCTGTTTAAAGCGTTCGACCAGGCTTTGCCGCAGCCTCAACGAAAAGGCG
>JAFDZL010000097.1 GCA_018266935.1 Bacteroidota bacterium | reverse complement strand
GGTTTGCCGTTTAAACCGACAAGAATAATTGCAGACAATAGCGAGGTTCGTGATTTTGTGGTGGCTTCAGACAAGACAGTACAACTGAAGCTGAGGAAAAATTTCACGCAATTGGTGATCAGTTGATTTTCCGGGTGCTTCTGCCAACCAGATGTCCCGACGGGACATTTCGTCGGTAGAAAAATTTAAAAGATCATTTACGTTCCGTAGGAACGTCTCGTGTCGGGCACAGGAATTTGATTTGCAGCCCGCAGAATTATATGCTAAATTTATAAAAGGTCAATTATTAACCTGACTGATAATCTTTCTTCAACCAATGACTGAACACGGACTGCAACGGGTTATAGTTGAACATGTTACGCCCGAAATAGATGCGGGTAGATTTTACATTAAACGGGTCACCGGCGAAACCGTCAGAGTTGAGGCGGATATTTACACCGACGGGCACGACCATGTAGGCGGCCGGGTACTGTACCGGCACGAGAAAGAAAGGAACTGGTCGTTCGCGCCGATGCACCTGTTGTCGAACGACCGCTGGCAGGCTGCTTTCGAGGTTGTCAAAACAGGATTTTACCATTATACGGTGACCGGCTGGGTCGATCATCCCCTGACCTGGCTCGAGGGTTTTTTCAAAAAATACCAGGATGCCCAACACATGGGCGTCGAGTTGCTGATAGGGGCCGAATTTCTTGAAGCGATGCTGCCTAAAGCATCTAAAGCTGATCAGAAACAGATCAAACAATTTATCAAGATACTAAGAGATGAGAAGCAGTATGATATAGCGGTGAACCTGGCATTAGGTAAAGAGCTGCACCATTTCATCAAACTGTATCCCAATCTCGACAATGCGACGACCTATTTAAGAGAGCTGAAAGTTTATACAGACCGCGACAAAGCCGGTTTCAGCAGTTGGTATTGTTTCTTTCCGCGTTCAGCAGCACCTGTAGGGGGAAAGCACGGTACCTTTAAGGATTGCGAAAAACTATTGCCGCGCATTGCCGAAATGGGTTTTGACGTGCTTTATTTCCCGCCGATCCACCCGATAGGGCAGAAATTCCGCAAGGGCAAGAACAATACCGTGAATGCGCTGCCGGGCGACGACGGCGTGCCTTATGCCATTGGCTCTGACGAGGGTGGCCATAAAGCCGTTCATAAAGAGTTAGGCACGCTGGAAGATTATAAGCATTTGATCAAAGAGGCTGCCGCGCATGGACTCGAGATCGCCATGGATTTTGCTATCCAGTGCTCACCCGATCATCCCTATGTAAAAGATCATCCCAAATGGTTCAAATGGCGGCCGGACGGTACGGTTCAATATGCTGAAAATCCACCCAAGAAATACCAGGATATATTGCCTATTAATTTTGAGAATGATGACTGGCAAAACCTGTGGAAGGAACTTAAAAGTATCCTGGAATACTGGTGCCAGGTGGGTGTGCGCATCTTCAGGGTGGACAACCCGCATACGAAGTCCTTCAATTTCTGGGAATGGTGCATTGCCGAGGTACAGAGGAAATATCCCGGAACGATATTTCTTTCCGAAGCCTTTACCAAGCCGAAGGTAATGAAGGAACTGGCCAAGCTGGGTTACACGCAGTCTTATACCTATTACGTTTGGCGCAACAGCAAGCACGAGATCATTGAATACATGAACGAGCTGACGCAGACAGAAATGAAGGACTATTACCGCCCGAATTTCTGGCCGAATACGCACGACATCAACCCGTATGCGCTACAGGATGGGAATGAGAATAAGTTTATCATCCGGTATTTCATGGCGGCAACATTGGTGTCGAATTATGGGATTTTCGGACCGGTTTACGAGCTAATGTATCACGATCCTTATCCCGGAAAGGAAGAATACCTGAACTCGGAGAAATATGAGGTGCGACACTGGGACTGGTCGGCAAAAAACAAGTTGACAGAGGTGATCACCAAAGTAAACCACGCCCGTAAAGCGAACCCGGCGCTGCAAAGCACCAATAATATCCGTTTCCTTGAAACCTATAACGACCAGATGCTGGCCTATTACAAGCGGACAGGTGATAACCATATTTTGTGTGTGGTTAAACTTGACCCTTATGGCAAGCAGTACTGCCATGTGCAGGTGCCATTGTGGGAATTGGGCATTTCGGCCGGCCAGGATTTTAGCGTTTATGATATTATAACCGGAAATACTTATACCTGGAACCAGGAGTGGAATTATGTGCAATTAGAAGCCTGGGACCTGCCGATCCATTTATTCAGAATAGAAGTTTAAAGCATGAAACTGGGTGAAATTGATGTTTTGGCGAACGCCGGTTCCATAACGCTGAATAAGCCCTGGAAGGATTTTGCCAAAGACAAAAAGGCCCTGGCGCTGCTGGAACAGGATGTGCTTTACGCCTATATGCGCAAATGCCGCTGGTTTGCGGGCAAAGCGCGCATGATCAGGTTCCTGAAGATCCAGCAGTTGTTGAACCTGCCCATAGACGGTGGAATGGGTTACCTGATCATCGTTCATGTGGGCTATACTTACGGCGACGAAGAAAAATATGGGCTGCCGGTTTCATTTCTGCCCGAGGACTATGATCTGCTGCAGCAGGTGAATCCCAAAGCTTTTATTGTCAATGCGGTCGCCGACAAGAAATCCGGCTGGCTCATCGATGCGATATACGACTTTCGTTTTCACACCGAACTATATAAGAATATATGGGATAACGCGGTCATTAAACAGCCCAACGGGCAGATCACCTGTCACCGGGGCAAAGGCCTTGAAGCTACCGATGAGGACATGGGCTACCTGTGCGTTGCGCCTGATCTTGAACAAAGCAACTCGTCGCTGATATTTGGCAATAAATACTTCTTTAAGCTCTACCGCAAGCTTTTCCGCGAGATCAATCCCGAAGTAGAAATGCTGCAGTTCCTGACCGAAACCGGGGGCTTCAAAAACATACCTGCGTTTTGCGGCAGCCTCATTTATGAGCGTCCGGAGACGCCTCCGGTTACCCTTGGTTTGATGATGCAGAAAGTATCGAGCAAATCGGATAGCTGGGTATCGACGGGAGACGATCTTAATGATTTCCTGTTCATGTTTGTGGATAAGCTCTTCGGCATACGCGAAGATGTATTTGAAAAGGTGGAGTTATTAGGCAAGCGCACCGCCGAAATGCATTTGGCCTTATTATCGGATAAGAAAGATAAAGATTTCAAGCCTGAGCGGTTCAGCGCTGAATATATCGGGTGGGTAACCTCTCACTTCAATAAGCTGCTTGAAAAGCGCATCAAACTGCTGAAGGAGAATTACGCACGGCTGGATAAGAACGCCAAAACGCTGGCGGACACCTTCATCGGCAGTGAGGATGAGATCAAACATTTCTTTGAAAAGATCGGTGAGTTCGACCTGAAATCTTCGCGTATTCGCATTCATGGTGATTACCACCTGGGGCAGGTGCTGTTCACCGGAACAGACTATTTGATCATAGATTTTGAAGGTGAACCGGAAAGCTCTATCACCGATAGGAAAATAAAACATTCGCCGCTGAAGGATGTTGCGGGTATGATACGTTCGTTCCACTACGCGGTGTGCGCTAAATTGTATTTCAGCGCTGAAACAAAGGCCATCGACCATGTGCGTTTGCAGAAAGCGGCCGACCGCTGGTATAAGCTGATCACCGATACCTACCTGGACGCATACACCACCACTATGGGAAGTATCAATGAAGTGTTTGGCAGCAGGACAGAGCTGAACTTTCTTCTGCAGCTGCATTTGCTCGAAAAGGCGGTTTATGAACTGGGCTATGAATTGAACGGACGCCCCGACTGGATACGCATCCCGCTCAAGGGCATTCAGCATGTACTGTTCGAAATAGAAAAATTCAACTAAAAGCCGGAAGGCACAGGCATATGGCTAAAAAGAAAACCGACACCGAAAAAGCAGGTCCCGCAAAAAAGGAAACTGTTAAAAAGACCGCGCCTGCCGAAAAGAAGGCAGCGACTGAAAAGTCAGTGAAAAAATCTGCATCTTCAACGGCGAAAGCATCACCCCAAAAATCGTCAGCCAAAGCTATGTCCGCATTAAGCAACGCCGTACAAGTTTACAGCCGTTTCAGCGATTTTGATATCAGCCTGTTCAAATCGGGCAAGCACTACAAACTGTACGAGATCATGGGATCGCATGTGCTGGAATACAAAGGTGTAATAGGCACGTACTTTGCCGTTTGGGCGCCTAATGCACAATACGTTTCGGTGATCGGCAACTTCAATTACTGGGACCGCGGCTCGCACCCCTTGTTCGTTCGCTGGGATGCTTCGGGCATTTGGGAAGGCTTTATACCCCATGTAGGCGATGGCGAGACCTATAAGTATTTCATCAAATCTTCTTCCGGCGAAGAGATGGAAAAAAGCGATCCGTTTGCCTTACGCTGGGAAGAACCTCCGCGCACAGCCTCCATTGTGGCTGATACTTATTACGAGTGGAAAGACACCAAATGGATGAAGGAACGTCATGAGCACAATGCTTTGGACAAACCGTTCTCTGTTTATGAAGTGCACATCGGCTCGTGGGCGCGAAACCCGGAGAGCCCGGATGCTTTCTACAGTTACGAGCAGTTGGCCGATAAACTGGTGCCTTACGTGAAAGAGATGGGCTTTACGCATGTAGAGTTTATGCCGATAGCGGAACACCCGTACTATCCGAGCTGGGGCTACCAGGTGAGCGGCTATTATGCTGCTTCGAGCCGCTACGGAACGCCAAAGCAGTTGATGAAGCTGATCGAACGTTTTCACCAGGAGGGCATAGGCGTGATCATGGATTGGGTGCCCTCACATTTCCCGGGCGATGCACACTCGTTATACCGATTCGATGGGTCGCACCTTTATGAGCATGAAGATATGCGCAAAGGCTTCCACCCGGATTGGAAATCGTTCATTTTCAATTATGGCAGGAACGAAGTGCGCGGTTTCCTGATCAGTAACGCATTGTTCTGGCTCGACCGTTATCACGCCGATGGTTTGCGGGTTGACGCAGTTGCCTCGATGCTTTATTTAGACTATTCGCGCAATCATGGCGAATGGGAGCCGAACCAATACGGCGGCAACGAGAACCTGGAAGCCATATCGTTCCTCAAAGAATTTAACGAAGCGGTTTATAGCCATTTCCCGGATACACAGACCATAGCCGAGGAATCAACATCATTTACGGGTGTTAGCCGCCCTGTTTATGCAGGCGGTTTGGGCTTTGGCATGAAATGGATGATGGGCTGGATGCACGATACCATTAAATATTTTTCAAAGGATCCTGTGTATCGCAAATATCACCACAACCAGATCACTTTCAGCCTGATCTATGCGTTTACCGAGAACTTTATGCTGCCGTTCTCGCATGATGAAGTGGTTTATGGCAAAGGCTCTATGCTGGGCAAAATGCCCGGCGATGAGTGGCAAAAATTTGCCAACCTGCG
>JAFDZL010000096.1 GCA_018266935.1 Bacteroidota bacterium | reverse complement strand
CTCGGTATTGCTGAATCGCGTATTGTTACAGAACAATAATCGCGATATTAAAATAATTCCCTGGGGGAACATAAACGGATCAGAGTACTAAATTAGGCTCTGATTTTTTATGCCCATATCCCTCTCATATCTTATTGTAATAGTGCTGCTAACCCTCGGCGCATACTTCAGCATCAGGGAAAGGAAGCTGACTTTGGGCGGTGCAATCGCGGCATTTTGCGTTGGATTAGCCGTTTTTATGGGCGATGGTTTCCGCGGACTTATCATGCTGACAGCCTTTTTCCTGCTGGGAACGCTGGCCACAAGCTGGGAAAAGGAAAAGAAAAATCAATTTAAGTCAAAATCAGACCGGGCGACCACGCGCGACGCAGGCCAGGTGCTGGCAAACGGAGGCATTCCCGCCATCCTGGGCTTGCTGGTGTTATGGTTCCCTCATCATTCCGGATATTTTCGGTTAATGATGACCGCCGCTTTATCATCGGCCATGGCAGATACTTTATCATCGGAATTGGGTATGCTCTACGGCCGATGGTTTTTCAATATCATCACGTTCAGGAAAGAAAGAAAAGGGCTCGATGGGGTGATCAGCATCACCGGGCTGCTGATCGGTGTCGCCGGTTCTGCTGTCGTCGCGCTCATTTATTGTTTTGGTGCGTTCGGAAGCAAAAGGTTTGGGTTGATCATACTGGCCGGGACGATAGGTAATTTAGCCGACTCGATACTTGGGGCACTCTACGAAAGAAAAGGCCTTATAGGGAATAATACGGTTAATTTCCTGAACACGCTGATTGCTGCTTTATCGGTATGGCTGTGCAGTTTGCTGATCAGCTTGTGATCATTTTACGGCCATCTGCGCTGTGTTCCGGCTCACCTGCTCCAGCAGTACAGTTTTATTCGTTGCCAGTTCTCTCAGATCGCCTAATTTATAATGCCGAACCGTGATCAGGCTGATATTTTCGTTATACTTTACTTTAAAATTCGGCGCCAGACCTTTTAAAAGCCTTTCAAATCGTTCGGGCCTCAGGTCAAAGCAAACGCTGAAGCTTAGCGCCGAGGTTTGCATAATATTGACTTTAACCTGGTTTTGTGCAAAAAGGCCGAATATTTCGCTCAGGTGGTCCTCAGAAATAAAAGAATAGTCCTTTGCTGAGATAGAAAGCAATACCTGGTTTTGCTTTAGGATAATAACCGGCTTTGTAAAAACCATGTCGGCGGTTTCTTTGATCACGGTACCCGGCGCATCAGGTTCATTAAATGATTTGACCAGCAACGGTATTTTGGCATTCTGCAGCGGTTTAATCGTCTTGGGATGGATCACGCTGGCGCCATAATAGGTCATTTCGATGGCTTCTGTATAGGTAAGTTCATCGAATTTTATCGTATCGCTAAATATCTTGGGGTCGGCATTCAGTATGCCCGGAACGTCCTTCCAGGTCGTGACTGATTCTGCTTGCAGGCATGCGGCAAATATCGATGCTGTATAATCTGAACCCTCACGCCCGAGCGTAGTCGTAAAGTTCTCAGACGTTCCGCCTAGGAAGCCTTGTGTTAAAACGATTCCTTTTTCTAAAAGCTTAGGAATATCCCGGCTGATGCTTGTACGGGTTTTGTCCCAGTCTACATTGCCCTCGCGGTACGTATTGTCAGTATGGATATAGCTCCGGACATCCGTCCAATGCGTTTTAATGCCGCATTGATTCAGATACGCGGTCACAATACGGGTTGAAACCATTTCACCTATGGAAACGATCTGATCATATGCGAAATCGTAATTGTCATGCGGTTCGTCTTCTATCATCCAGTCGATCTCAACGAAAGTGTTCGAAACTTCATCATAGACGGAGTGTCCGGGTTCGAAAAGTTCACTAATAATATTAAAATGATATTTTTTGATCTCGCTGAATATTTCATTCACGTCGTCAGAGCCATCGGCGTAGGCTTTGGTTAATTTTTCAAGCGCATTGGTGGTTTTGCCCATAGCCGAAACCACGATGAGCAATTGCGCACCCGTAAACTTTTTAACGATATTGGAAAGGTTGATGACTCCGGCTGCATCCTTAACCGATGCGCCCCCGAATTTAAAAACAAGCATTTATTTGATGTACTGGCTAACGACCGTGTGGGGTCTAAGTAAAGATTTGATCTGCGTGTAAGGTATTAATAATTCCGTTGTTCCGTCGGCATAGGATTTAATTTCATACTCATTATATAGAAAACGGATACCGACCGGTGTGATAAGGAAATTATCATTAAGTGCGAATTTCTGGTCCTGAAAGAAGTAGTTCCTTAATGAACTGGTATCGCTCAGCTTTTCGTCTTTTCGAAATATTTTTTCGGCGATTGCGGTAAGCTTTGATCCATAGCCAGGTGCAAAGAGATCATCCAGGCTGATCTCTTTGCCTGCCTTCGTATTCCAGTTGATAAACCCGGTGTAGGTGCTGCCATGTGCGCCGCCGGCATACATGTAGCGGTCGATCTGTATTGTAGCCAGGCTCGAATCCTGCCGTACCACCGTCGCGCTTGATTCAAGTGTGTAAACCATATGAGGGTTACTTTTGCGTTGATCGTCGTCAAGGTAAGCTTTAATAAAGTTTCTTGCCTGTGAAACCAGATCGTTATCCGGCTTTTCACCAATACGGTTTATCGCTAGTAACCGGTTTGTTATAGTGTCGT
>JAFDZL010000095.1 GCA_018266935.1 Bacteroidota bacterium | reverse complement strand
TTGGCGGCAGCTGTTCAACGGCAAAAACCTGGCCGGCTGGGATACCTATATCGGTCCGGACCTGGACGACACCGGCAAACCCCTTACGGGTACGCCGCTGGGTTTGAATAACGATCCGCACCGGGTGTTTACCGTGGTGAAGGACGGCGATGAGAATGTGATCCGCATTTCGGGCGAGAACTGGGGCGCGCTGATCAGCAAGGGCGAATACGAAAATTATCACCTGCAGCTGCAGTTTAAATGGGGCGCCGCTACCTGGGGGCAAAAGAAAGGGAAAAAGAAGGACAGCGGTTTGCTGTACCATTCGGTAGGTAAATACGGCGCCGACTACGGGGCGTGGATGCGCGCGCAGGAGTTCCAGGTGGAAGAGGGCAATACGGGCGATTACTGGGGCTGCGCGGGCGGCATGGCCGATATCCCGGCGAATAACCTGTCGGGCGCCGACTACATATACAACCCGCAGGGCGCCATGCTCACCTTCAGCCAGGAAAGCAAACAGGGCCGGCACTGCATCAAGCAGGGGCAGTCGGCCGAAAGCCCGGTGGGCCAATGGAACACGCTCGACCTGTATTGCCACGGCGATACCAGCATCCACGTGGTGAACGGCAAAGTGGCGATGATCCTGTACCGCAACCGGCAATTAGACAACGGCCGCGAACTGTCGCTGACTAAGGGAAGGATACAACTGCAATCGGAAGGTGCGGAGGTGTATTACCGGCAGATAAAAATTGAGCCGATAGGTGCTTTGCCTGCGGAGTTGGTGAAATGATGGACGTCCTTAATAAAAAGAACCGTCATTGCGAGGTACGAAGCAATCTCTGCGCATGCATTCCCCACCCTGGCGCAAGAACGCGGGGACGGGGTTTTACGCAGATGCTTCTTGAGCCTTAATGATAACCCCGTTGCATTGACTGGCACAGTTCGGAGATTGCTTCGTACCTCGCATGACGGTTTAGGGGTTTACGAGGATCATGGCCATCTTTTAATCATAGGAATCTTAGTTCAGACACTAAGCCTTTTTAACATTCGTCGCCGTCAGTCCCTTTGGTCCCTGGCTGGTTTCAAAGGTTACCTTGTCGTTTTCCCGGACCTGGCCGGTGATGGCGCTGATGTGCACGAAAATGCTTTCCTGGCTGGCGGCGTCGCGGATAAAACCGAAGCCCTTCGCTTCGTTGAACATCGTAATGGTCCCGGTGCGGAGGGTATCATCCGGCATGTCCACCTGTTTGGGTACGCCGATCTGTATGTCGTCGGCCGAGATCTGGCGTCTTTTGGACGGGTCGGGTGGGGTAGAGGTGATGTTGCCGTCGGCGTCAACATAGGCCATCATATCCTCCAGGCTTTTGCCTTTGGAGCCATTGGCCCTGCGCTCTTCGGCGCGTTCCTTTTTGTCCTGCTGTTTTTTCAGCCGTTTCTTTTCTTTTTCTTTTTTGTTAAATGTTTCGCTTGATTTTGCCATAGGCTATGTTATAAAGTTTTACGTGGAAAAAAAAGCGCCCTTCCGTAATAAGGAGGGCGCTTTGCGATTGATCATCAAAATATCGATTATGCTATTTTTACATTTACCGCGTTAAGGCCCTTCCGGCCGTTTTCTACATCGTATTCAACAACATCGTTTTCGCGGATGTTATCGATCAAACCCGTAGAATGAACAAAGATATCGGCAGCGCCATCATTGGGCGTAATGAAGCCGAAGCCCTTTGTCTGATTGAAGAATTTTACTGTTCCTTGCATTGAATTTGTTTTAATAAAAAACAAAGGTACGCATAAAAGATGGGATAT
>JAFDZL010000094.1 GCA_018266935.1 Bacteroidota bacterium | reverse complement strand
TTGGACAGCAGAAACCGGTACGTACACTTACCATGTTCGGGATATTGGGCGTTTTGGCTATGGTTATCGGGTTAATGACCACCGGGCGCGTTGGCTTATTTGCATTCATCAGCGGTGGCCTTTGCTGCTCTATCATGTGGCCATCTATATTCGCTTTGTCGATAGCTGGGTTGGGAAAATACACCAGCCAGGGTTCAGCGTTCCTGATCATGATGATTTTAGGTGGGTCAATTATCCCACCTGTTCAGGGTATTTTTGCGGATACTGCGCAAAATGCAATCTCAGGTATGAGCGGCATCCATTTATCATACATCGTTCCGGTTATAGGTTTTGCTTACCTGGCATTCTTTGCGTGGAAAGCCGGCTTTGAATTGAAAAAACAAGGCATTGACGTGGATAACCTGGAAGCAGGAGGGGGGCACTAATACTTCATTAGGTCATTGGGTCATTAAGTCATTAAAAATTGTGAATGCCCCAATGACTTAGTGACTTAATGACACAATGACCAAACTAAGTTTCGATACCATTTTCATGAATTTGGCAACCGACCTGGCCAAACGCTCACACTGCGTTAAGGCACAGGTCGGCGCTGTTTTAGCCAAGGATACACGAATTATTTCTATCGGTTATAACGGCCCGCCCGCCGGCACGCACAATTGTGATGAGGAATGGCCGGAAAGCGGTTGTCCGCGTGACGCGCGCGGTAGCTGTTCACTTGCGCTGCATGCCGAAGAAAATGCGATCCTTTATGCCGTAAAGAACGGCGCTAACCTTGCCGGAGCTACCTTATACACCACGTTGTCGCCCTGCCTGCCCTGTGCCAGGATAATCTTTTCAGCCGGCATAAAACAGGTTTTCTTTATGAAGTCCTATGCCGAATACAAAGGCTTGCCAAGCGACGAAGGCGTGGATTTTCTGAACAAATTTGGGGTGCCGGCTTCTAAGTTTATTACAGAGGATTACACCGATTAATTTTTTGATTACACCGCTTTTTGGCTGTCTGAAGATAATTGATCGGTGGAACCATCTTTTGAAATCGGTGGAATTACGTTATTCCTCCGGATCGAGTAGCGAAACTATCTTCTCTAAAGCAAATTGTAATTGCTCGTCAGGGGTCATATTGGTATTGTCCAGGATGATGGCGTCTGCTGCCCGGGTTAGCGGGCTTTCTTCGCGGGTAGTGTCCTGGTAATCGCGGTGGGCCAGGTTCTCAAACACCTCCTCCAGCGTGATATCCGGGTTTTTCGCGTGTAGTTCCTTATAACGTCTTTCGGCCCTTACTTTCGGATCAGCGGTCATGAATATTTTGAGTTGGGCATCGGGGAAAACAGTTGTGCCGATATCGCGCCCGTCCATCACAATGTTTTTGGACCGGCCCATGCGCTGCTGCTGTTTCACCATCTCGTGGCGAACTTCCTTTAGTGCGGCCACATCGCTCACATTGTCGGATACGGGCATTTGCCGTATCTCGTCCGAAACCTCCTCGTCGTTGAGCGTGATATGCGTCTGGTAATCGCGGGAATGAAAATTCAGGTGGATGCTTTTGAGCGCTTCGTCAATTTGTTTGTGGTCTTTCAGATCGACATGATGCCGCAGGAAATAGAGCGTTACCGCCCGGTACATGGCGCCGCTATCGATATAAATAAAGTGGAGCTTTTGTGCCAGGGCTTTGGCTAATGTGCTTTTACCGCATGACGAATAACCGTCGATGGCTATCACAATGTTCTTGCTCATTGACGGCTAAGGTAGGAAAATTAAGTGAGTGGTTGATTCGGTCGAATAAGTTGATTGAGTTCGCAACCATTAAACTTAATCAACCACTTAACTCAATCAACTCAATCAACTACTTTTACCAAATGAATTTTAGTAAGGCCGATCTGCAAAAGGAAGTTGTCTTCAAAGCGTCGCGTAGCGGGGGCAAAGGCGGGCAAAACGTCAATAAGGTATCCACCAAAGTTGAATTGTTATTTGATGTTGCGCAATCAGCATTATTTTCGGACGAGGAAAAACAGTTGCTTTTCCAAAAGCTCCAATCACGGCTTAACCGCGATGGCTATGTGCAGGTAATGAGCGAAGAGGAGCGCAGCCAGTTTATGAATAAAGAAAAGGCGCTCGAAAAACTCCATCTTATCCTGGCCAGGGCCTTGCATCAGCCTAAAAAGAGAAAGGCCACCAAGCCATCTAAAGCAGCCAAAGCAGCACGGCTCGAAAACAAGAAGCTACAGTCAGCCAAAAAGGAGAACCGGAGGAAAAATTTTGGCGATCAGTGAAAACGATAAAGCAAGGTTATATCTCCCCACTGTTCGGATTGCACCTGCGTTTTAACGTCCTTTGAGTGAAATATAACCGCGGCATCAATCACAAAACGTTTACCCGAATATCCCACTCCCAACTGGTTGCTCAAGACAAAGGTTTCGGGGTTACCTGTTACCTCCATGCGTGTTGGACTTTTGGAACCGAACATACTACCCTGTACAGTCGCGTCATAAAGCACCAGGTTAATTTGCGGCTTATAATAAAAAAACAGTTCGTGGTCATGCAGCGGCTTAGCATTTTCCGATTTGATGGCAGTGCTTTGCGTGCTTTCCGAGTTGAACAATTGGTTAAAATCGCCAAGACGGATCATCGGCCCGATGCCTGCCCCGGTAAAACCATTACCGAGATTGGCGTAGCTCGCTAAGGAGATATCTGCCCAGTCGGCCCTGCCAAGCAGCCTGTTGTATTCTACTGAAAGGTTAAGCACAGCATTATTGTCTATCTGGTACTCCCATCCGCTGGGGTGATATAGTCCAAACCAATTGTGAATGGTTTGCTGGGTTTGCCTGCCTAATGCCGAGGGCCCGATTATGCCTATCTGCGCGCTTAATTTCAGGTTGCTCTCGTCTTTATATAGCAGATTGAGGGTCGAACCAACATAAAGGTAAGCTGCAAAAGGCCGGTCGATATATCTCGGGTCGTCGCCGTTGGGAACATCTGTAGGGTTGATGCTGCCCGACTGCGGCGTATAGAGCTTTTGGCCCAATTCAAAGCCTAAAACCTTATTCTGCAATTTTGAATTACCCTTTGTGCTTAGCCCTTCCCTGAAATAAAGAAATGTGCCCGCAGTATAATAGCGGTCGGAACCCTGGGCCAGGTATGAATCGTCGTCGGTTTCTATACCAATTTCATTACTGTGCGACTGCGCATACGCCCCTGCGCAGCAGCTAAAACACAAAAGCAGGCAAAATATCTTGTAATTCATTTAGGGTCGCTGTTGAACTAAGGCCTAAAATAATAAAAGCTCCGGTTTTTCGGAGCTTTTCTATCTGGAAATGTTTGTTCTTATTTAAAGGTGTAGCCTATACTTACACCGCCGGCAGGGATCAAACCTTCGTCGTACAGGATCGGGACGAACGCTATCCGGAAGTTAAGACCTTTGCTTTCAGGCTGATAACGGAAGCCGATAGTAGCGGTTGCGATAAAGCCTGTGATCTTATCGAACTCCCACTTGCTGTTACCAATATTGGTACCCGTCGAGTTTAGGAACGTTGTGCCCGCACCAAGTTCGATATGCATACTGTTTTCGCCCGTCAGGTAGTTGATCTGGAACGGAACCGTAAACACGGTATTGCCACCTGATGCGAAATAGCCGGCGCCTATGCGGTAGCCCCAGCCGTCGCGCTGATCGTGGAAACGGGCATCATAGTTGCCCGATATTGCCAGGCCAGGACCGCCGACTTCGAGGTATGCGGCTACGGCTTTGGTACCATGCGCTGCAGTATCTGTAACCATCAATGAAGTATCTTTCTTCATTTTCGTGGTGTCGCTCTTTTTGGCAGTATCTGTTTTGGCTTTGGTGGTGTCAATTTTTGCGGTCAAAGCCGAATCAGCCTTCACAGCGGGGGTGGCGCCGGATGCTGCCTGTTGCGTGCTGTCAGCCTTTTTGGTTTCTGTCGCAGCTGTATTGCTATTATTCGAAGTAGCGGCAGTTTGCTGTGCGGCGTCATTTTTAGTCGGTTGGCTCGCAGCCGAATCCGGTTTGTTTGCCGGCGTGGTATTTGCAACCTGGGTGTTGTTGGTATTAGCGGGTTGTGCACTGCTATTTATCGGCGCAGCATTGTTATTGTTGGTGGCTGGCGCCGGGATGCTTGCACCTGTTTTTGCAGCGCCGGTAACAGCCGAAGTGGCAGCTCCGGTGGCGATAGTGGATGCCGTAGTGCCTGCATTTACCGCGGAAACGGGCACACTTGACGATGCGGGGGCTGAAGCCACATTTTCAGGCTTGTTTACGGGCGGCGTGTTTGCCGAAGCATTTTGTTTCGAAGCTGAATCAGCGGTAGCTGATGTCACGTTGCTGTTTTGTTTAGATTGATCCGCCTGCTGTTGTTTAGCAGCAACGATCTCATTGAATTTTCTGATCAGTTCAGGATCGGCATTGATCACCATGGTGGTGTCGGCCTTCTGCACGATGGTTGCGCCCGCTTTTACGATAAGGGCCGTATCTGATTTGACAACGATAGAGCTGTGCTTTTTCGTTTGATTGGTATCTATATTTGCAGCCCGCACATGACTGGTATCCTGGGATACGCTTTGCGCCCTTAATTCAACCTGACAAAATAAAATGGCGAACAGGACAATACTGGCTTTAAGTTTAAAAACACGATTCATTACAATATAGTTAATAGTATGACTATTTAGTTCAGCTACGGCGTATTACGGGAGTGTTACTTAAAAAGTTTCAGTAAGAAAAGTATCCTAATAAGAAAAAATCCCTGTTTTGGACAGGGATTTTTTCAAAAAATGGGTGAAATATGAGCTATTCAGTATCAGTTCATTACGGGTTTTAACTCATCTTTGATGGTGAAATCCAGCGGGTTATCCACTTTTTCGTTCATTAACGCAAGGTTAATCACCTCACGCATGTCTGTCACGTAATGAAATTGGAGGTCTTTAATATATTCTTCTTTTATTTCCAAAATATCTTTCCGGTTCGACCTGGAGAGTATGATCTCTTTAATATTCGCGCGTTTGGCGGCGAGTATTTTTTCTTTGATACCACCCACCGGCAGCACGCGCCCGCGCAGAGTGATCTCGCCGGTCATAGCCAAATGCGATTTTACTTTACGTTGTGTGAATGCCGAGGTCAGCGCTGTTAGCATGGTTACACCTGCCGACGGGCCGTCTTTTGGCGTGGCGCCAGCCGGCACGTGGACATGCACGTCCCATTGGTCGAATACCCTGGGATCGATATTGAAATCTTTCGCATGCGCTCTCAGGTATGCCAGGGCAATTGAGGTTGACTCCTTCATCACATCGCCCAGGTTACCGGTAAGCGTCAAGCGGCCTTTGCCGGGGCTCAAACTTACTTCGATGAACAGGATATCGCCGCCAACCTGTGTCCACGCAAGCCCGGTAACCACGCCTGCGACATTGTTATTCTCGTAAATGTCTTTATCAAATATGGGTGCACCCAATATCTTTTCCAGCTCTTTTTTGGTGACAGCGGGGTTATGCGGCTCACCCATCGCGATGTTTTTAGCCACACCGCGAACAACGGAGCCGATTTTTTTCTCTAACGAACGAACCCCCGACTCGCGGGTATAGTCCTCGATCAGCTTTTCGATCACATCGTTCTTCATCACCACGTCCTTCGGTTTCAACCCATGCGCTTCGCGCTGTTTTGGAACAAGGTGCTGTTTGGCGATCTCTATCTTTTCTTCGATCGTATAACCGTTCACGTCGATGATCTCCATACGGTCGAGCAGCGCAGGCTGAATTGTGCTCAGCGAGTTTGCCGTAGCAATGAACATCACATTGGATAGGTCGAAGTCAACCTCGACATAATGGTCGTAAAAGGTGCTGTTCTGTTCCGGATCGAGCACTTCAAGCAGCGCCGACGATGGGTCGCCCCTGAAGTCGTTACCTACTTTATCTATCTCGTCCAGGATAAACACCGGATTAGCCGCTCCCGCCTTTTTGATGGCTTGAACGATCCGGCCTGGCATGGCGCCGATATAGGTTTTACGGTGTCCCCTAATCTCAGCCTCGTCGCGGATGCCGCCCAGCGCCATACGCACATATTTGCGGCCGAGCGCCTTGGCTATTGATTTACCCAATGAGGTTTTTCCGACTCCCGGGGGGCCAACCAAACACAATATAGGCGCCTTCATGTTGTGTTTCAATTTCAGCACGGCCAGGTATTCTATAATACGTTGTTTGACTTTTTCGAGACCGAAATGGTCATTATCCAATATCTTTTGCGCCCTTTTCAGGTCGAAGTTGTCTTTGGTGAACTCATTCCAGGGCAGATCGAGCAGGAGTTCCAGGTAATTGATCTGTACCGAATAATCAGCCGCGGCGGGATTGGTCCTTACTAATTTTTCAAGCTCTTTATTGAAATGGTCGTTAACATCTTTAGCCCATTTCTTGGTTGAGGCGCGCTGGCGCAGGTTTTCGATCTCCAGGTCGGGCGTATTGCCGCCAAGTTCTTCCTGGATGGTCTTCAGCTGCTGATTCAGGAAATAATCCCGCTGCTGTTTGTCCAAATCGACACGAACCTTGCTCTGTATCTGGTTCTTAAGCTCGAGCATTTGCAGGTCAAGCGTCAGGTGCTCTAATACAAGCTTGGCCCTGTCGCGCAGGTTGGCCACCTCAAGCATACGTTGCTTGGCAGCCATATCCGCATTCATATTTGATGAAATGAAATTGATCAAAAATGAAATGCTTTCGATGTTGCGTATGGCTATACCTGCTTCACTGGGGATATTCGGCGAAAGCTGAATAATGCTCATGGCCATATCCTTGATGGATGATACCATGGCTTTGAACTCTTTGTCTTCCTTTGGTTTTATCTCGTGAAAGGGCTCAACAATCGCTTTGATATAAGGTTCGCTTTGCACTTCTTCCCTCAGCATAAAGCGTTTTTTGCCCTGGAGAATGACCGTAGTATTACCATCGGGCATTTGGAGCACCTTGATAATGAGCGCCATGGTGCCCACTTTATTCAGCTGGCTAAAAGACGGATCCTCGACGGCGACATCCTGCTGGGCGACAACGCCTATCATTTTCTTGTTCCTGTTAGCGTCGCGTATCAGCTTGATAGATTTATCCCTGCCTACGGTGATCGGGATAACCACACCCGGGAACAATACCGTATTGCGCAGCGGCAATATGGAAAGCACCTCGGGCATTTGTTCATTGTTCATTTCCTCCTCATCTTCCGATGACATCAGCGGAAAAAACTCGGAATCTTCATTTATTATCGGCAGTGCATTTCTTATATCGAATGGATCAAAACTCATCAAATTCCCTTTCTGTTAGTAGCGTCATAATGTCAGTCCCGTTTATAGTGGGAACATAAAATTCAGGCAAAATTGGTGTATTGCCGGTGGCTGCCCTATAGTTCAAGACTTGTGCCAATACTTATAACGACCGGCAATTAATTTAAATATACATATTCCGCCCGAAATAATCAGCGTAATGGTTTACGGAAATTATTCAATGATAGTTGGTATGAAAAAAAGTCAGCGCGATTTTTGTAAAAGACGGGAAATGCTATTTTTGAGCCGCATTCAGATAAAATTGTCCGAAGGCATAATAATTTGAAATAAAATAAGTTATTAGGTTTAAGATAAAGTATATTATTTTTGTTACAAACGATTAGTTTACCTTAATGCGGCTATCGGTTATCCTGGGGTTTGTTGTCCTGTCGTCACTGCAAGTGGTTAACGCTCAGAACGCCTATTTTAAGATGGGTCAGCAGGCATTTCTCGACGGTGATTTCAAGGCCGCTGTTAAGCATCTTGAAAAATCGTGTATCAT
Organism: Bacteroidota bacterium; assembly: GCA_018266935.1. GTDB lineage: Bacteria > Bacteroidota > Bacteroidia > Sphingobacteriales > Sphingobacteriaceae > Mucilaginibacter. Next base: position 4,482 of record JAFDZL010000094.1, on the reverse strand, counting down.
CGATTCCAATAATACCAGCGCCTTGTGGATGCTGGGCTATTCCTATTATCACAGCGAGAATTACAAAAAATCGATAGCGGCCTATAACAGGGTGATCGCCCTGAAGCCTGCCGACGCTTCCGCTTATTACTACCGGGCCCGCGCTGAAGGTTATTTTGCGAAAGAGAACCAGTCGGCCGATGCGGAAAGGGAGAAATACCTTCTGGCTGCCATACTGGATTTCACCAAGGCTATTGCTGTCGAACCCAATGATATGCAAAACAATACCAAATGCTACCAAAACCGTGGCATAGCTTATCGTGAATATGCCGAATTCAAACTGCAGCCGGGTAAATTTTACGATAAGACGCGAGCGATCAACTCACTGAAAGCCTCTATAGCCGACCTGGAAAAAATACTGGACAACCGTCAGGATATCCAGTCGCAGATAGATCTTTCGAAAAAAGAATTATCCGAAACGAGCATTCCGGCTCACCGTTAATTGAACTTTCCTGTAACGTTATAAGTGTTAATGCCTAAAAACCGGGTGTATTGTTTCTTTTGCACGTGGTATAGCGAATCGGGGAAGTAGCTTAATTTTTCGACCGTTTCGGAAAGTGTTTTAGTGAAAATTGCGCTCCGTGTATGATTGATGATCAATATCCACCTGACTTTGTCGCCATCTTTTTTGATGGTAATATCTTGTGTTTTCAGTGCCGGATCCTTCGCTTTGTAAGTGATAAAACCTTCCGACGACTGTACATCATAACTTAGTCTCCATGCAGGCTTGTTAATATCTGACTCCGAAAACATGCTTAGCTCGGATTTCCAATTGGCAATATGCACTTTTTGCTCTTCGGTTTGATGATTATAGATGGCAGTCTTGTCAATGTCAGGGTTTTGCTTGCTCAACCGGGCAGCCTCGCTTTCGAAATACCCCTTCAGGTCGAAAAACTTCATGGTATCTTTCGCTGCACTGCTATCCTTTTTGCAGGAAGCAAGGTACAATAGCGCGGACAGCCCGATAACCGTAGCCAGGTATCTTTTACACCAATACATTTCCCGTCATTTCAGGTGGAACCGGCACGCCGATGATCTTTAGGATGGTGGGTGCAATATCGCCCAGTTTACCGTCCTTTACTTGCTTTACATCAGCATCGATAACAATACACGGCACCAGGTTGGTGGTATGCGCGGTATTCGGCGAGCCATCGTCATTGATCATATAATCGGCATTACCGTGGTCGGCAATGATGATGAATGAATATCCATTTCTAATGCCGGTTTCAACAACCGCTTGGGTGCACTTGTCGGCGGTTTCAGCGGCTTTTATTACAGCCTCAAACACTCCGGTATGACCCACCATATCCGTATTGGCAAAGTTAAGGATCACTACGTCTGGCCAGCCGCTTTCCAGTTCGGGAATAATAGCGTCTTTAATTCCTTCGGCGCTCATTTCGGGCTGCAGATCGTAAGTGGCCACCTTAGGGGATGGTACCAGGAGCCTTTTCTCGTTGTCGAACGCTTTTTCGCGCCCGCCCGAGAAGAAAAAGGTGACGTGCGGATATTTCTCGGTTTCGGCTATACGTACCTGGTTCTTTCCGGCTTCTTGCAATATTTCGCCTAAAGTTTTGGTCAGGTCGTCTTTTTTGAACACCACACGCACATTTTTGAACGTCTCGTCATAGGTGGTCATGGTGATATAATGCAGGTTCAACGGGTGCATGTTCTGCTCGGGGAAGGCCTTTTGCGTTAAGGCCATGGTGATCTCGCGGCCCCGGTCTGTACGGAAATTAAAGCAGATCACTACATCGTCGTTCTTGATCACAGCCAAAGGATCGCCGTTTTCATCAATCCGAACTATAGGTTCAACAAATTCATCGGTCACACCGGCGTCGTATGATTCTTTGATCGCCTGTGAAATGCTGGCGGTAGGTATACCGATACCGTTTACTAACAGGTCGTAAGCTTTTTTTACCCTTTCCCAGCGGTTGTCGCGGTCCATGGCGAAATACCGGCCTACGGCTGAAGCTACTTTGCAGGGAGTCTCCTTAATATGCTGTTCGAGTTCATTGATAAAACCGATGCCCGAATTGGGATCCGTGTCCCGTCCGTCTAAAAAGGCGTGGACATATACTTTTTTCAGACCGAATGCTCCTGTTGCGTCGCACAAGCCTTCCAGGTGACGTATATGCGAGTGTACGCCGCCATCCGACACCAGCCCGATGAAATGTACATCTTTATCATTATCCCTGGCATATTCGAAGGCTTCTTTCAGCACGGGATTCGTCACAAACTCATTGTCGTCAACGGCCTTATGGATGCGTCCGAGCTCCTGATAGACAATGCGCCCGGCGCCCAGGTTCATGTGGCCCACCTCCGAATTGCCCATCTGTCCTGCAGGCAGTCCTACCGAAGTACCCGAAGCTTCCAGCTTTGAATTAGGATATGTTTTAAGCAAAGAATCGAAGAAGGGAGTATTTGCTGCGTATATCGCGTTTGATTTGTCATTCCGGCCGTAGCCCCAGCCGTCGAGGATGATGAGTGCTACTTTTTTCTGTTTTTCCACAATGCAAATATAAAGGCAACGTTTTAACATAAAAAACGTTTAAAAAGCTTAACTTAAAGTTTATTTAGGTTGAGCCGGCAATCAATATGAAGATATTTTACGCATTTCTCTTGTTGGTGCTGATTACCGCGTTCCAACGCGCGGGCGATGATATCGATCGGACCGCGCAATTGATAGGCTCTGCAAACATTTCCGAATTAGCGAAGGATTTCGCCCCGGTGGTTGATCTTACCATAATGGACAATGAGAGCCAGTCGTCTGCCGCTGCGGCCAAAAATCTGTTAACCGTTTTCTTTGATAAGCATCAGCCGCGATCGATGAAAATATTGCACCGCATTACATCCAGCCCTAAATTTCATTACGGTGTTATCCTGCTTACCACAGAAGACGGCATGTTCCGCGTAGCTTTTTCCCTTAAAAATAATAGCGGACATTTTCAGCTGACTGAGCTTCGTATTGAAACGAGTAAAGAAAATTAATTCTTATTTCTTCTTATTTTTGCGGCATTAATACCAAAAGTTTGGACAAGCAACTTATACACCATTTCATAACCGGCGCATTAGCCGAAGATGTAGGCGACGGCGACCATACCTCCCTGGCAACCATCCCGGGAAATACCACAGGCAAAGCAAAATTATTGGTAAAAGATAATGGTATCCTGGCAGGGGTAGAGCTTGCATTGCAGATATTTAAAGAGGTTGACAGTAACCTTGCAGTTGATGTTTTCCTCCGCGATGGCGCCACAGTGCAACCCGGCGATATAGCATTTGAAGTGCAGGGCGACGTAAAAAGTATTCTTACAGCGGAACGCCTTGTGTTGAACTGTATGCAGCGGATGTCAGGTATTGCGACAAGAACTCATCAAATGGTCGAATTGTTAAAAGGCACGAAAGCCAAAGTGCTTGACACCCGCAAAACAACGCCTGGCTTCCGGTACTTTGAAAAATGGGCCGTAAAGATCGGCGGGGGTGTGAACTATCGGTTTGGGCTGTATGACATGATCCTGATCAAAGACAATCATGTAGATTATTCAGGTGGTATCAGGCAGGCTATTGAAAATACTAAACGGTATTTAGCGAAGAACCAAAAAGAGTTAGCCATAACGATCGAGGTGCGCAACCTGGATGAATTGGAACAGGTGATGCAGGTTGGAGGTGTTGATCAGATCCTGCTGGATAATTTTGGCTTCGACGATCTGCGCAAGGCAGTTAAGCGGATAGGAGGCCGGTTTCTCACCGAAGCGTCAGGCGGGATAACTGTCGATAACATCCGTCAGTTTGCCGAATGCGGCGTGGATTATATCTCTGTCGGCGGGCTCACCCATTCGGTAAGAAGCCTTGACCTGAGCCTGAAAGCTGTCAAATAATAATGACAATCCCGTACATTTTACTAATATTGTGAACGAATGATCACGATTGGGTCCGTAAGCATGCTGATCGCGGCCTACCTGTTAGGCTCCATCCCCACAGCCGTTTGGATAGGCAGGATGTTTTACGGAGTGGATGTCCGCGAATATGGCAGCGGTAATGCAGGTGCAACGAACACCTTCCGAGTATTAGGAAAAAAAGCCGGCATCCCCGTGATGCTTATCGATATTCTCAAAGGATTTACAGCTACATACCTGGCGCACTTTATAGGAACATCGATTACTGGCGGCCCGCATTCCAATCTCATCAATTATGAACTGGCATTGGGTATAGCGGCCGTTATGGGACATTTGTTCCCGGTTTTTGCGGGTTTCAGGGGCGGAAAGGGTATTGCCACCTTGTTCGGTATGGTGCTTGAAGTAAATATATCGGCCGCTTTGCTCTGCATCATCATTTTTATCATCGTCCTGCTTGTTACGCGATATGTTTCCCTGAGCTCAATTACAGGCGGCTTTACTTACCTCGTTGGCGTGAGCCTGATCTACAATAAGAACACTAATAATATGG
>JAFDZL010000093.1 GCA_018266935.1 Bacteroidota bacterium | reverse complement strand
GACCTGAAGTTTTTTGATAAGAATCCGAAGTCATATGTAACTTGCTATTTGCTGACAATAGACGGGAGGGACCTATCCCTAGATTCGCTGGCAATGTATTATGACCGTCTTGGGGCACAAGTTCAAAGTACCCGGGACGGTTTATTGCTTCAAACACAAATCAAGGGCCGCGAAAATAGCTCCATAGGGAATAACGCTTATGCGTTCAGCGCGAAAGATGTTAATGGCAATATAGTATCTCTAACAAAATACCGCGGACAATATGTGCTATTGGATTTTTGGGCAAGCTGGTGTGTTCCCTGCCGTAAAGGCAATCCGCATTTGAGGTACTTGTATTCTAAGTATAAATCTGATGGTATTGAATTCATAGGCATCTCAAGCGACGACAGGACCAAAACCCTGAAGGAATGGCGTAGCGCCATAGCAGCGGACAGCATCACCCGGTGGTTGAACATTTTGAGCACCGATCTGGGCAGCAAGCTTGATATATCAAAAAAGTATAGCGTAAGTTATCTTCCGACACAGATAATCATCGATCCGAGTGGAGTTATCATCGGTAGATTTTCATCTGACGATTATCGGGATCTTGATCAAAAACTTGAGACACTGTTTAAGGGCAAATAAAGTGATTTGCTCGTTACCTTTTTTATGATTGAAGAATTATAAAATGAAACTTTATAAGACCATCGCAATAATTATTTGTTTCTATGGAAAATTCCCATGGTTTTTTAAGTATTTCCTGGAGTCGTGCCGGTATAACGAGACGGTAGACTTCTATATAATAACAGATAATCCACTTGTAAATAACTTACCTGCTAATGTCCGGTTTGTCAATAAGACTTTGAATGAGATCAGTCGGATTGCAACGGAAAAGATAGGAATTGATATATCAATTATCAACCCGTACAAACTCTGCGATTTTAAACCCACGTATGGACTACTGTTTCATGACCTAGTATCCAACTATGATTTTTGGGGTTACGGGGACATTGACGTAATCTTTGGCGACATACGAGGCTTTATCAGCCCGAAGGTACTTGAGCATGATATCATAAGTGTCAGGCACGACTTTCTAACCGGCTATTTTCAGCTGTTCAGGAATGATATTAAAATGATCAACCTGTTCACTCATAGTAAAGATCATATCAAGGTACTCGAAAGCGCCCGGTGTTTTTGTTTCGACGAGACGAATTATTGTTTTGACCAATTCTCGCAAAAATTACCACTGAATGAAATTAACAGCGAAATCGAAAGCTTAATGCATGTAGTCAGAAGGCTTGACAATGAAAAATATATAAAGGCCTATTTTGATTTTCACGTTATTGAAGGGCTTCCCGGCAAGCTGCGTTGGGACAAGGGTAGGTTGTTTTATAAAAATAAATTTGAGGTCATCCTATACCATTTGATCTTGTTAAAAAGAAAATACAAGCCACGACCCAGCCTTAAGCCGGTTCCTTCGTCGTTCAATATAAGTCCATCACGCATATATTATAAGAATATTAAAGTATAGTTTAATGAGTTTTAAAAATTATAGGCAATTTGACGCTATGGATTGCGGTCCAACGTGTTTGCGTATGGTGGCTAAATACCATGGACGGAATTTCAAACAAAGAACGCTGGCTCAGCTGTGCGAGGTTAACAGAGAAGGAATATCGTTATTGAGCCTAAGCATTGCAGCAGAAAAGATAGGTTTCAGGTCACTGGGCGTTCGCTTAACCGTTGATCAGTTAAAAGAAGTTGAATCGCCGTCAATTTTGCACTGGAGGCAGAACCATTTCGTAGTGCTGTCGCGGGTTAAAAACAACAAATACTACATTTCGGACCCCTTTGGCGGCTCAGTTGTTCTTAGTGGGGCCGACTTTAAGCAAAATTGGATAGGAGGCGCTGATTTTGGTTTTGCCTTACTGTTGGATCCAACCCCTCAATTCTACGAACAGGACGATGAAAAAGGCAGCGAGCTGCGCTGGTCGTTCCTGCTGCGCTATTTGGTCACTTATCGTAAATTGGTTTTACAGCTGCTGTTGGGCCTGGGAATTGGCAGCGTTTTACAGCTCATCACGCCGTTCCTTACGCAATCCATTGTGGATATCGGCGTCAATACGCGCAACCTTAATTTCATTTACATTATTCTTATCGCCCAGGCCATGCTCATCATCGGGCGGGTGAGCGTTGATTTTATACGCTCGTGGATATTGCTGCACATGAGCACGCGGGTGAATGTATCCATCCTTACCGATTTCCTGATCAAGCTGATGAAGCTGCCGATGAGCTTCTTCGATACCAAAATGACCGGCGACATCATGCAGCGCATGAACGACCAGAAAAAGATCGAAAGCTTTCTCACCGGCTCAACGCTGAGCACGCTTTTCTCCATGTTCAACCTGGTGGTTTTCTCGGTGGTACTGGCTTATTATAACCTGGCCATATTTTTTGTATTCGCGGTAAGCAGCATTTTATATACCACCTGGATACTGATATTCCTGAAACAGCGCCGGGTGCTCAACTACAAGAGCTTTGAAGTTTCGGCCAAAAACCAAAGCAGTGTTGTACAGCTGGTGAGCGGGATGCAGGAGATCAAGCTCAATAACTGCGAACAGCAAAAGCGCTGGGAATGGGAGCACATACAGGCACGGTTATTCAAATTCAACGTAAAGAACCTGGCCTTGAGCCAATACCAGCAGGGCGGCTCGACATTTATCAACGAAGGCACCAATCTGCTCATCACCTTTTTAAGCGCAAAAGCGGTAATAGACGGCAACCTTACCCTGGGCGCCATGATGGCCGTGCAGTATATGATCGGGCAATTGAATAGTCCTATCCAACAGTTTTTAAGCTTTATACAAGGTTACCAGGATGCTAAGATCAGCCTGGAGCGATTGAATGAAATTCACCAGATGGAGGACGAGGAGCCGGCCGATAAGGAATTGAACTATGAGCTGCCCGCAAACAAAAGCATCAGCATCAATAACCTCACTTTCCGTTATCCCGGCGCAGGCAACGAACCGGTTTTGGAAAACATCGACCTCTATATCCCGCAGGGCAAAACAACGGCTATAGTCGGCATGAGCGGCAGCGGGAAAACCACCATCTTGAAATTACTGCTCAGATTTTATGTGCCCGAAAAAGGTGAGATCAGGGTGGGTGAACAGCCGCTGAACAATTTCAGCTTTAAAACCTGGCGCAGCCAGTGCGGTGTGGTCATGCAGGACGGCTTTATATTTTCGGATAGCATTGAAAGAAACATTGCCGTTGGTGACGATCACCCGGATAGGGCCAAGCTGCGCCACGCTATTAAAGTGGCGAACATACAGGATTTTATCGACGCCTTGCCATTGGGATTGAATACCAAGATAGGTGCAGAAGGCAACGGCATTAGCCAGGGCCAGCGGCAGCGGATACTGATCGCGAGGGCCGTTTATAAGAACCCGGAATATATCTTTTTTGACGAAGCCACCAATGCGCTGGACGCTAATAATGAACGGGTCATCATGAACAACCTGCAGGAATTTTTTGCCGGGCGCACCGTGGTGATCGTAGCACACAGGCTAAGCACGGTAAGCAATGCCGACAATATCATCGTTCTGGACAAAGGCCGGATCATTGAGCAGGGGAACCATTATGAACTGACCTCGCTTAGAGGTGATTACTATAGGTTGGTTAAAAATCAATTGGAATTAGGGACATAATATGCCACACCATACAATTATAGATAACGGCCATGAGATCAGGCATACGGACGACATGCAGGATATCATCACCAAAGTGCCCTCGTGGTTATTGCGCTGGGGTATCACTTTGTTTTTTTTCATCCTCGTGCTTTTGATCGGGCTTTCGGCATTTATCCGTTATCCTGATTTCGTCGAGGCCAATCTGAAGATCACTTCGCCCAATTCGCCGAAACCTATAGTTGCCAAGATACAGGGCAAACTGGTTAGCTTACTGGTGAAACAAAATGAAGATGTTAAGGCCGGCCAGCCGCTGGGTTACATAGAAAGTACGGCTAATCATGCCAGGGTACTGGCTCTGCTCGACAAACTGACGGCGCTTCAGAAAGAGATTCAGCCCAACAGCAATACGACCGTCAATTTTTTAGACAAAACCGATGATTCGCAATTGGGCGAGTTGCAAAGCGCTTATCAGACCTTTTACCAGGAGTATTTATCTTATAAATCATCGGTCGAAAATGGCTTCTATGTCAAAAAAAGGGCATACCTGGATAAAGACTTATCGGATCTGGCTAAACAGGAGCAACAGCTAAATGTGCAAAAAGCTATTCAGCAGCGGGATAACGACCTTGCCGAACAGGAGTTTCATATTTACCAGAAGCTGGTACAGCAAAAAGCCGGAACGCCCTCCGAATTGAGAGACCAGGAAAGTAAATACCTGGCGAAGAAATCACAGCTTGTTCAAACCGATGCGTCGCTGGTGAATGCCAATACCAATTACGTAGCCAAACAGAAAGAAATACTGGAACTGGATAACCAGATCGGCGAAGAAAAATTGAAGTTCATACAGGCGTTGAATAATCTTATCAGCCAGATAGCGGACTGGAAAAGTAAATACGTTCTAAGTGCTTCGCAGGGTGGCCGGTTGGAATTTGCCAGTGTGATCCAGGAAAACGATGTGCTCGCACCCGGGGAGGAAGTGTTTTATATCAATCCGGGCAACGAACAATTTTTTGGTGAAATGATGATACCCCAGGCGAGCATGGGAAAAGTGAAGGAAGGGGAACAGGTTCTGATCAAATTACGAAGCTACCCTTTTGAGGAATTTGGTATGCTGAAAGGTAGTATCAGGTACATATCGGATATGCCTTATAAAGACAGCGTGTTTCTGTCAAGAGTTGACCTGAAGGTTAGAAAAACATCGGATATGAGACGGCCCATTCACTTAAAACAAGGCATGATGGCCGATGCCGAGATCATAACGCAGGACGCCACAATTCTGCAAAGAATCAGCAGGAATATTATCAAAGTGATCAATAAAAACTAACGAAACCTGCGTGAACCTTTTCATAAGCGCCAGGTTAATATCAAGGTGAATTTATTATTTAATTCGCCAGTTGTTAAACCTTCTGCAAAATATCCGTCTAAAAACCGATACCTCCGCTTAACCACGATCCTGCACACCATGAAAAGATTTATCCTTGTCGTACCTGCTATTCTTATAATCCTGCACGTATCAGCACAAACCGTCAAGGGACCCGATGGCGGGTCGATGACCGGCCGGGCTATCGACCAGGTCGTCAAAAAACTAATGGACACCGCCGATGTCACCGGCTTGTGCATTGGCATTGTCACTGACAATAGACCCGTTTACATTCAGGCCTATGGCTATAAAAATAAACGCACCAGCGCGCTCAATGATACCGCAACCAATTTTTATGGGGCATCGCTGGCAAAACCGCTCTTTGCTTATACCGTAATGCAGCTGGTGCAGGAAGGCATCATCGACCTGGATAAACCACTATATACATACCTTCCTAAACCGTTGCCCGAATACGATGCTTATAAAG
>JAFDZL010000092.1 GCA_018266935.1 Bacteroidota bacterium | reverse complement strand
GTTCAGGCACATCGATCCGGATTATCCGTTAATGAACAAGCACTATTTTGCAGGAGGTGCTGGCTTAAGTTCGACGGCATGGGACTATGCAATTTTTATGCAAATGATGCTGAACGGCGGTATTTATAACGGCCATAGAATACTTTCGCCGCGTACGATACAGTTAATGACCAGCAGCCAACTCGATTTTATGTACAACACAACCGATTGGTTTGGTTTGGGTTTTGGCCTAACCTCGGCCAAATCAGCGGCGCACAACGTTTACAACGAAGGCTCATTTTATTGGGGTGGTTATTATGGCACGGTTTACTGGGCCGATCCAAAAGCTCACCTCGTTTGCCTGATCATGACGCAGCAAACGCCCGACAGTCATGGCGATTTTATGGTAAGAGTTGAAGATGTGATCTACTCAAGCCTGACCAGGTAAAAACGACATTGCAAAAACATTCTGCAAGTAAGTATTCGTTACCTTTACAGATCATAAAGGAACACATTGTTAACAGATAACCACGGACGAAAGATCAGCTACCTCCGCCTGGCGGTGACGGACAGGTGCAACCTGCGATGTTTTTACTGCATGCCTGAGGACGGCCTGGATTGGCTTTCCCGTGAGGAATTAATGACCTATGAGGAAATGCTCCGGATATGCGAATTGGTCGTAAAGATGGGCGTTGAAAAGATACGCATTACCGGCGGCGAACCGTTTGTGCGAAAGGATATGATGCTGTTTCTGGAAGCGTTGTCAAAGATCGATGGCCTGAACGAATTGACGATAACCACAAACGGGGTTCTCACGGCGCCGCTGGTCCCTGAATTAAAACGACTGGGAATCAAATCAGTCAACCTGAGTTTGGACACCTTAGATGCGAACCGTTTTTTCGCGATAACATATCGTGACGAGTTTGGCAAAGTGATGCAAACACTGGACGAATTGCTCAAACATGATATGATGGTGAAGATCAACGCCGTTGTGATGGACGGGAAAAATATACAGGACATCATTCCACTGGTGCAGTTGACTAAGGATTTGCCTGTAAGCGTTCGTTTTATCGAAGAAATGCCTTTTAATGGTGAGGGACATGTTTATAGCGGTTTGAAATGGGATTATCACCGGATATTGCACGAGATCAGGGAGCATTTTCCATCGATTCAAAAGCTGGATGACGAGCCGGCTTCCACATCTTATAATTATCGCATCCCGGGTCATCGCGGCGACGTGGGCGTAATCGCAGCTTACTCGCGTACATTTTGCGGAACCTGTAACCGGATCAGGATCACACCGGACGGTGTTCTGAAAACCTGTCTTTATGATAATGGCGTGCTGAATATCCGCGACCTGGTGCGATCGGGTGTTTCAGATGGAGACCTGCAAATCAAACTGCTTGGCGCTTTTGCTAACCGCTCCAGGGATGGCCGCGAAGCCGAACAAAATCGCGATCCCGCGCATGAATCAATGGCCACAATTGGCGGATAAATAATGATTACTGTTGAACAAGCGGAAAAACTGATACATGCCGAAGTGAAAGATTTTGGCACTGAGAAAGTTCCATTTGAAAGAGCTTTGGGCCGGGTTTTGGCCGAAGACATTGCCGCCGATAGAGATTTGCCGCCGTTTAATCGCGTGACGATGGACGGCATTGCAGTTAGCTATCAGGCAATTGAAGGTGG
>JAFDZL010000091.1 GCA_018266935.1 Bacteroidota bacterium | reverse complement strand
TAACTTACATTCTAAACAGAATAAGCATTGTTGAAATCGAAATAACCAGTTCCCATAATGTTGCCATGATTTTCGAGGTTGTAAATGATCGCGGTCTTGGGCTTAAACCGTACGAAATCCTAAAGGGCAAGTTTTTAGGGATACTTCATGAAAGACAGAAGGAAGAAGCAAACAAGGCATGGACGGATATCTTAGATGAGCATTATCAAGCAAACTCAGATGTTGACGATTTTTTCAAGCTTTTTTTCCGAGCAAAATTTGCAAAGAACTTAAGCGAATATGAAAGAATGGAGCGTGATTATCATTATGAAGTATATAAAAACAATGCCATAAGAACATATTTCGCTGATTTTAAGGATCAAACAAAACTATTTGATTTCGTTACTAAAGAGCTAGGCTTTTTTTCAAAACTATATCTAGGACTTCTTAATACTCAAAGCCATCGCTTCGTACTTTATAATCGTATGCTTGATCAAAATCAGCAATATATGTTGATTTTATCGGCAACCAGATTCAATGACCCTCAAAAAGATATGAAGATTGAATTGGTGTCGAAAAAATTTGACCAAATGCATATTTTATTACGACTGAAAAGCCTCTATGATTCTTCATCATTTTTACCCAATTACATTATTGACATCTGTACAAAGATCAGAGATCAGGACCCTATAGAAATAACAAACCAATTTGATAGTGTTGTGATCCAAAAATTGGAGGATATTGAAGCCATTCCTAAGTCAACACTAACCACTATTGGAGATTTGTTTGAAACTTTTACATATCAAGGTCTAATACACCAAAATAAAAATCTATCAAAATACATTTTGCTTAGAGTGGATGAAACTCTTTCTAAATTAATGGGAAGAGCATCATTGGTTACTGATTCCACTATAGACCTTGAGAATCTTTTTAATCGATATAACAGAAAATCATACGAACTACATCTAGAGCATATGTATGCTCATAATGAAAGAAATGAAAAGTTATTCTTAAATGATGAAGGTGACTTTGATTATTATTTTTTTGAAAAATTCAGAAATCAATTAGGGGCATTACTAATTTTGAAAGATCAGCATAACCTAAGTAGTGGGGCAGATGTTTATGAGGATAAAATGGAAATTTATGGACAGAGTAACATCATTTGGAATGAAATGCTGGTTGGTGAAATCCCTCAAATTGATTTAAGAAAATTGCCATTTGATTTTCCTTTTTCTGTTCAAAAACCCAACAATGATGGTTTACTTGACTTAAGTGCTGTAGATACAAGGCAGAAAGAGTTGTTTGAACTCATAAAATACACATGGACTAATGGCTTTTAAGTTATTCCGTCTTGGGCGATTACATCTAATGTCTATTTATTGTCCTCCAGTTCCGCCTTATACTTTTTGATCGCCCGAATGATTGACTGCACTATTTCAGCCTGGCCCTCGGATGAATTGAGATAAGCCTCATCTTTGGGGTTATTGATGAAACCTGTCTCGATCAGCACCGCGGGCATCGCGCTTTGCTGCAGTACCAGCACGCCCTGTTCCTTTACGCCCAAGCTATGGCGGCCGTCTTCCTTTTTAAACTCTTTATTTACCAGCTCGGCGAAGCTGATGCATTGCTTGCGAAACTTCTGCTGGAACGCGCTCAGCACGATCGCATTAACGGCACCGTTGGAGCCATACCCGTTATATTGTTCTTTGTAATCCTTTTCAATATAGATCGAAGCATTCTCGCGAATAGCCTCGTACTGTTCTTCTTTGCGGTGAAAACCATAAACCAGCAGCAATACGCCCCTGTCTTGAGTCGGCATTTCGGCATTGGAGTTACAATGGATCGAAATAAACAGGTTGCCTTTGTTTTCGCTGGCTATCTCGTCGCGTCGGTGCAGTTCGACGAAATTGTCCGTGGTGCGCGTCATTACTACATTAAGCGATGGTATTTGCTCTGTGAGTGCCGTACGCAGCTTTTTGGCGATGGACAATGTTACATTTTTTTCCTTTGAATAAGCGCCGTGCGCTCCCGGGTCCTTTCCGCCATGACCGGCATCTATGATCACTGTTTTGAAGTGAAAGACCGGCGCATCTGTTGTGGCTGCGGTTTTATGATGGCGCTTTTTCTTCTGCTGTCCACAGGTATGCTGAGCGGATACTATCGATGAAATAAAAATAAACGATGCGATTATCCGGGAAAACGGCGAACGGAGGTGAGTCATAGAAATTCTGCCGCAATTTTACTGATTCTGACGGGTTTTTGTCTCATTTTCTACGTGAAAAATTCATTGAACTCTAATTGATGCGAAAATAATTTTCAACCAGGTAAAACTTTTTTCTCAAATGATTGTAATGCAAAAGCTAATAATTGCAAAATACCTATTTATTAAAACAGTTCCTTTAACAGAATTTTTACTATCATGAAACCCCTAAAGACCACCATGATCTCCATGATCATGCTGTTCGCCGTCGCATCAATGGTGGGATGCAAGAAAAGCGGCAACAGCAGGCCTATTAAATCCACTTCACAGTTAGCATTTCAACTTAAAGCTACTCACCTCGCCGACACAGTCGTCATTCCCGATACGATTGCGGGATTAGTGTGGACCGCAGGCACAGCGGACGTCAGCCGGTTCTCATTCGACGCCTGGAGAAATGGCGTATCGATAGAGATCGAATCGCACAACCTGACCAGCGTGAATCTTTTTGGCACAACGCCGATCCAGACATACGTTACCCTGGATACCGGCACATACAAAAGGATCGCGATCACTGCATTCCTGGATCCATCGAGCGGCGACCCTACTCCTTTGCAATTGTCGGGTACTTTCAAAACTGATAGCGCCAAAACCGACTCTATCCAGTTCGACCTGACGGACGCAGCAAGAATTAAAGTCCAGGCAAAGGACAT
>JAFDZL010000090.1 GCA_018266935.1 Bacteroidota bacterium | reverse complement strand
GGTTTCCCGAACAGTTCCAAAGAAGCGTCGATCAGATGTGCACCCAAATCATAAAATATACCGGAGCCGGGCAAAGGCTTCTCACGCCATGCCGCAGGGCGTAGTTGCAGGCGGTAACGGTCGTAGTGGACTTCCATTTCGACCACCGTACCCAAAACACCACTTGCCAGCACTTTTTTCACGGTATTATGCCCGCTGTCGAAGCGGCGATTGTGGTGAACGGATAATACCCGGTTTTGCTTTTTGGCCAGGGCGATCAGTTCATCCGCCTCGGCGCTGGTGACCGTAAAAGGCTTTTCTACCAGTACATGTTTGTTGGCTAAAAGGGCCTTTTGCGTAAGCTCAAAATGCGAGGTATTGGGTGTGCCGACCAGCACCAGGTCGATGTCCGGATCGTTGATAATATCGTCCGCCGTTTGAACAACTTCCGTATCGGGATAAACGGCATGAGCTTTTGCCGCCTTTTCGGGATCGGAAGTGCTGATCTTCGCCAGCTTAAAGCCGGAATTGGCCGCAATAAACGGTGCGAAGAATGTTTGGCCCGAATTGCCGAAGCCGATGAGACCGGTGTTGAGTGTTTTCATAGTATGATGCCTCTGTGCCCCTCTGTGAAAATTCTCTGCGCGCTCTGTGGTTACTTCCTGGTTATTTAACCACGAAGCACACGGAGAAGGCACAAAGGCCACGGAGTTGTTATATTTGCATGATCTGCTAAAATAACATTCCACTTATGAAATACAGAACTTTTGCAAAAAACGAGAAGCTATCTGCCATCGGCCTCGGCTGCATGAGCATGAGTCATGCTTACGGCATGCCCGATGATCCGGAATCCATCCGCACCCTGCACCTCGCCCTGGATCTCGGCATCAACTTCTGGGATACCGCCGATGTGTACGGTAACTGCAAAAACGAAGAGTTGATCTCCCGGGTTTTACCCCAAAACCGCGACAAGATATTCATTGCCACCAAATTCGGTTTCCGCACGGACGCCAGTGCGCGGCTGACAGGTTTTGATGCGCGCCCGGCCTACATGCGCCAGGCCGTAGAAGCCAGCCTGAAACGCCTGAAGATCGACACCATCGACCTGTATTATGCCCATCGCATCGACCCGAACGTGGCGGTTGAAGAAATGGTTGGCGCTATGGCCGAACTGGTGACTGAAGGTAAAGTAAGATACATCGGCCTATCCGAAGCGTCGGCAAATTCCATCCGCCGGGCGCGTGCGGTTCACCCCATCAGCGCGCTGCAAAGTGAAT
>JAFDZL010000008.1 GCA_018266935.1 Bacteroidota bacterium | reverse complement strand
TCAGCACATTTACCCTTTTCCATTCAGGCGGCAGCTCCTCAAGATTTTTGATCACCTCACTCCTGTCGCGCACGTCGAACGTCGAAATGGCTACGTCAACATTATATTCGGAATTCAATTGTTTGGCTAATTTTTCAAGGCGGTCGGTACGGCGGCCGGTCAAAATAAGGTCAAAGCGTTCGCGGGCGAATACGTGGGCGCAGGCTTCACCGATCCCGGCGGTGGCACCTGTAATCAGAGCTATTTTGGACATAGGGAGTTAAACTGGGCGAAATTAGAGAATTTAATATGACATTATAAAATATCCTTGCATACTTCACCTGTAAAACTTAAATAAAATTACGTATTCGTCAGTATTTGAGCGTCTTATTATTCAAATATCAGGCTGAAGGTGACTGTGTGCAGCTGCAATTTCGACAAAGGCGACGCATAAGGATTAGGTTCTGATATTAATACGTTGCCCAAAGAGTTAGAAATTTTGATCTCGGGGGAAAGCTTAAAATACTCCAGGTAGATGTCGCAGCCAAGACCAACTTCATAAGAACCGTAGCCGCCTTTGTTGCGCAGCACCGCATCAAGCGGGTCGATGTCCGGCGCATTCTTTTTAGAACTGATGGCCATTGAATATTTGATACCTGCAAGCATATAGGCGCGAAAGTCAAATAAGCGATCTGATTTCAGTTTCATCTCGAGCGGAAAATCAAGCGTAACGGCTTGCACGCTTTTGCTTACATTTTCTGATGGTGTGGCGTAAGTGTAATTGATGGCCCTGTCGGCGAAAACCAGCGAAGGTGTAGTACGGGCCTCAAGGAAATCGGTCAGACTGTACCGGTACAGGAAGCCAACCGCAAAACCTGAGGTGTTCGGGGAACTGATACTGTTTACCTGATCAGTGATATTCTTGCCCTCCACCGGGTCGAAATAGGGATTGCGCCAGGTAGGTTTTTTATCTATTTTGAAGTAATTGGTTACATACTGGAAGGTAAAACCAAAACTGTAATCCTGCTGATCGGCCCCGCCACCCCATGCCGGCGCCTGGGCAAACAGGCTTTTGCCGAAAAAGAGCAACAGTAACAGGAGTAAGTATTTGGTTTTGGTCATTTAACGCCCGTATATATTGAACAGATACCAAACGCCAGCGGCCGGCATTTGGTATTTTTAAAGCCTACCTTGTCCATAAGCGCGACAAAATTCGCGCCATCGGGAAAGGCGGCCACCGATTCGGGAAGATAGCTGTAAGCCCTCGCATCCTTTGAAAATAGCTTGCCGATGCCCGGCGTGATATAATTGAAATAAAAATTATACAACTGCTTCACCGGGAATACCTTCGGCTTCGAAAACTCCAGGACCACTGCCTTACCGCCCGGTTTCAATACCCGGTTAATGTCGGCTAAACCTTGCTCCAGGTTCTCAAAATTCCGCACGCCATAGGCCACCGTAACCGCGTCAAATTCAGCGGCATTGAACGGCAATCCTTCCGAATCGCCCAATTTTACCGCAAAACGATCATTTAAGTTGCGTTTGGCTATCTTTTGCTGAGCAATATCCAGCATCCCCTGCGAAATATCCACGCCGATGATCTTCTCAGGCTTCAGAATTTTCAGCGCCTCGAAGGCAAAGTCGCCGGTGCCCGTAGCTACGTCAAGTATCAGTTTAGGCCGATCTTTCTTCAGCTCATTGATGGCCTTTTTCCGCCAGATGATATCGACACCGAGCGACAGGAAATGATTCAGGAAATCGTAGGTTTTGGATATATTATTGAACATATCGGCCACCTGCTGCTTCTTGGTGCCCTCTTCTGAAGTGTATGGGACGACGGTTTTGCTCATTGAGGGGCAAAGATAGATTAGTTGATGGTTCATAGTTCATGGTTCATAGCTTTTTATTGCAACGGGACTGGCAATGAACCGTCATCCATGAACTATTTACCAGCTAACGCCAACAAGCCGTGCAAGTCCAAATGCCTGGTAAACATGGTCAGATTGCCTTCGTCATCCAAGGGCCACTCTTCTTTCGGTCTGTCCCAATACAGTTCAACCCCGTTGCCGTCGGGGTCATCCAAATAAATCGCCTCCGATACGCCATGGTCCGAAGCGCCGGTAATTGGATATTTGGCATCGATCAAACGCTGTAAAGCTACAGCCAGGTCCTTGCGTTCAGGAAATAAAATAGCGGTATGATATAAGCCCGGCGCGGTTTGCGGCGCCGGCGGCTGGCCTTTGCTGTGCCAGGTGTTCAGGCCGATATGATGATGGTACCCTCCTGCCGAAATGAACGCCGCCTGGTCTCCATATAGCATCACCATTTCAAAACCAAGCAGACCGCAATAAAAATCGATCGAGCGCTGCAGGTCGCTTACCTTTAAATGTACGTGACCAATGCGGGTTTGGGCGGGTATTTTATATGCTTCCATAAATTACATGTTTAAACATACAAATTTAAATCAAAACTTCGTTTAACTTTGTACGATGATTGTAAAATCGGCCGAATTCGTTTGCAGTAATACCCAAATATCAAAACTGCCGCCGCCGGTAAAGCCGGAATACGCATTTATTGGCAGATCAAATGTAGGTAAATCGTCGCTCATCAATATGCTGACGGGCAAGAAGGGCCTGGCCAAAACCTCGCAGACACCCGGTAAAACGCAGCTCATTAATCATTTCATCATCAACGATACATGGTACCTGGTCGATCTGCCGGGATATGGATATGCACGCATTTCAAAAAGCAAAAAAGAAGATTGGGACAAATTCATTCGCACATACCTGGATAAGCGCGAGAGCCTGCAATGCGTGATGGTGCTGATCGACAGCCGCCTGGAACCGCAAAAGATCGACCTGCAGTTTTGCAACTGGCTTGGTGAAAAAGGTTTGTCGTTTGTACTAATATTCACCAAGGCTGATAAGCAATCGTCTATCAAGACCGATCAGAACATCGCTAAGTTTAAAAAAGCATTATTAACTACCTTTGAGGCCATGCCGGCTTTTTTTATCACGTCTTCGGAAAATCAAACAGGTCGTGATGAAGTGCTGAATTTTATTGATGGTGTGAACCAAAATTTTGAAGCTCCGGAATTCAACGCTGAATTCTATAAATAAAATGAAGAAATATTTCTCACTCGTGCTTTTTGCACATACCATTTTCGCGCTGCCGTTTGCCATTATCGGGTTCTTTCTAGCGGTGACTACGACAGAAAATCACTTCAACTGGGTCAAACTGGTGATGATGCTGCTCTGCATGGTCTTCGCGCGAAACTCGGCTATGGCTTTCAACCGCTATCTCGACCGTAATATCGACGCTATTAATCCACGGACCAATAAGCGGGACATACCGGCGGGACGTATCAGCGCTTCATCGGCATTAATGTTTACTATTATTAATTGTGCTCTGCTGGTTATCACCACATATTTTATTAATCCATTGTGTTTCTACCTTTCACCGGTAGCATTATTGGTGGTATTGGGCTACAGCGCCACCAAGCGTTTCTCCGCGCTTTGTCATTTGGTGCTGGGTTTAGGGTTGTCTCTCGCCCCTATCGGCGCCTATTTGGTAGTAACAGGTAAGTTTGATCTGCTGCCGATCTTCTTTTCGCTGGCGG
>JAFDZL010000089.1 GCA_018266935.1 Bacteroidota bacterium | reverse complement strand
TATCCGATCATTTCAATTTGAGTGATAAGTATGTCGGCAATGTCAATATAGAGCCCTATTTCATTATTTTTTAGTATCAAAACTCCTTCAATTTAATTTCGAAATTGTTACTATAGTCAGTCGCCAGGTAGAAATTTCTTAGTGGTTTGTCATTCACAATTGCATTGTTTATCTGTTTGAGCGCAAAATGAACCAAAACAGCTATATCATTGTAACCTGCCTTGAAAGTTGGGCTCCAGCACCCAGTTGGATTATATAGATCTATTACATCATTATTCAAACTATTAAATATGGACATTAACCATCGATACTGGTCTTCCTTAAAAACACAGACCAACTCCTTCGCATGATTTGTTATTGACAGATTAATGACCTCTGCATTTAAGGACAATTGGCTAAAGATATAGGCAAGATCATTATCTGTAGTGCAATCAAAGATGAAATCAAACCTGTTGAACGCGTCTTCAAGAGCGCTTTGCCATTGCTCGTGACCCCGAAACCGTTTAATTATGTCAGTTATTTCTTCGCTGACGTTAACTTCTACAAATGGTGATATCTGCATAAGTTTCTCTTGCAACTCGTATATCTTCGAAACCGTGCCACTGTTAAACTGGTATTCGGATCGACATACATTTTCAGGTTCTTTTACATCGTGATCGTTCAAAAAAATATCGGTCGCCCCTCCCCTTACGAGCGCAGTACCGAGAATGCTCCCTATGGCACCTACACCAATTATCAATATTTTGCCTTTCGTGATCTTGGGTGATAATGCGCCACGGCCGAAGAAATATTTAGGTGAGCAGTTTTTTGTTGCCATCCAATCTATTGGCTTGTCATAACACCGCCCCTCATATTTCCCAGGACCAACTTTTTCTGGGTACGTAGGAAAATCATCCTTCAGGATATTGATGGATTGCCAATGAATTTCGGTGTCACTTATAGGATAACCTAAAATGAGCTTAAACTCCTGATATTTTGCTTTTGCACCGAGGGCACTTGCCCTAAAATCGTAGAGACATTTCAGGAATTCCTGTGATAAGTAGGGTTCAAGCTCCTGCCAATTCTTGACCACAAACCTTCTTTCTGTTACCGGCGGGGCATCCAAGAAAAGAAAGATGCCTACATTCTTGTCCGATTTTTTATAGTAGCTATTCCAGGAACATGGTTTCAACCCGTTCCTGGTTTTAAACTCCTGGATGAGAAATGTATTAGTAGGCTGTTTTTTGACAAAGCCAGTAGCCAACAATGAGTAATGAAACTGTCCAAATTCGCCGGGTGTGAAGACGTGATCTACCTCCGTGAACCATAGTGCCTGGTTTTCTCCGCTACCAGACGGCACAACCATGATGTGCTCATAATGATTGTCAGCTGTGTTGGCGAGGTAATACTTTTTAACCCACTCCTTCAACGAGTTCAGGTCAGATGCCAGTTTCGTTTTTAGGTCGGCGCTGTGGAGGGTGTGGACACATATCGAGCCGTCAACATTAACATGGTTATAGGGCAACAATTCCTTGTTAATGAAGCGTATCGTTTCCGTGTCGTGATATTGAAACGGGTAATGCGGATGTACTTCTGCGCGAAAATGAAGTGTAGCATTGTCGACCGTTAAAGTAATCTCACCCTTTGCGACAGAATCGACCAGGTTAAACGCCTGAGTTATTTGAACGCCTTCAAAGGATTGTATACCATTAACGATCTCATCCAACCGATTCGCCATTATCCAAACCTTGTTGCCGGTGGAATAGATGCAGCGGCTTTCCTGGTGTCATATTTATTTCCACCATCGTCGTCAGATACAAACTTTTCATTAAGCGGGAAATATATCTTTATGTAGTCGCTGTCTTCTTCAATCCTTATCAACATATTTCGCATGTCGTCGCTCATTACCATCTTTTCATAGTCGGTCATTGAGTCGGCAACCTCATTGTTGCTGTTACCAGGGTCCGGTAAGCTGATAGTTTTTACATTGTCGCGTATAAACTCCAAAACCGTTTTCAAACGATCCCATATATCACCGGATATATTATTTTTTTCAAATGCTTTTATCGTGATCAGCTCAAGGAAAAAGGATTTTGGTGTTTTGGTGTTATGGATTTTCCAAATCTTCAACAACCGTACCTTTTGGCGCAGGTTGACTTTGTCAGCATTATCCTTTATATTCTGTATCTGCGCCTTAATATTACTCCGTATATAATCGCTCCCGCTCTGCAGCTTGCCGAATTGCGAATACACATATAAGTTAAGTTTGTTGTCATCCTTATATTGATCCTGGTTCAGTTCTCTGCCTGGCACGACGTCTATTTTAACAACATCACCATCGCTATCCATGAAAAACTCGATGCCAACTGATACCTTTTGCTTTCTGACGTGGGCCTCCCTGCCGTAACGATCGAGTAAAAAGTCATAGACATCCGTGTACATTGCTTCCAGTGTCCCGAACGCATTCCTTTTAAAAGGCGCCATCAAATCGAAGTCAAATTTTTTATTTACAGCCGTATTCTTTGCATAAGAACCCGAAGTAAAAGGATCATAAATGTCGGGTCCGTACTTTTCATTCAATGCCTCGCATATCTCGTCCCGCTTCGATTTATGTTTATCGAGAAGGGCCTGCTCCTTGCGTATCTTATGAGTGTTTAACACCTCATTAAGATGTTTATTTTTGTCTGTTGCCATGTCGCGAATATTTAATCAAATATATAGCACAAAAATTTCACTTTTTGAGAAAAATTCTCAAAATAATATTTTATTTATCCACATCTAATATCTTATATTAGTAATATAGAGAAAATTACACATTTTCTGTTAATAACTTCATTATGCTAATCGAGTTTTCCATTGATAACTACCTGTCTTTTAAAAATAACAACCGGTTTCGGATGGAAGCGGGAACGATCAAAGAGCACACTGCTAATGTGTTTTACCCATTTGCATTCAATGAATTCAAACTTGTTAAATCGAGTATTATCTACGGCGCGAATGGGAGCGGCAAAAGCAATCTGTTGAAAGCTTTCAGGTTCATGCAGCAATTTGTATTGAACTCATCCAAAGAGAGCCAGGCATCTGAAGATATAAAAATAGAGCCGTTCCGTTTAAACCATGCGAAGCTGGACTACCCTACCACATTTGAAGTAATCTTCTTAATAGATAAAACAAAGTACAGGTACGGATTTACGGTAACAAGACAGGAGATCTTAGGAGAATGGTTATGCTTTACAGATAAAAGGAAAGAAGAAGAACTGTACACGCGAAGAGGCAATCAATTTCTCTTTGATAAGAAATTACTGAATGAGCCGAAAAATAAGGTCGATATTTTAAAAGACCTCACGCGAAACAATTCATTATTCATTTCAATCCTCGCACAATTCAATGTCCCTCTTGGTATTGCTATAAGCAAGTGGTTCTCAAATACGCTCGTCATATTTGAAGCCAACACTGAAGAAATGATAGATCATACAGCAAGCCTACTAACGCAACCGGTTTATCGAAAGAAAATCCACGATATCATTGCCAAATCAGACCTGGGCTTCTTGAACCTCGATGCGGTTGTTAAGGAAAAGGCTGCACAAACCCGAAGAAGCGAAAGCTTGGTGTCTATGATGATGGGCGCGGAAGACAGTTACCAGGTTAAAACGGCTCATAAGGTATTCAATGATGAAAAGAAACAAACGGACATCGTCCTATTTGATCTTTTGAGAAATGAATCGCTTGGCACACAAAAATATATCGCGCTCTTAGGCGTGATCCTGGAGGCGTTAATGGAAAGAAAAATTCTGTGGATAGATGAATTGGATTCACGATTCCATGAACTCCTGCTAAAGATGATCATTGGGTTATTT
>JAFDZL010000088.1 GCA_018266935.1 Bacteroidota bacterium | reverse complement strand
GCTCCCGTCGGTGAACATTAAGGCGTACCAGGGTTGGAAATGGTGGAATACCATTGGTTTCACTTCCGGATGTTTATAGAGGTAATAATTGACCCCGTCCGAAAAAGCATCCATCAGCTTTCTAAACCAGGGCGCGCTTGCCTTATAATCTTTTATCGCATCAGCTGTGTCGGCGATCAGCTGCAGTTGGATGTCCGTAAGCAGCGGCCCGTCGCCATCAGCTTCCGATTGCCTTCCAAACTGGTAAAGGTAACTTCGTTCAATACCATTAAAATTGTCTTCAGCTTCGGCGTACATCAGTCCAAATACCGCATCAGCATCCGTTTTACCGTAAATATGCGGCACGCCGTAATTATCACGAATGATGGTGACCCGTTTTGCTTCGGCTGTAAAGCGCTGCACCTCTTTGGTGCTGAATTTCTGGCAGAAACCGGTAAAGGGCAGAGCTGCCAGTGTTAAGAAAAGATTAAATCGTGCTGTAACTAAATTTTTACTGTAACGGAATGTCATATATCATGGTCTATTTAACGTTGAATTAATAAGAATTCACCATACTTGCCGCGCTAACATTTCTAAATTCTTCGCCACAAAAACGAAAATTAAGTGTTTAGCACAATTTTTGACGCGTTGTTCTGTTCATATAGCTGATTTTGTTTGTAAAATTCGTAAAACAATTTGTCAATAAATTGATTTACAACCATATAAAGAGTAACATCGTAATAAAGAAAAAGATCGCAAATACGATCGTAAAGAGCTTAGGTATATAAACATGATATCTGAGATTTAGTTGATTCAATGTCATTGAGAGTGATGTTGAGAGTGCGTTCCGGGGTGAGATACGGAACGCATTTTTTGTTCATTTAAGTCCGCAAGTCGGAAAGTCCGCATAAGTCCGAAAGACAGACCTTGGAACTGCTACTGCAGTTGCTATTTAGAGGGCATCACCGCCCGTAGCATCAAATAATGCTCATACCGATTGATCGTTGCCGCCGGATCGTTCTCCATGAAATTGATCAGTTCTTCCTCGCTGTCTGCTTCCACTACTCCCATGCCGTAAACACCAGCCGGGTCGGCTACCGGGCCGAAAACAGCTACTTTTCCTTTGTTCATCAGTTCGGTCCAGTAGGCGATATGCTGCATCATGATGGCTCGTTCGTCAGGCGTCATGTCTTGCGAGAACGTCGGTCTGCGGGGTATCAATTTCAGAAAATAATGTGGCATGGATCATTAGTTTTGTTTAGGAAATATACAAACTAAACCCGAAATAAATCTTTCGGACTTATGCGGACTTTCCGACTTTCGGACTATTATATTTGCCCCCATGGAACTCAACCTTTTTGAAAAGCAGGTCTATACCGGCCGCAGGCAGGTGTTAAAACAGCATTTTGGTAACGACGGACTCATCCTGTTGCTTGGCAACGAGGACAGCAGCATGAATTACAAGGATAATACTTACCTGTTCAGGCAGGACAGCAGTTTTCTTTATTATTTCGGGCTGGATGTCCCTATGCTGGCGGCCATTATCGATACGGATACCGGCGAAGAAGTGATCTTCGGCAATGAACTGACTATCGACGATATTGTCTGGACAGGGACATTGCCTACCGTAAGCGAAATGGCTGCGATGGTTGGCATCTCAAAAACAAGACCCTACGCGGATATCTTCCACTACGTTCATAAGGCGCTCACAGCCGGTCAAAAGGTACATATCCTTCCGCCCTATCGCCCGGAAAACAAGATCAAACTGGCAGCATGGCTCAATTGTGGTTTGGATGATATACAGGATTTTGTCTCCAAAAAACTGATCATGCAGGTGATCTCACAGCGCGCGATCAAAACGCCGCTGGAAGTCGCAGAAATGGAGAAAGCCGTCAATATCAGCATCGATATGGAGCTGGCGGTTATCCGGCACACACGTCCGGGCATTAAGGAATATGAATTGGTGGCCAAAGCGCATGAAGTGGCTGCAGCGAACAATGCACGGTTAGGATACCCGGCAATTATCACCACGCACGGACAAACGTTGCATACCCATCACTACGGCAATACTTTGCAGGAAGGCCGGATGGTACTGAGCGATATCGGCGCGGAGAATAATATGCATTATGGCGGCGACCTGACCCGAACTTTTCCCGTTGGCAAAAAGTTCACTGAAAGGCAGAAAGAACTTTATGACGTTGTGCTTACCTCTATGGATCATGCCATTAGTTTGCTAAAACCGGGCACACGCTATAAAGACATTCACCTGGCAGCTTGTACCAAGCTGGCCGAAGGCCTTAAGGCGGCCGGCCTGATGAAAGGCGATCCGGCTGAAGCGGTCGAAGCCGGCGCGCATACCATGTTCTTCCAGTGCGGACTGGGGCATATGCTCGGCATGGATACGCACGATATGGAAGACCTGGGCGAGCCTTATGTAGGTTATACCGAAACGCTGAAAAAGGAAACCTCCATTTTCGGGTTGAAATCTTTAAGGCTCGGCCGCGAACTGCAGGCGGGTTTTGTGCTGACGGTTGAACCTGGTATTTATATAATACCCGAGCTTATCGACCGCTGGCAGGCGGAAAATAAGTACGCTGATTTTATCAATTACGATACGCTGAATACCTACCGTGATTTTGGCGGGATACGCATTGAGGACAACTTCCTGATCACTGAAAACAGCTATCAT
>JAFDZL010000087.1 GCA_018266935.1 Bacteroidota bacterium | reverse complement strand
TTATTATCACCCGCAACATTCCAATACCATGTATATCAAAACGGCGGCCAAAGGCCCCTCTGAGGCGATAGCGGCGGCAAAAAAGCTATTCAATCAATATAATGGGCAATATCCGTTTGGCTATGCATTCCTTGATGAAATATTTGATAACATTTACAAGGGCGAAACCCGGCAAGCAACCTTATTCGACTATTTTTCAGCTGTAGCTATTTTTATATCGTGCCTTGGATTGCTGGGCCTGGCTACTTACACCGCACAGGTTCGTGTTCGCGAGATAGGGGTACGTAAGGTGTTGGGTGCGAGTGTGGCCAATATTACAGGAATGCTTTCCATGGATTTCCTGAAACTGGTGCTGACAGCGATCACTATTGCTACGCCCGCAGCCTGGTATCTAATGAACAAATGGCTGCAGAATTTTGCTTACCGCATCAATATGCAATGGTGGATGTTCGTTGTCGCGGGTTTATTGGCTATAATGATCGCATTTGCGACGATCGGTTACCAGGCCATAAAGGCCGCGCTGATGAACCCGGTAAAGAGTTTGCGCTCAGAGTAGCAGTTGGCAGTTTTTAGTTGGCGGTTAGCCCCAAAGATGATGACTTAATCACGCGAAGTAGATAACCTAATCAATGAACTTATGAACAAGTGAACTAGTTAACCTATAAAACTAAACCATGTTAAAAAATTATTTTAAAACCGCCGGGCGCAATTTGTGGCTTCACAGGCGCATCACCCTTATTAACATTACCGGATTAGGCATTGGTATGGCCGCGACCATATTGATCGTGCTATGGGTGCAGAACGAATTGAGTTTTGACACCAACCAGCCTGATGCTTCAGCTATTTACCGGATCAAGACAAAGCAGGCCGTATCAAAGGATGAAAACTGGCTGTGGGAATCAACGCCCTATCTTCTGGGAGAGCATGCATCTAAGGAAATACCGGAGATCGGGCTACTGACACGTTTGCAGCCATCGAGTTACACAGACGTTAATATCCGGTATAAAGGAAATATTTTCGGCGAGAAAAAGGCCGCTTATGTAGACGATCAATGGTTTAATATGTTCCATTATGATTTTGTTGAAGGGTCGCCGGAAGAGTTCATTAAAAATCCCCACAGCCTTATACTTACTCAATCAGGGGCTAAGAAATATTTTGGCAGCAAGGATCCTGTCGGAGAAACGGTTTCTATTGATTCAGATAACTACCAGGTGCAAGGCGTGGTAAAAAACAATCCCGCCAATTCAAGCTTTCAATATGACGTGCTGATACCAGTTGCCGCGAAAATGATTCATGACCAGGACAAAAAGGACGCATTGTCGTGGAATAACTATAACTTCCTGACTTTTATAAAGCTCAAACCTAATACCAATCAGGCAACCGTATCGGCTAAACTGTTTTCTATATTACACCGTTACCGGAAAAAAGACGCTGACCAGTCGTCATTCAGCCTGGTGAATATCAGGGACATGCACTTCGAGAATGATTTGCAAAACTCTTTGTTCCTGCATGGGACACACGCCATGGTAAGTATTTTCATAGCACTTGCTACACTGCTTTTGATCACTGCTTGTATCAACTATGTAAATCTCACCACCGCGCGCGCAAGCATTCGGGCAAAGGAGGTAAGTATTCGAAAGATAGTAGGTGCAGGTCGCATGCACTTGTTTGGGCAGTTTATGTCCGAATCTTTGTTAGTTAGCTTGTTTGCTGTTACACTGGCCCTGGCTATTGTGCAGATTGCGATGCCGTGGTATCGTGGTTTTACTGACAAAAATTTCGCAGAACCCGTTTCTTCGCCACTGGTATGGTCTATAGTTGGGCTGACATTGTTCGTATCTTTTGTATTAAACGGTATTTACCCGGCTGTTCTGCTGTCGTCGTTTAGCCCTTTGAATGTTTTTCGCGGCAGATCAGTGCTGAATTTTAAAGACGCTGTTCTACGCAAGTCGCTGGTCGTATTACAGTTTACCATATCCGTGGTGTTAATAATCGGCACGCTGGTTATTTACCGCCAGTTGAAGTACGCAGAAAATATGGACCTTGGGTTTGATAAGAGCCACATATTTACAGTGAATGTACCTTGGAAAGCAATGGGCAAAAATCCGTGGAAAGATGGCCCTGCCAGATTGAGTTCGATAAAACAGGAAATGAAACAGCAGGCCGCAATATCCGAAGTTGCACTTGCCCAGGGCCAATTGGTAGATTTCAAAAACTCCAGTTCCGGATCCTTCGACTGGCCAGGCAGGCTAAAGGATTTTGATCCAAAATTTGCTCCACTGCAGGCTGACGCGGATTTTCAACACATGATGAACATAAAAGTGAAAGAGGGCAGATGGTTTAGGGCGGACGGTTCAGACAAGCAAAATGTATTATTGAACGAGACCGCTGTACAAACCATTCACTTACGAGGTTCGGTCATCGGCCAACGGTTTATTCACCAAGGCGATACAGGTGTGATCATTGGCATTGTAAAGGATTTTCATTATAGGAGCGTCCACGACGCGATAGGCGCGATGATCATTGCCAATAGTGGTATCACCGGTACTATTTATGTTAAAACAAGTCCGGGTAATGCCGGCGAAGCACTAGCGGCGGCACAAAAAATTATGACACGGTATGCGCCGGGAGATCCGTTCGAATATCATTTTTTGGACGATACTTATGACAAACTATACCGCGGTGAGCAGAAATCTTCCGTATTGATTGGATTGTTTGCCGGCATTGCTATCCTGGTTTCCGCTTTAGGATTGCTCGGTTTGGCCATATTTTCCGCACAACAGAAAGTAAAGGAAATAGGCATCCGGAAAGTACTTGGCGCAAGTATTCAGCATATTGTCAGCCTGCTTTCGGTCGACTTTATCAGGATGGTACTAATAGCTAGTGTGATCGCATTCCCGATAGCTTGGTGGGCCATGACTAAGTGGCTTGCGAACTTCGCTTATAAGATCAACTTGTCATGGTATTTTTTTGCAGACGCAGCATTAATTGCTTTGCTGATAGCTGTTGTGACCGTCAGTACCCAAGCCATAAAGGCGGCAATGGCCAACCCGGTTAAAAGCTTGCGGTCGGAATGATATGGATAAGGTTGAAAAGTCCTAACGATAAACTTGCGCGATCTTTCGGACTTTCCGACTTCCGCGGACTTTCGGACTAATTGTATCAAAAACGAACACCCGGTGTACATTTACGAACACGTTCGTATATTTTATATTGCCCTAATTAATTACTAATCAATTTATTAATCGTTTGGTACGTTCTTTATCGTACCTTTCTAAATACTAATCCTATGCTGAAAAGCTATTTCAAGATCGCCTGGCGCAACATCGCTCGCCATAAAGGTTACACAGCCATCAACATCTCCGGACTGACAGTAGGTATCGCAGCATGCCTGCTGATATTTATGGTTATTCAGTTCGAAACCAGTTTCGATACTTTCCGGCCGAATTACAAAAATATTTATCACGTAGCAACCATCGAGAAAAGAGAAGGCGGGCAATCCTATAGCCCGGGTGTACCATATCCGGCCACGGCAGCGCTTCGCCTCGACTTTCCGGAAGCCAAAATAGCCGCTATCAACCTCAGCTATGGCAGCCAGATCACGGTTCCGCTGAACGGATCATTAGTGACTGCATTTGACAAAAAGTTTACCGAGAACATAGGCGTAATGTTCATGGAGCCGCAGTTCTTTGACATTTTCCGTGCAGACTGGCTCGCCGGAAATCCGTCTGTCCTGGCGCAACCGAACATGGTAGTGATCGATAAGAGCAGCGCCACAAAATATTTCGGGGATTGGAAAAATGCAATGGGCAGGTCGCTGAAAATGGATAACGTGATGAACCTGAAAGTTGGTGGTATAATAGAAGATGCACTGCCTAATAGCGATTTTCCGCTTAAAGTGCTGGTATCATTCGTCAACTGGAAGAAATATCCCAGGGATTATTCTTTCGACGACAGGTGGGGCAGGCTGAGCAGCAACCACCAGGTATTTATGCAGTTGCCTGGTAATGAATCAATTGCCAGGATTAATGCTCAATTAAAAACATTTTATCAAAGACATTCAGGTGTAAAAAGCGGGGTCACTAAAGTGCAGTTTCTACAGCCTTTGGCCGATATGCATTTCGACACCCGTTTCGGCGGCACTATTGGTGACCACATGACCAGCAAGGCTACTTTAAGGACGCTGACGTTCATCGGTGTTATGATCATATTTATGGCCTCGATCAATTTTATCAACCTTTCTACGGCGCAATCTGTAAGCCGGTCGAAAGAGGTGGGCATACGTAAAGTGATGGGCAGCAGCCGAGGGCAATTGATCGTACAGGTTATGGGAGAAACGACCATAATTGTTACCGGGGCGGTATTGTTGTCTGTTTTGGTGGCAAAACTGTTGCTGCCTCTTCTGAAAAACATTGCCAGTGTGCCCGATTCGATGAGCCTGATCAATACCGGCAGCATCCTGTTCCTGGTATGCGTTACCGTTGTTGTCGTCTTATTAGCGGGTATTTATCCTGCATTGGTGGTATCCGGATTTAAACCAGTCCTTGCGCTCAAGAATAAGATCACTGCAGCTTCAATAGGAGGGATCCCTCTGCGCAGGGCGTTGGTGGTCACCCAGTTTGCGATCTCGCAACTGCTGATCATCAGTACGATCATCGCTGTAAAGCAAATGAATTTTGTGAACGAGGCAGACCTCGGCTTTAATAAAGATGCGGTGTTGATAATCCCGGGATATACAGATAGCGTCAGCCTGGCGAAAATGAACGCCTATAAACAACAGGTTTTGGAAAACCCCGCTGTAAAATCGGCAACCTTCACTTCTGATGCACCCTCATCCGATAATAATTGGGGTACAAATTTTTATTTTAACAATTCGCGCAAGGATGATGGACGTATCACCTGGCTGAAATATGGTGATGCTGATTATTTTAAAGCCTTTGGTTTAAGATTCATCGCGGGCAGGGGTTATGTTCAAAGCGATACGGCGCGTGAAGCCGTGGTTAACGAAACCTTTACCTATAAAGCAGGCTTAACTAATCCTAAAGATGCGATTGGTAAGACGGTGTGTATCAATGGCAATACCTGGCTTCCGATAGTGGGCGTGGTAAAGGATTTTAAGACCAATTCATTAAGAGATGAAGTTAAGCCGATCGTAATCTCCGCGGTTAAAGCCAATGAATCGGAGATAGCGATCAAGATACAAACCAAAGACCTGGCTAAAACCGTGGCCGCATTACAGAAACAATGGGAGAATACTTATCCTCAATATGCTTATAACGGTTTTTTTGTGGATGATAATATCGCGCAATTTTATAAACAGGAAACCCAGTTATCGCTCATCTATAAAATATTTGCGGGCATAGCCATTTTCATATCCTGCCTGGGCTTATATGGCCTGGTATCCTATATGGTTGTGCAGCGCACCAAAGAAATGGGTGTGCGCAAAGTGTTGGGCGCATCGGCTGGAAGTATCGTACTCCTTCTTTCAAAAGAATTCATGCTGCTTATAACCATCGCATTTGCGATAGCCATACCTGTAGGATGGTACCTGATGAAGGAATGGCTGCAAAGTTTTGTTTATCGTATATCTATCGGTACGGACGTGTTTTTGATCGCGATAGCAGTATCATTATTGCTGGCCTGGTTTACCGTAGGGTATAAGGCTATCAAAGCAGCGCTGGCAAACCCGGTGAAGAGCCTTCGAACGGAATAGTTTGCAGTTGGCAATGCGAAGTTTGCACGTATCAATGAACTAATGGACAATTGAACTAGTGAACAAACTATGATAAAGAACTATCTCAAAACCACATTGCGCAGCCTGCTGAGAAACAGGTCGTATAGCTTTTTAAACATTGCCGGCCTGGCGATAGGTATCGCCTGCGCTTCACTCATCTTCCTGTGGGTACAGGATGAAGTGACCTTCAACCACAATTTCGCCAAGCGGAATGTGCTGTATAAGGTTTACGAAAACCAGACCTACGAAGGTAAGATAGGTACTTTCATTGGCACGCCGGGGCCCATGGCTAAAGCGATGAGGCTGAAATACCAGGCATTAAAAATGTAGCCAGGATGTCGGGCGACCAGGGGCAGATATTTTCTCTTGGCGATAAGATCATTACTGAAAACGGCAATTATGCCGATCCCGAATTGTTTTCCATGCTGGAATTGCCATTTACAAAAGGCTCGGCGGATAATGCTTTTAAGGAACTGAACTCCGTAGTGATCAATGAGACGATGGCCCAAAAGTTCTTTGGTGATGCAAATCCGATCGGAAAGACATTAAAAGTAAACAATGAACAGGATTACCAGGTGACCGGTGTTTTTAAAGACCTGCCCCAGAACTCGACTTACCAGTTCCAATGGCTGATCCCGCTGGTCGGTATTGACCATAAACAACCCTGGATGACCATCTGGCAAGCCAACTGGGTGCACACCCTCGTTGAACTGGAACCCAACGCCAATGTAGCTACGATCAACCAAAAACTGGCCCATTACATCGCTTCAAAAACAAAGCCTGACAATACCACAGTTTGCTGGCTCTATTCGATGAATGACTGGAACCTGCGTAATCACTTTACCGATGGGAAGATCGATGGTGGACGCATTAGCTATGTGCGCTTGTTTTCTTTCATCGCCTGGATCATTTTACTCATCGCATGCATTAACTTCATGAACTTGTCAACTGCGCGCTCCGGGCAGCGGGCCAAAGAAGTAGGGGTGCGCAAAGTGATGGGCGCCGGGAAGGCGAAATTGATCGGTCAGTTCGTCGCAGAGGCCGTTATCATGTCGTTCATTTCAGTGCTGATCGCTGTCGGTCTTATCTATGCGGCGCTGCCGTCGTTTAATACGCTGGTAGAAAAGGAATTGGCCGTTGATATTTTACAACCGGCGCATCTGACGTATTTATTAATGATAAGCCTGGTTACAGGTTTACTGGCAGGCAGTTACCCGGCTTTTTACTTATCGTCCTTCAATCCCATAACTGTGCTGAAGAATATCAGGATAAAATCATCTGCGGGAGCGGGTTTTGTCCGTCAGAGCCTGGTGGTGATGCAATTTTCTATTTCGATCACACTCATCATCAGTACGGTGATCATTTATCAGCAGATA
This sequence comes from Bacteroidota bacterium, assembly GCA_018266935.1. GTDB lineage: Bacteria > Bacteroidota > Bacteroidia > Sphingobacteriales > Sphingobacteriaceae > Mucilaginibacter. The sequence goes on along the minus strand of JAFDZL010000087.1, from coordinate 7,397 downwards.
CAGCATGTAAAGAGCCGTAACCTCGGCTATAATAGGGACAATCTTATTTATATCAATTTACAGGGCAACCAGGCCGATCACTTTTCGTCCGTTTACAATGATCTGAAGCAATCGGGTGTGGTGGAAAACGCTGCGCTGAGCGATAATTTCGCGCTGGAGGTAGGCAGTAATACCGACAATTATACATGGGCGGGTAAAGATGCATCGAAGAATCCGCTGATCTCATGGGAAAATGTGGACTCCCACTTTATTGCTACCATGGGTATGAAATTAGCAGCCGGTCGCGATTTTAGCTCCAATGCGGGCGCAGATAGCAGTAATGTGATCATCAACGAGGCTTTTGCTCAGCAGATGGGCAAGGAAGGCCGGATAGGAGGCATTATAAGGGACGGCGGCAAAAAGCCTTACCAGATTGTTGGCATACTAAAAGACTACTTGTACAATGATATGTACGGTTCTGCCGGGCCGCTTTTGTTATACAATCATCCTTCAGGCACTCAAGTTATGAGTATTCGCTTTAAAGCCGGCGTTGATATCCAGCAGGCATTAACCAAAACCGGCGATATTGTAAAAAGAGATTACCCCGGTTATCCTTTCGAATACAAATTTGTGGATGACGACTTCAATCAAATATTTAAGACAGAGATACTAACCGGTAAATTAGCAAGCGTTTTTGCTTCGCTGGCCATCTTCATTTCCTGCCTGGGCTTATTTGGCTTAGCTGCATATACCGCAGAGCGCCGCATCAAAGAGATCGGTATCCGCAAGGTGCTTGGTGCATCGGTGGCAGGCCTTGCCGGACTGCTGTCAAAGGATTTCCTTAAGCTGGTCGGCATATCTTTCATCGTCGCTTTCCCGATGGCTTTCTGGGGCTTGAACAAATGGCTTGCGGGCTATCAGTACCGCGTAAATATCAACTGGTGGGTGTTTGTTGTGGCTGGTTTAACAGCGATGCTGATCGCTTTGATGACAGTAAGTTTCCAGGCAGTAAAAGCAGCGTTGATGAACCCGGTTAAGAGTTTGAGATCTGAATAATGTCCATAGCAGACCTGCAATCACTATGATCTATCGACTATGAGCTAAATAACTAACCCGATGAATTCGTACACGTTCCACATCACCCTGTATGACCTGTTCTTCTTCGGGATGATCTTCATCGGGCTAAATTTTGCCTTGTTGTTAGCATTTGTCAAAAGTGTTAACCGCACTGCGAATCGTTTTCTCGCCCTGGCATTGATGACGATGATCTTGTGGATGACGCGAATATTGGCCATTGATATTCACTTACAAACCTATCTGCCCGGTTGGGACCGAATGCCAATTGAATTTCTGCTTGCTCTGGGCCCTCTGATCTATTTTTATGTGTTGAAAATAACCAGGCCGGCTTATGAATTCCGTTGGAAAGACCTGCTGCATTTCAGCCCGGTGTTATTGGAGCAGGGCGTTCTGGCTTTAGCGATCAGAGAGAGTTTGCGAACAGGAGCGGCGACGTACGCTACCAAGACCTTTCACTTGCTGAACCCGGTATTGCAACTGCTCATTTTCATTTCGATCATTACTTATCTTCATTATTCATACCAGCTTATTCAAAAGTTTTACCGGCGTCTGGCTCCCGTTCTGATGGACCGTTCGCTGCTTGAATTCCGTTGGCTGCGGCGTTTGCTGGCGGCTACGGCATTACTGTGGTTGTTGTGGATAGTTTATGCCGCTGTGGATTATTTTGGCTACCGGGACCAGTTAGGGATTCACGTTTATTATCCGTTTTATATCTTTTTCACGGTAATCATTATCTGGACCGCTACTGCGGCCTTTTTAAAGCCGCAAGCCGGAATACAGGCTCAGAGGGCTTCCTTACCTAAACCGGTTCCTGCTGCCGAACTCAAAGAAAAAGGTGTTTGGTTGAAAAGGGCTATGGAAGCCAACCTGTATCACCGGGAGCCGGAATTGACACTCAGTTCACTGGCAGAAAAGCTTGGCATACACCCTCACGAATTGTCACGCACCATCAATATCGCACTGAAGAAAAACTTCAATGATTTCGTAAACGAATACCGTATCCGCGATGTGATAACGAAAATGCAGGAGCCGGCTTACAGCCGTATGACCCTTGAAGGAATTGGATTTGATAGTGGTTTTAACTCTAAATCTACTTTCAACCGCACTTTTAGGCTAATGACCGGAAATAGTCCTGCGGAGTATAAAAAGTACCTCGAAAAAGAACGCCCAACTTATCATTTGAACCTTAATTCCCATTCTACTGCGATAATTTCGAATCGTGAAACCACGCCAAAGTGGTCTCACGAGAAATTAAATCGCAATTATATGATACGAAATTATTTAAAGATCGCCTGGCGCAATATGCTGCACAGCAAGGTGTACAGCGCGTTGAATATTACCGGACTGGCAACCGGTATGGCGGTGGCCTTGTTGATAGGCCTGTGGGTAAGCCAGCAGTTTTCTTACGACCGCTTTTGGCCGAATTATAAACAGTTGTACCAGGTGAAGTTTAATTTTACCGACCCCAAAGATGGTACACATACCCAGTCAGCCGTTTGCCTGCCCCTTGCGCCCGTATTGCGTAATATAGCCGGATTTAAGCGTGTTGCAGAAACCGACTGGGTTAGCTATATGGTGCACAATCTGAAAGTTGGCGACAAAAAATTCTTGTTGAGCGGGGGCGCGGTCGGTCCTGAATATTTGCAAATATTCCGGCACTCTTTTGTCAAAGGCGACCCAAATACGGTATTTAAAGATATCTATTCTATCATCATTGATGAATCGACTGCAAAAGCGTTATTCGGCAATGACGACCCGATCAATAAAACCATTCGTGTTGATAACGAGCATGACGTTAAAGTCACCGGTGTATATAAAGATATTCCGGCAATATCGACTACCAAATACAGTTACCTGTTGCCATTCAGTTATAAAAAGCTAACAGAAGGCTGGATTAAGAACGCCGCTGCGGACTGGGGAAATAATTCATTCGAAATGTGGGTTGAGCTGCAGCCAGGAGTCACGTATAAGCAGATAGCCCCAAAGATCAAAGACCTGCTTATAAAATACCATCCCTATTATAAAAATTCAAAGGGCGAGGTGATATTACAACCTATTGGCGATCTGCACCTTTATTCGAATTATGAGAATGGAAAAGTGGCAGGCGGATTTATCGATTATGTGCGGATGTTCAGCATTGTAGGCGCGCTCGTGTTGCTCATCGCCTGTATTAATTTCATGAATTTATCGACGGCGCGCTCTGAGAAACGCGCGCGTGAGGTAGGTGTTCGCAAAGCCATCGGGTCAAACCGAAGGGAATTGATCTTTCAGTTCCTTACCGAATCATTGATGATCACTTTTGCGGCGTTTCTGTTTTCAGTATTGATGGTACAATTAGCATTAGGCCCGTTCAATGAGCTTACCGGCAGTACAGTGACCATACCGTACAGCAGCCTGGTATTCTGGGCGATCATGATCGGTTATGTCCTGCTTACCGGTTTATTGGCAGGCAGCAGGCCGGCATTTTATCTCTCGTCGTTTAACCCGGTAAAGGTTTTGAAAGGTACCATACAGGTAGGCAAGTCCGCTTCCTTACCAAGGAAGATATTAGTTGTTTTGCAATTCAGCTGTTCCATTGCGTTGATCATCAGCACGGTGATCATTTACCAGCAAATACAGTATGCAAAAGACAGGCCGACAGGTTACAGCCCCGACAGGCTGGTGTCCACAGGCATGAGCAGCGATCTTTGGAAGAACTATAACGCTTTAAAAAATGACTTGCTTGCAAGCCGGATGGTAGAGAATATCACGGAGGCCTCGAGTCCGCTTACAGGAATATACTGGCACACCGGTATTAACAAATGGCCCGGCCAAAAGGCGGGTGAAATGGGTATCAATATTGGGGGGATGTCAGTTGCGGATAATTACTTCAAAACGGTCGGTATGGAATTGATCGCCGGGCATGATTTTTCATCTGACTTTGCCGCTGATACTTTAAATGTGATCGTCAACGAAGCCGCAGTAAAACGTATGGGACTCAAGCAGCCGCTTAATCAAATGATCACGTATGCGGGTCTTACTTACCCGGTACGTATTATTGGCGTTGTGAAGGATGCACTAATGGAATCGCCGTTTACCCAGGCAGAACCTACTGTGTTTAATCACGGGAGAGGAGGGAACTTTCTCATTTATCGCTTATCGGCCGGAACTAATCCGCACGCGGCCATGGATAAGATCAGCAGGATATTTAACAAATATAACTCTGCATACCCCTTCGATTATGTTTTTGTAGATAATGAATACGACAAGAAATTCGGCCTTGAAACACTGATAGGTAAATTGGCGGGCATATTTGCAGGGCTTGCCATATTTATTTCTTGCCTCGGCCTGTTTGGGCTGGCGGCCTATGTTGCTGAGCAGCGTACTAAAGAGATCGGCATTCGCAAGGTACTGGGAGCTTCAATAGCGAACGTTTGGATGCTGTTATCGAAAGATTTTATCTTGCTCGTAGTGGTCAGTTGTGTTATCGCATCGCCTGTAGCGCTATATTTCCTGGAGCCATGGCTCAAAAAGTACGATTATCACATCATCCTGGGCCCGGGAGTGTTCTTCTTGTCGGCCCTCGCAGCGCTTATAATAACGTTGTTCACTGTCAGTTTCCAGGCCATTAAAGCGGCAGTGGCAAACCCGGTGCGTAGTTTGCGGAGTGAATGATAGGCGATCAGCCGAAAAGAACTTAGATCTAACCGTGAGGTCTGAGATTTAGTTGAACACAACTGTGGTGCGTTCCGGGGTGAGATACGGAACGCATTTTTCTTTAGTGATTGGTGAATAGTCAGTAAGGAATTTATATACTCCCGATTGACTATTCACTATTGACTGTTCACCAATTGTATCATAACCGGACGGCCTGGTGTACACAAGCGAACGATTCAATACAAGATTATGACTCCTAACCTGTTAATATCAGTATATTAGCTATTTGGAACAATGATTGAGCGGCGCATTTAGCTTGAATTCAACTGCATCACATATCAGCCTCTATGACCTGGCCCTGCTGGCCGCGATTTTTATCGGGATGACTTTTGCCTTCCTGTTAGCATTCACAAACAGGATTACCAGGGCCGCGAACCGGTTTCTTGCCCTGGCGGCGGTCGTGATGATTTTATGGATGGCGGGGCTATCGGGCAACAATATTCGTATCGGTGTTTATGACCTGCGCTGGCATAATTTTCCATTGCATTTCTCATTAGCATTTGGCCCTTTACTTTACTTTTATGTGCTAAAATTAACAAAGCCGAATTACAAATTACAGGGGCAGAATTTACTCCATTTCGGCCCTGCACTGCTGCAACTGTTGGCATTTATAGTAGGTGTTGAGTTAAACTCAGCGGTACAACTCACTGCTTTCATTTCGGTTGCCGTTTACCTGTATTTGTCTCATCGGGCCATCAGGCGCTTTTATCTGCAGATCACATTTATTCATGGCGACCGGTACCGCAATGAGTTGCAATGGTTGCATCGCCTGCTAACCGGCCTCGGACTTTTATGGCTGTTGTGGATACCTGCTGCAGCTTTGAATTATTTTTACTACCATAATCAACTAAGTTCGGAGGCATATTATCCGTTGTGCCTCATGTCAGTGATACTGACCATTTGGATGGCAGCCGCAGCTTATTTGCGACCGGAATCCGGCCTTCCCGTGGATGTACATTCTTTATTAAAACCATTGCCACCCGCAGAGCTAAAGCAAAAAGCTATTTGGCTGAAAAAAATAATGAAAGAAAACCGGTATTACCAGGACCCGGAACTCAATTTGCGCTCCCTGGCTGAAAAGATTAGCCTGCATCCCAACGAATTATCCCGGATCATCAATACATCGCTCAAAAAAAGCTTTAATGATTTCATCAATGAATACCGTGTTGCGGAAGTGACACGGAAAATGTTCGACCGGGCTTACGACCATTTAACCCTGCAGGGTATTGCATTTGAATCGGGTTTTAACTCCAAAACAAGCTTTCACCGCATATTTAAGGAAATGACAGGGAAGAGCCCTGCAGAATATAAGAGCGAGCAAAAAAATGAACTCCCATTATATAACTTGGAACCTGGCAATCGTTTTTCGCGGGTAATTTCGTATCGGGAAACCACTCCTATGTGGACCGATAAGAGATCAAATCGCAAAGTTATGCTTAAAAACTATTTCAAGATCGCCTGGCGCAACCTGATGCGCAATAAAGGCTACGCCACGCTAAATATAACCGGCCTAGCCATAGGCATCGCTGCTTGTTTACTGATATTCCTCATCGTTCAGTTTGAAACGAGTTTTGATAATTTTCACACGAAAAAGGATTCAATTTACCGCGTTGTTAGCGCTTCGAAGGGGCCAAATGGCTTCGACCTCGACAGCGGGGTGCCGTTTCCAACTTCGGAATCGCTCAGGATCGATTACCCTCAATTAAAGGACGTAGCCGCCATATTGCGGTACGGCGGTCATTACACGATAAATAACCCCAATAGTAAGCAGCCCGTTAAGAAATTTAACGAAAACGATGCTTATTACTGCGAGCCGCAGTTCTTCGATGTTTTTGATTTTGGCTGGTTAGCCGGAGATAAAAAAACGGCGTTATCCGAGCCAAAAACCGCCGTGCTGACCCAGGATGAGGCCGATAAATTCTTCGGTGACTGGCACAATGCGATAGGCAAGACAATTCGTTTTGAAAACAACACCGACTTCACCGTAACAGGTATTTTAAAGAATTTCCCGGCCAACACCGACTTTCCGGTAAAGATAATGATGTCATACGCTACCATGCGGCAAAAGGATGGTCAGTTTAATGGCAATATGAACGATTGGGTGAGTATTTTTGGTTCTCACTATGTTTTTATAGTCCTGCCGTCAACCCTTTCAGCAGCTCAATTCAACCAGGACCTGGCTGCATTTGTGAAAAAGCACAAACCTGCTGAATATGTGAAGCAGGGTATGCAATTGCAGCCGCTTAGCGATATGCACTATAATCCAAATGTGAATATTTTCAGCCATCATCCTTTTAGCCGGGAACTCATCAGGGCGATCAGCTTGATCGGTATATTTCTCTTGTTAATTGCCTGCGTTAATTTTGTTAACCTGGCCACCGCCCAGGCTGTCAACCGTTCAAAGGAAGTGGGGATACGCAAGGTTTTGGGAAGTAATCGCAAGCAACTTGTTCTTCAGTTCTTAACAGAAACTTTTATCATTACAGTTTTTGCTATATCTATTGCGATTTTAGCCGCATTGGTTGTAATGCATCCGCTTAATCAGCTACTTGAAATAAAGTTGACCGAAACGATGCTGTATCAACCGGTCGTTGTGGCTTTTATCGCTGCGACGATACTGTGTGTTACTTTATTGTCAGGTTTTT
>JAFDZL010000086.1 GCA_018266935.1 Bacteroidota bacterium | reverse complement strand
GCCTTTGATATGGCCCTGTATGACATTGCTGCGAAACATGCCGGGCAGCCGTTATACCGGTTCTTGGGCGGCAACAGGAGGGAAGTAGAATCGGATATAACGATCGGTATATTATCGCCGGAAGCTATGGCGGACAAGGCGCTTGAGTTCAAAAAAAATGGCGCATCGGTATTAAAAGTGAAACTGGGTAAGGCGGCCCGAACCGATGTGCAGCGCATCAAACAGATCAGGGAGGCTGTCGGCGATGGCATGAAGATACGCGTGGATGCCAACCAGGGCTGGAATTTTGCCGATGCGGTGTATGCCCTGAAAGCGATCTCCGATTACGATATCGAATTCTGCGAACAACCGATGCGTACCTGGTACGACGATCACCTGGCCGAACTGCGAAAACGCTCGCCGGTGAAGATCATGGCTGACGAGAGCGTCTTCAATCACCACGATGCGCGGAAGCTGATAGACGCCGGAGCCTGTGATTATATAAACATCAAGTTTTCAAAATCCGGCGGTATTCACGAAGCGAAGAAGATACACAACCTGTCTGCAGAAAGAGGTATTCCATGTATGATGGGAGGGATGCTGGAGAGCCGTATTGCGCTGAGCGCCAAGCTGCATTTTGTGTATGCCAGCCCGAATATCAGATTTTATGATATGGACACCTGTATGCTGGGCCATCGGGCCGATCCCTGCATCGGCGGCGTGAAATACAACGGTTATTTCCTCAATATTGATGACGCGCCGGGTATTGGCGCTGACGCGGATGAAGGGTTTTTGGCGGGGTGTGAGCACTTTGCGGTCTGACGGATTGAAATCCGTCCTTACAAGATAGGCGAACCTACGGTTCTCCCAAGATCAACAATGATCAGCAAATCACAAGTTAACCAATTAACCAGTTAACCAGTTAACCAATCATTTACTACTTAATTCCGCAAAATACTTGTGAAACAACGGTATCGTCTCGATCCCCTTGTAATAGTTGTAAATATCGTATTTCTCGTTAGGCGAATGCAATGCATCACTATCCAGGCCAAAGCCCATCAGGACGGTCTTGATGCCCAGTTCGGCCTCAAATAAAGCCACAATCGGGATACTGCCGCCGCCGCGGGTTGGTATCGGGTCTTTACCGAACGACTCGGCGATGGCCTTTTGTGCGGCCTTGTAAGCCACGCTGTCTGTGGGGGTCACTGCCGGCGCACCGCCGTGATGGGTGGTTACCTTCACCTTAACCGATGCGGGGGCGATCTTCTTAACGTGGTCGGCAAACATTTCGCTGATCTTTTCCCAATCCTGGTTCGGCACCAGGCGCATAGAAATTTTCGCGGACGCTTTGGACGGCAGCACGGTTTTGGCGCCTTCGCCGGTGTAGCCGCCCCAGATGCCGTTCACCTCAAGCGTAGGGCGTGTGCCGGTGCGTTCCAGTGTAGTATAGCCTTTTTCGCCCCAAAGCTCTTTTACATCCAGGTCTTTTTTGTATTCTTCCTCATCATAGGGCGCTTCGTTCAACGCCTTACGCTCAGCCGGGGTCAGGTCGACTACGTCGTTATAAAAACCCGGTATAGTGATATGGTTGTTCTCATCGTGCATCGAGGCGATCATTTTCGCCAGGATTGTGGCCGGGTTGGCCACTGCGCCGCCGTAAACACCTGAATGCAGGTCGCGGTTAGGGCCGGTCACCTCCACTTCCATGTAGGAGAGGCCCCTTAAGCCGGTCTCCAGCGAAGGATCTTCCATACTGATCATCGAAGTATCGGATATCAGCACCACATCGGCTTTTAAGCGCTCTTTATTGGCTTTAACGAAGATAGCCAGGTTGGACGAACCCACCTCTTCTTCGCCCTCGATCATGAATTTGATGTTGCATGGCAAACCGCCGTTCTGCATCATCAGTTCGAACGCTTTCACATGCATGTAAAACTGACCCTTATCGTCGCAGGCCCCGCGGGCGTATATCTTGCCGTCGCGTATCGTAGGCTCGAACGGAGGTGTTTTCCATAGTTCCAGCGGATCAGCCGGCTGAACATCATAATGACCGTAAACCAGCACCGTGGGCTTTGCCGGATCGGCGATCTTTTCACCATAAACTATGGGATAACCGGCTGTCGCGCAAACCTCAACTTTGTCGGCGCCCGCGTCACGCAGCTTTTGGGCCACATATTCGGCAGTCGTCAAAACGTCGGCTTTGTATTTAGGATCAGCGCTTACGGAAGGGAAGCGCAGCAGTTCGAAAAGTTCGTCTAAAAAACGTTGTTTGTGTTGTTCAACGTATTGTTTGATATGCTGCATGTCAAGGTCAATTTGCAGCAAATATAGGCTTTATGCCGATTTGTAAAATCCTTTGGAAAAGAAAAAAGGGAACCTGGTATGCTACAAATAGCAGTTCCTCGGATCAAAGAAGAAAAGGGCTGTTTTTCGATAGGTCTAAGAAAGTGATACCAGCCTTACAGGGCTAATATCGCTGATAGAAAGGAGTAAATTTCAGTAGTTCTGTATTCAAACTTTTTGAAAAAAGAATTCATCCCGAAATAAATAATTCCGATCAATTTGGGATGATACCGTAAATGTCACGGTATCATCAACCCCACTTGCAGGTAACTTATCGCAAGTTACCGCCGGTAACTGACATTAGCTTAGTCAGCAGTACCGATGTCCTTCTTGTCGTTAACCGCGCTGCGACGATGTGCGTCAGCAGTACCGATGTCCTTCTTGTCATCAGCAGTACCGATGTCTTTCTTGTCATCGGCAGTACCGATGTCTTTTTTGTCATCAGCAGTACCAATGTCTTTCTTGTCATCAGCAGTGCCAATGTCCTTCTTGTCAGCAACCATGTGCTTCGCGACAGCTGTGTCGTGTTTTACAGTGAATGATGACAAGCCCACTACTACACATGCCGACATCAGGCTCGCTAAGATTACTTTTTTCATTGTTTTAAATGGTATTAAATGGTTATAAATAGAATTTGGTTAATAAGCTTTTTTAATAAAAAGTGCTTCAGAATTTCACAAACCTAACTTACCTTATATAAACCGCGTAATGGTCTATAAGCCTGTTTTTTATTCAAAAATTGCAATTATTGTATCAGAGACGGCCCAATTGTTGAAATATTTTTAAAATAAGGCCAAAAAATAATCAAAATTGCAACAAAGATAGATGCTTATAACAAGCTATAAATTAGGTATTTACAGTGTTCAACTAAAGTACCTTCACAAAGGTAAAAATGTTTTTTAGAATTAAAAATTTTAGTAAAAAAATATTTTTCGCATCATTTTGGTAATGCGGCACGTACAAGGGGAGTTATCAGACTAAACTGTGCCCTTTAAAGGCAAAGTCAATCATCGATTAATGAAGAAAACTTACCTTCTTATACTGTTCTTGCTCGCTTCAATCACGCACGTTTGTGCCGGTACTGCGTTTGATTTCTCAAACCAGGACACCGCACGCGTGAACCAGCTGAACAAAGAAGGTTTCAAAGCACGTTTTTCCGATCATGATGCCACGATCGCAAAAGGGCAGCAGGCGCTGGACCTTGCGCAAAAGCTGAATTATATCAATGGTATGGCCGAGGCTTACCGTACTATGGGTATTGGTGAGTCATACGCCAACCACCAGGCCAAAGCAATCTCAGATTATGAGTATGCTTTATCCTATTTCAAAAAAGCGAATAATACGCTCGGCCAGGCTAAAGTATATAATAATATAGGTACGCTGTATCTCACCGTTGACTATGACGAGGCCCTTGAGTACCTTCAAAAAGGCCTGGCTATGGCCCAGAGTATTAACAATACCGAATTAATGGCTAAGGCCGGCCTCAATATCGGCAGCGTTTTTTTGCGTAAGAAGAACCTTTCGCTCGCCCTCGAATATTACACTAAAAGCGAAGGACTTTTTAAAGAACTGAATGACCAGGACAACCTGATCATCTGTATGCAAAATCAGGGGGTTATTTATATGCGCCTGAGGGAGCTTGATAAAGCGGAAGAGATACTGCTTAACGTGCATGACCAGGCCAAGGCGCGTGATATGAACATGTCTATCAGTAGTATTGACCTGGACCTGTCTTCCATATTTATAGATAAAAGAGAATACGATAAGGCGCAAAAGTTTTTGGACGAAGGCGTAAATTATGCCCAGATCGCTAAAGACGATAAGCTGGAGGGTGACTTTATATACAATTCGTACCAGTTGGAACTGCACCGTAAGGATTATGAAAAGGCTGTAGGTATTTTGCATAAAATATATGTCCGCGACAGCACGGCACAGGCAAGTACCTCGGCCCTCGACTTAAAGCTGATGCAGGACCAGCACGATCAGCAGGAAAAACAAAAGGAAAACGAACTGATCATCGAACGCCAGAAGAACGATCGCGTGAAATTCTGGTGGGCGATATCTGCTTCGGGTTTACTATTAATAGTAATAGCCTTGCTCGTAGGCAATGTGAAGCGTAAGGCAAAGACCAACTTCAGGCTTACCGAACTGAATGCGGAGGTATCGCGACAGAAGGATAACCTCGACCGTATCAATCATCACCTGGAAGAGATCATCGACGAACGAACGCGCGATCTGCAGATCAAGAACAAGAAACTTTCGGAATACTCCTCATACCTGTCGCACCAGATACGCGGACCTATCGCTACACTCAAAGGCCTGATGAACCTGGAAAAAGAAGGGCTTGTCGATCAGGAGGAGTGTATCAATATGATGAACAAGTGCGTTTCGGATATAGATGAGAAGATCATCGATATGACCGATATCCTGCATGATCCCAAGCGGACGAGCTTTTAAGAAGTCGGAAGTCGGAGGTCTGAAGTCTGAAGTCTGAAGTCAGAGTTCAAGAAAATCTTAAGTCATAGTTACCTTATATTATATGGTGTAAACCTTTAAAGGTTTTGGACGTCCGACTTTTGGCATCAGACTTCCTCAATACGGCCATGAGGCATGGATCTGCGCCTCGATCAGCCCTAAATAGACACAATAGCAAGCTATCATGTGTAATATAAGTATCGTCTTGTGTTTTTTGTAGCCTTCAGTCTGGAAAGCCAGCGTCTGGTCGCCGGCCGTTACGAAATATTGTACTTCGCCTTTCTTTGGCCTGAATGGCGAGGTGAGCGCGTCAAATACCCTGATCTTTAGCTTACTTTCGGGGTCGTGGATGGTTCCTTTTTTATCCGCCTCGTTTTTCCTGAGCGATATTAAATAATTCAGCATCATAGGCAGTGTATTTATCTGTACACCTGCAATATTTGCTCCAAAAAGTGGCCTGTGCGCTGAAATTCCTTATTTTTAATATTGAGCTAATATTTATTTCTGTTTAATTAACAATATATAATAAAAAGAAATAGAGCTATTAAAGCTCTTTTCTTTTTTCCAGAACTAAATACTAAAAGTGTCGGCTTTACTAAACAGGCAGTTTAAACTGCAACCGAACTTTTGTTCCGCAACTCTTCGTAGAGTTCGATAACTTTGCGCTGCAGTGCGGCTATCTCAACCTCACGGTCGTTCAGTTTTTTCTGCATCACGTTCAGGTGTGAAGGTACCGGCTCAGCCTGGTCGTTATCGACGTTGAGTAATTGAACCACGCTAACCTCATAAATGTTGGCGATCTGTTCAAGACGTGATAAGTTAACATCGGTAACGCCGGTTTCGATCTTAGAGAATGCAGGAATGGATATGCCCAAACGGCTGGCGATATCTTCCTGGCTCCAGCCATGCTGGTGGCGGAGTATCCGGATGCTTTTGCCTACGGATTTGTTTGCTGTACGTTTCGTTTCATTCATAATCAATGTACCTCAATAATTAGGGTTGAGTACACCTATCCAAACTGTATGCCACAACGTTTTTGCGCCAAAACAGTATGTTTTTGCATAAAAAGTAAAATTTTCGTCATACATTATGGGGAAACTCTTCTACAAAAGCGAAAAAAATCAGGTCAATTTTTAACCAATTGTAAATGAATTAATGTATTTGGAAAACTTCTCCTTCCAATACTCAATAGTTCGCTACTAATATAACAATTAGTTAATAATAATACGCAGCTTGGCAAATTTTAAAAGGAGTTGTTTTTGACCTATTTCTTTAAAGAAAATAGTGGCTTTAACATCGGGCTTATTCCCTTCAAGACTAAGCACTTTGCCGAAGCCGAAGCGCTCGTGCTCCACCTCCATTCCCACCTGTAAATTGGACGTATCGGAAGGGGCAAAGCCGGCGGTAGGGACGTGTGCCTTCGCTAGTATGGAAGTGGTTTTCGCCGGGGTTGGCGCCGCAGGGCGCGGTTTGGAGAAAGTATCGCCGCGTTTGCTCCACGCATTGCGCTCATCCTCAAAGAATAAGGAGCTGCTGGCGGCGGGCTTCGCGGTAAAGTCGAGTTCAAGATAGCGGGCGTCAATTTCGTCCAAAAAGCGGCTGGGTTCGCAGCTGATCAGCGTGCCGAATTTGAAACGCGAGGTGGCATAACTAATCGTTAATTTGCTTTCCGCACGGGTTACGGCGACGTAGAATAACCGGCGCTCTTCCTCCAGGTCGCTGCGCGAATTGAGGGACATCTGCGACGGGAAGAGATTTTCTTCCAGTCCTACCACAAATACGTGCGGGAACTCCAGTCCTTTGGCCGAATGGATGGTCATGAGCGAGACGGTATCCGCGTTAGGGTCGTTGTCTTTATCGTCGTTGGTGAGCAGGGCCACATCCTGCATGAAAACGGCGAGGCTTTTATCCTCAATATCCTCTCGCTCAGAGAATTCTTTGATGCCGTTCAATAATTCCTGGATGTTCTCATAACGGTTAAGGCCTTCGACGGATTTGTCTTCATACAGGTCCTTCAGGATGCCCGAATGCTGCGCGATATGCAACGCAGCGTCATAAGCCGACATGGTTTTGGTGATCACCTGGAAACTCTGGATCATCGTGGCGAAAACACCCACCGGGGCGGCACTGCGGCCCTCTAAATATTTGGACGAATTGGTGATCACTTCCCAGGTGCTGACCATGTTTTGATCGGCTGCGAGGATGATCCGGTCAACCGAGGTATCGCCGATGCCGCGCTTCGGATAATTGATCACGCGTTTCATGGCCTCCTCGTCATTCGCGTTGATGGTAAGCCGGAAATAGGCGATCAGGTCTTTGATCTCCTTGCGCTGGTAGAAAGAAAGGCCGCCATATATTTTGTAAGGAATATTCAGTTTGCGGAGCGCCTCTTCCATTGAGCGCGACTGGGCGTTGGTACGGTACAGGATAGCGAAATCATGCCATTTCATGCCCTTTGTGCTGCGGTGCTGCATGATCTCTTCCGACACTATCTTTCCTTCTTCGTTATCGCTGTAGGCGCGCATCACCTTGATCTTGTCGCCTTCTTCTTTTTCCGAGAAAACATTCTTTTTGAGTTGTTCCTGGTTGTTGGCGATGATGCTGTTGGCAACGTTGACAATGTTTTGGGTCGAACGGTAATTCTGCTCGAGCTTGAAGACCTTCAGGTCGGGATAATCCTTCTCAAAGTTCAGGATGTTCTGAATATTGGCCCCGCGGAAGGCATAAATACTTTGCGCATCGTCGCCCACCACGCAGATGTTCTCGTTCATTGCGGCGAGCTTTTTCACGATCAGGTATTGCGAAAAATTGGTGTCCTGGTACTCATCCACCATCAGGTATTTGAACTTGCTTTGGTATTTGTAAAGCACATCAGGATAGCGTTTCAGCAGTTCGTTGGTTTTGAAAAGCAAGTCGTCAAAGTCCATCGCCCCGGCGCGGTAGCAGCGGTTTGCGTAGGTCTCATAGATCTTGCCCAGGTGCCCGCGACCGCTCGAAAAATCGTCGGCCTGTATCTGGTCGTTCTGCTGGTATTCCTGCCACGAGATCAGGTTGTTCTTCGCCGCCGAAATGCGGTTGTAAACGAAATTGGGATTATACAGCTTGTCGTCCAGCGCCATCTCTTTCAATATGGCGCGCAGTACGCTCTTGCTGTCGTCAGTATCGTAAATGGTAAAATTGTGCGGGTAACCGATCTTGTCGGCCTCCACGCGCAGTATCTTGGCAAAAACCGAGTGGAAAGTGCCCATCCACACGTTCTTGGCTTCGGGCCCGACGGTATGCATGATACGCTCGCGCATCTCCTTCGCCGCCTTGTTGGTAAACGTAAGCACCAGGATGTTAAAAGCATCTACCCCGCTGGCGATCAGGTGCGCGACGCGCATGGTAATAACGCGTGTTTTACCCGAACCCGCGCCCGCGATGATCATCACCGGCCCTTCGGTTTGTAATACCGCGGCCTGTTGCTGTGGGTTCAATCCCTTTAAATAATCCAATCTCGTGTCCTCTTTTCTGTTCCGGCGAAATTACCGTTTTGAGGCGAATTTTCGAAGTCAGAAGTCGGAGGGCAGAGGTCGGAGGTCAGATTTTTTTGAATTGTTGATAAAATCACATGGGCTATGTTCCGTACCTACGGCACGGGATTTGGCTTTATATATCTTTTCTACCAACGTTTGACCCCGATGGGGTCATTGCCTGGTGATCTCGAAGTTGCGCCATCGGCGCAAAACGTCGGTAGAAATAAAAAAAAAGTTAATCGGCGTGCCGTAGGTATGCAACCAAATGGTGCGTACCAGGCGCGAGATCCAGCCTAATATGACGTTATGTGAAATTGGTTTTTGGGCCGAAAGGCGAAAGCCGCGCTGAGGATTTTCGATGTAATCCGTTTGTAAACTGCACACCATCGCGATGTCATTTTTGCTCAATTGTTGTTGCAACATATAAAACCGTTTTTAGATTTGCCGGCAACATAAACACAGCATTAAATCGACTTAATATGGCAGCATTAAAATTATTTACCCCGGCAAAAGTTGGAAATATCACACTTAAAAACAGGATCGTTATGTCGCCTATGACGCGTTCCCGCGCGCTGGGTAACGTCCCCAACGACCTGATGGCGCAATATTACGGCCAGCGTTCGGGCGCGGGGCTCATAGTTACTGAAGGCACCTCGCCGTCGCCAAACGGATTGGGTTACGCCCGTATCCCCGGTATTTTCAACCAGGCGCAGATCGAGGGCTGGAAAAAGGTTACCGAAACCGTGCACGCCAAAGGCGCTAAAATATTTGTCCAACTGATGCATACCGGCCGGATAGCCCACCAATTGAATTTGCCGGAAGGTGCAAAAGTACTGGCTCCGTCAGCGGTAAAAGCAGCCGGCCAGATGTGGACCGACGCTCAACAAATGCAGGATCACCCGGAACCAAAGGCTATGACCGCTGAAGAACTATCGGAAGCAAAAGCTGAATTTGTGCAGGCGGCCAAGAATGCCGTGGAAGCAGGATTTGATGGTATCGAATTACACAGTGCTAATGGCTATCTGCTCGAACAATTCCTTTCCCCGGTAAGCAATGTCCGCACCGATAATTATGGCGGAAGCATAGAGAACCGCGCCCGGTTCGTGCTTGAAGTGGCCGAAGCAGCGGCAAATGCCATAGGCGCCGATAAAGTAGGTATCCGCCTTTCGCCTTATGGCGTTGCCAGCGACATGCCGCATTACCCGGAAATCGACGCTACTTATCAATACCTGGCTGAAGAACTGAACAAACTGGATATCGCTTATATCCACGTGGTTGATCATTCGGCATTAGGCGCGCCGGCCGTGCCACTGGCGATCAAGCAGGCTATCCGTGCAGCGTTTAAAAACACCCTGATCCTTGCAGGCGGCCATACGCTTGAATCAGCCGAAGCGGAACTGGAAAGCGGTCTGTGCGACCTTGTTGCGTTCGGCCGTCCGTTCATCAATAACCCCGATCTGGTCGAACGTTTTGAAAAGGGCTTGCCGTTGTCAAATAATCTCAACCCCGCGCAGTTCTACACAGCCGACGAAAAAGGTTATACCGATTACCCGGTTTACCAGGCGTAATTCCCCTTAAAACCATGTCATTTCGACGAACGAGGTGGGGCGTGTGTAGGGTTGAGGAGAAACCTTATACGATGTGCAAGGTCCGCCGCCATGGTATTCAAGGTTTCTCCTCGCGACGCTCGTTCGATTTCTATGATTCATGCAAGTAATTTATGATAATTATTTTCGTAAGATCGGTTTTGGTTTACACAGGCGAAAATACGCAGAATAAGTT
>JAFDZL010000085.1 GCA_018266935.1 Bacteroidota bacterium | reverse complement strand
GGTCTTGCCGTAGCGTTCAAGATTGCTTGCGGCAGCGTGGGGGGGGGTAGCGTTCAAGGTTGCTTGCGGCAGCTTGGGTACTAGCGCTAGTGTGGGGCGGAAACGCTAGTATGATTCGTTCAATATCGCGTTGGCCAGGGATATATCCTTCAGTTTGTACTTTACAATCTCTTGTGGATAAATCCAACGATATTGTACATGTTCATCGCTTAAAACAATACTTCCAAAATCATGGACAAAACGACATATATAGTTTTGCACCGAAATGATTTTTCCATCATACGCCCTTTTAAAGGTCCATTTGTTTGATGGCCTTATCACTTCAATTCCTAATCTTATCTCCTCATTAACTTCCCTAATAAGCGCTTCTAGCTTAGATTCATTTGCTTCGACGAGGCCTCCCGGCAAATCCCAATTATCTTCAGCCCGTAAAATAGGACTTCTTTGTAATAACAATAATTTACCCTCCTTCAGTATAATGGCTTTCACCGCATTTGTGGAGATCATTACTCGGCATTCAATATATAACGGAGTAGAACGGCTACAGATCTGTCTTCTTTGAGATCTCCGTTCAAACACATTTGCTTCACTTCATCAAATGTTTTCCAAACTGGAATCTCGATTTGTTCTCCTTCTTCTAGCTCTTGTCCATTCTTAGCTTCTGTGAATTTATCAATCTCAAAATAGTATAGATCCCAAATTACAGATGATCCGACGACAGATTTATAAAGTAATCTTACAGCATCGAATTCAACTAATAGGCCCGTTTCTTGTTTTGCTTCAAGTATCACAGCTTCTTTTATTTTCTGGAATAATTCATCGCTAGCATTTAGAAATTTAGAATAGGAAATAAATTCATCAAACACTTTACCGCCAGGAAGTCGGTAATCCCAGCCATCTATTTCAGACCTAAATTCTCTAGTAAGCATTATTAAATTGCTTTTTCGAAATATCATCCTTACGCCGGGGGGTCGATGGGCTTTTTCAAAAACTTTGATTTTTTTGTCTTTGTCTGAGTATAAAATACTACTAGTTAATTGAAATAAGTCGCCATTGTAAACAATCTTTTTTTCGTTTTTTCCCATCACGCTATATATTATCTGGCAATTGCTTACCGTTGTTTTACTTTGAAGACATCTTCGTATTTAGCTTTAATTAAGTCGCCGCACTCTGGATGGCAAAATGTTTTGGGCAATAAGGAAATGTCACCCTTGATATTACTTACTAATTCAATCGTTTTATTTGAAAAAATATCATCGAACTTTTTATCGAAATCATGACATAAACTTCCCTCGCCATATTCAATCTTTAACATTGCAGATTCTGCTCCTGAAATCCTATCATCGTAATAATTCAAATAGAGCGTTTTTTTATAATTTGATTTTTCTTCGAAAATGTAATATCTCCACTTAACTTCATAGTCGTTATAGAATTTAACGGTTATTTCATTCTTATTTTCAGTAGACAACGTAACATCTTTTAATTTTTTTACCACCTCAAATAACTTTTCAACATATTCTGCAACATCCATATGGTTTGCTTCTGCCCGCTGCCTAGTATGAAGAGAATGCAAACATGGTAGATGAAGTAATAATTCAATTTCCCTTTTGTCTTTACTACCCGCGTCAAAGATGCAATGATAAAAAATGTCTCTTTTGCTATCTTCATCATTAAAGAATAAATTATAGCCTCTTGTAACTTTTATTTTAACTTTTTTTGATTCCAAAAAATGTCTTTTTATCTCTTCGTCCAGATCAGGCAGGGCCCATAATCCTTTGATTCTTGCAATATTAAATAACTTTAATATTGCCGTTTGTTCTTCTTCGGAATATGATAATAAAAATCTCCATCTTTTTCGATTTCTATTGTTTTTTTGGGCAATAACAATTAAAAAAAAGGATATAAAAATGGACAGAAATATAACTCCAATAATAATATCTTGATAGTCTTGCAAATTTGGTATTCGAAGAAGGGAGAATAACAATAATAACAGGCCGGATAAAATAAACACCAAACCATAGACTAAAAATAAGTCTTTGTAATGTTCCCTTCTACCATTTTGTTTATCTACATTATCCATTTTAAATGACATTGATTTCATTGTTTACAGAACTTATCAGCTCTCCTATAATAAAAAAGTTCAGTTTTGATCGAACCATTAACCTTTCAAAATCATGAAAGACATTTTGTCGTATGGCAATTAATAACCCGCCTGATGTCTGCGGATCAAAAAGCAACTTAGATTTCTTATGCATTTTATAATTGCCGTTAATAAAATCATCTACATATTCCTCATTTCGGCTTAAGATACCTGAATGGATATTGTCAGAAGCTAATTCCAAAACCTCCGGTAAACAAGGCAACTTATCAAGGTATAATGTAGCTCCGCAATTTGAGGCTCTTGTAAGCTTATGCAAGTGCCCCGCTAACCCAAACCCTGTTACGTCAGTAGCGCAGCGGATGCCGACCTGTTGCATAATTGAGCCCACTTTATCGTTCAATTCACATAGTTGATTGGTTAAGACATGTATTAATGATTCTGACAAAAGATTATATTTTAATGCTTGACATAAAATTCCTGTGCCTAACGGCTTAGTCACAACTAAAATATCTCCTGCTTTCCCATTTGCATTTGAAACAATTTTGTTTGGATGAACGTGACCTATTACAGAAAGCCCGTATCTTATTTCCGGCGATTTTACGGTATGACCGCCACATAGCAATACATTCGCAGCTTTACAAACCTCAGCCCCCCCTTGCAGGATTTTTTCTAACGTGTCAAAACCAAGTTTCTCATCAAAGCAAACCACATTTAAAGCCATTAAGGGTGTACCGCCCATCGCATAAATATCAGATAACGCATTTGTAGCTGCGATCTTCCCAAAATCGTATGGATTGTCCACTAACGGAGCTATAAAATCGGTGGTGAAAACTAACGCGCTTTCGTCACTTTGCTTATAAACACAGGCATCATCTCCTTTATCGTAACCAATCAAAAGCTTATCACTCTGATGACCATGTATTTTTTCAAGAACCGAATAAAGATCAATTGGGTTGACTTTACCAGCACATCCGCCGCATGATACTGTTTTTGTAAGTTTTATTCCTTCCAATTTAGGTTTTCTGAGTTTCTTTGATTCGTCCTATTATATTCTTTTGTTTCAAGTAGTCTGCCACAGCCTTTGGAACCAAGCTTTCCCATGGGCCATTATCTCTTATCATTCTTCGAACTAAGGTTGATGATATTTGCTTTTCTAGTTGACTTTTTCTAAATAGAACTTTAACCTTAGAATCACCATAAACCTCTTTTAGAATCTTTACTTTTTCCTCGCCCCAGGCATCAAAAACCGTTAAGAAATATTCCGCATTCTCTGGTATAAATGCAGGAAGCAAATCGGGAATATTAATTGGAAACGGAACTATATCGAATTGAGCCAGTGAAATACCTGAATCTAATATTGCCTGTTTTATGATTTCAAGTCTTTCAATAAAAGACAATGGATTGCTTTCAGGCAATGATCTTTGAGGATCTGCTTTATTATCACGGGTATGAAAAATATCAGCATTTGTAATTCCTATGTACATATAATCACAACCTGACTCTTTCCATGTTTTTAATATGTAGTCATTCAGATGCCCATTGTGTAGTGGTTGAAATCTGCCATGAACTACAGCAATTTTAGTTTGCATATTTTTTATAATTCAAAAATTGGGAAACTTATGACTCAGGTTTGTCAGTATCAGCATGCTACTATCGTAACGCGCAGGGATAAACTAAATAACATGATATTTTGGCTTTTGTCAACCCGTGAAAACACCCTATTTTTCAGCGGGGTATAATGCCAAAACTGCGTTTTTAAGCCAAATATCGCGTATGGGGTTAATTAAAAGTTAATGCCGGGCCAATCCAAAAGCGGGGCGCTCGTAGAGACTTGGGAAATGGATGGCACTCAGGAGTTTATTTCATACCTTTATCCCTAAACCTTTGCACAATGGATAAGCTTTTTCAACTTATTAAAGACAATTCAGCACTTTTTATAGCAATAGCGTCCGCGACCGGATATTTATCTGCTTATGAATTTGAGATTGGACAATGCAGTGTTTACAATATTCCGGAAAATTTTATTGAAATAGATTTACAAAATATCCTTGCTTTTACTTCAATAATTATATTTTCATTGCTAACCACAATAGGCTTTATACATTTTACTTTGAAAATTATGGCCAATGAACCGTTAAGTATAGCGTATCCTTGCAATCCCACGCAAAGATTTATTTCTTTAATTCTATCAATTGTGGTTTTTGTGGCGATGATTATGTCTTCATTAAGCCTTTATCGAGATATTGTTAAGTATATATTAATTGGCAGCGCCATTGCATGGCTCTTAAATATTTGGTGGACTGGCCTTTACAACATGAAAAAAGGTGTTATTCCGGCCCATTATAAAATTGCGCCACATAGGATTCTTAAAGTCCTCGCTGTTCCATATTTTATTATTATTGCCCCAATTTTAGTTAAGTCAATGGAAAGTTATGGAGCATTTAAGGCATCTCAACGCGTTGAATTTCCCACCGTAAATTCCAAGGGAAGCCTTGTGATTCTGAAGCAATATGGTCAAAAACTATATTGCAAGAAATTCGATTCAAAAGTTTTCAAACTAAAGGACAGCCTTTTCATTTTAAATATTGCTCAAAACCCCGCTATCCAATTGTCTATTAAACAGGTGAGGATCAAACAATAAAATATTACATTATTAGTATGGTTAACCTGTCAAGTCATGCCAGCAGGTTAATATTTCGCCGTTCGCTGGCGCGATGCTGCGTGTGTCATTCTATTACCCCCCCCCCCACAAAAAAGCCCCTCCGTTTCCGAAAGGGCTAAATCTAAAATCGTAATCCATAAATCGGCTTAAGCCATCTGCCTCCGAATTATATTCAACGCCCCCCCCGCTTTAAACCACTCTATCTGCTGCGCCTTGTAAGCCTAAAGCAGAAAGACCAAAGCAGAAAGCTTTTATTCGCCTCCACTTTGGTCTTCCGTTTTCTATAAGCTTTCCGCTCCACCTAGGCCATTTGCCTCCTTATGATGTTAAGAGCACCACCGGCTTTAAACCATTCAATTTGTTGAGCGTTATAAGTATGGTTCACCGTAAAGGTGTCGCTGCTGCCGTTGCTGTGGTGCAGCGTTACGCTCAGCGGTTTGCCGGGGGCAAAGCTGGTGAGGCCGTTAATGTCTATGCTGTCATCCTCCTGCACCTGGTCGTAGTCGGCAGGGTCGGCAAAGGTAATGGCCAGCATGCCCTGTTTTTTCAGGTTGGTTTCGTGGATACGGGCAAACGATTTCACCAGTATGGCGCGCACGCCCAGGTGGCGCGGCTCCATGGCGGCATGCTCGCGGCTTGATCCTTCGCCGTAGTTTTCGTCGCCCACCACCACGGTGCCAATGCCCGCGGCCTTGTAGGCGCGCTGCGTGGCCGGCACGGGGCCGTATTCGCCGGTCAGTTCGTTCTTCACGCTGTCGGCATTGCCGTTAAAGTAGTTGATGGCGCCGATGAGCATGTTGTTGGAAATATTGTCCAGATGCCCGCGGAACTTCAGCCACGGCCCGGCCATGGAAATATGGTCGGTGGTGCACTTGCCTTTGGCTTTTATCAGCAAACGCAAACCGTGCAGGTCGGTGCCTTCCCATGCCGGGAACGGATCGAGCAGCTGCAGGCGCGATGAGTTCGGGTCAACCTTTACGTTCACGCTGCTGCCGTCTTCGGCGGGGGCCTGGTAACCGGCATCCTCTACGGCGTAACCTTTTACCGGCATTTCGATGCCCTGCGGCTCGTCCAGCTTCACCTGCTGGCCCTGCTCGTTGGTCAGGGTGTCGGTCAGCGGGTTAAAGGTCAGGTCGCCGGCGATGGCAAACGCCGTCACGATCTCGGGCGAGGCCACGAAAGCGTGCGTATTGGGGTTGCCGTCGTTACGTTTGGCAAAGTTGCGGTTGAACGAGGTGATGATGGAATTCTTGCGCGAAGGGTCGTCGGTATGGCGCGCCCACTGACCGATGCACGGTCCGCAGGCATTGGCCAGCACCACGCCGCCCATTTCGGCGAAAGTATCTAAGTAGCCGTCGCGTTCAACGGTGTAGCGCACCTGCTCCGAGCCGGGGGTAATGGTAAACTCGGCTTTGGTTTTCAGGTGCTTATCGATGGCCTGCTTGGCGATGGACGCCGAACTGGTAATATCTTCGTAAGAGGAGTTGGTGCACGAGCCGATCAAACCAACTTCCAGCGTTGCCGGCCAGTTGTTTTCTTTAACGGCTGTAGCGAATTTTGAGATCGGCCAGGCCAGGTCGGGCGTAAACGGACCGTTCACATGCGGCTCCAGCTCGCTCAGGTTGATCTCGATCACTTCGTCAAAATAAGCCGAAGGGTTGGCATACACTTCAGGGTCGCCGGTCAGGTGTTCGGCAATAGCGTCGGCCATAGCGGCAATATCTTCGCGCTTGGTGCCCTTGAGGTAAGCAGCGGCCTTTTCGTCATAACCGAAGATCGAGGTGGTAGCACCGATCTCGGCGCCCATGTTGCAGATGGTGCCTTTACCGGTCGCCGAAAGCGAGCGCGCGCCTTCGCCGAAATATTCCACGATAGCGCCCGTACCGCCCTTTACGGTCAGGATACCGGCCACGCGCAGGATCACGTCCTTGGCGCTGGTCCAGCCCGAAAGCTTGCCCGTCAGGTGCACGCCGATCAGTTTCGGGAACTTCAACTCCCAGGGCAGTCCGGCCATCACGTCGCAGGCATCCGCGCCGCCGACGCCAATGGCTATCATACCCAGCCCGCCCGCGTTCGGCGTATGCGAGTCGGTGCCGATCATCATACCGCCGGGGAAGGCGTAGTTTTCCAGCACCACCTGGTGGATGATGCCCGCGCCCGGTTTCCAGAAACCGATGCCGTATTTATCCGACACCGAGGCCAGGAAATCGTAAACCTCTTTATTGACATCTTTGGCGGTCTGCAGGTCGGCATCGGCGCCAACTTTGGCTTGGATCAGGTGGTCGCAATGCACGGTACTCGGCACGGCAACCTGCGGCCGGCCCGCCTGCATAAACTGCAGCAGCGCCATCTGCGCGGTAGCATCCTGCATGGCCACGCGGTCGGGGGCAAAGTCAACGTAATCCACACCGCGGCCATAGGCCCGGTGCGCCTCGCCTTCACTCAGGTGAGCGTATAAAATCTTTTCGGTAAGGGTAAGGGGTTTGCCGGTCGCTTTTCGGGCGGCAGCCACGCGGGCGCCATAGCGGTCGTAAACCTTTTTGATCATATCTAAATCAAAAGCCATTGTATTTGATCTTTAGGTGAAGTAAAAAGGGTGCCGGTGTCCCGCGCGTGCGGGATAGAAGCACCAACGCGGCGAATTTAGGAAAAATTGGGGGAAAAGGTGTGAGGATTTGTGTAAATAGTTGATTGGGTTGATTAGGTTGGATTGGTTGATTAAGTTAAAGAGCAGTGGGATTGCACTGTTCCCCTCTTGAGAGGGGCATGGGTGTGTTAGGCGGATGGTTGTCTGAATCAGAATTTTCAGAATTTAAGAATGAACAGAATAAAACTGCAAACTCTTAACTGCCAACTGTACACCGACCATTTGGGCGTTGCCGCTGGTAGAAGCGGCCCGCGCTGTACGCTCATACGGCGCAGGCCTTAGCCGCTTACGTCTCCGACTACCCATCCTGCAAACTGCCAACTCCAAACTGCCAACCGGAACGGCCGGTATCCGCTCCCATCGCTAACGCATTTTGAACACGATTGACCGGATTTTATTGATGGACAGAATTACGCTCATTCCCCGCGCTCCATTCACCATTGACTATTCACAATTCACCACATAAGAAAACTTTTTAAAATTTTTAAAAAAGCCTACCTTTACGGTTCACACCTAAAGATTTCATACATGCGTTATTTACTTGCCGCCCTGCTGTCCGTTTGCTTCAGTATTTCCGCTATGGCTTCGCCGAATTTTAACCCCAAGGACCTGAGCGTCGTTTGGGAACCGGTTAAAAACGATTCGCCAAAACCGGGGCAGTCGCTGAATGCGATCACCATTACCAACCATGGGAAAACCAGCCTGCCGGCATCAGGATGGACGATCTATTTCAACAGCGCGCGCGGTGTCCTGGAAACATCGCCAACCAATAACGTGAAATTCGGGTTCCACAACGGCGACCTGTTCAGCCTGACGCCCACCGCAGGCTTTACCGAGCTGAAACCCGGTCAGTCGGAGCGCATCGAATTCATCGATGACGACCTGGTGGTAAATATCACCGACGGTCCCGAAGGCTTTTATTTAGTTTGGGACGATCAGCCGAAAAAGGGCTACAATTTAGGCGATTTCAGCATCAAGCCCTTCAGCCCGAATTATGCCGGGTTGGTGACGCCTGCCGTTATTTATGACCAGAATAAGAACATCACCGATATACCCGAAGCGGAATTGACCAAAGTATTTCCGACGCCGGTGAGTTATAAAGAGATGGGAGGGTATTTTACGTTGGACAATAATACGCTTATCGGCGTATCGAATGACAAAAACTTGCAAGAAGGTTACAATACTATAGTCGCACTGGTCAATTCCGTCCTTACGAAAAAAGTAAAAGTTAATATTAAGTCGGAAAAGGCAATTACTCTCCAGTATGAAGAAGGTCTAAATTCCGAGGCTTATGAATTAAGCATTTTTCCTAATGGAATTCACATTAGCGCATCAACCCCTACCGGCGCATTTTACGCCATTCAATCTTTAAAAAGCTTAATTTCCCCATCCGCTTACGCCCATCCTCAAAAAGAGATACAGCTCCCCTGTGTCGAGATCAAAGACGAGCCCCGCTTTGGCTACCGCGCCTTTATGTTGGATGTGGGCCGTAACTTCCATTCGAAGGAAGAAATTTTCCGCATCCTGGATGTGATGGCTTTATACAAGCTCAATGTTTTCCACCTGCACCTGACCGAAGATGAAGGCTGGCGCCTTGAGATACCTGCCTTGCCTGAATTGACTAGCGTAGGCGCAAAACGCGCTCACTCGCTGGATAGTAAGAACACATTACCTGCTTCCCACGGTTCTGGTGGAGATACCGGCAATGGTCATGGCACGGGTTATTACAGCGTTGCTGACTACATCGATATATTGCATTACGCTCAGGCCAGGCACATCACCGTCCTGCCCGAGATCGAAACGCCGGGCCACGCCCGGGCAGCGGTGAAGGCTATGAACGCCCGTTACAACCGCTTAATGGCAGAAGGCAAAAAGGAAGAAGCCAAAAAATATTTATTGAGCGATCAAAATGACAAGTCGGTTTACAGTACCGCCCAGGCCTGGAACGATAACGTGATTGACGTATCGCTCCCTTCCACCTACAATTTTATTGCAACGGTGATCGACGGTATCAAAGACATTTACAAGCAGGCCAACGTGCCGCTGACCGAAATTCATTTCGGCGGCGATGAGGTACCGCGCGGTGTTTGGGAAAAGTCGCCGGCTTACGCCGCATTAAAGGCGAGTCACCCCGAGGTTCAAAGCACCGGCGACCTGTGGTATTACTATTACGGAAAAGTGAACGAACTGCTCAAAGCCCGCGGCCTGAAAATGGCCGGCTGGGAAGAAATGCCGCTGCGCCGCACAAAGGTTGACGGTCAGCCGGTTTACATCCCTAATCCTGATTTCGCACAAGAACACTGGCAATCCGAGGTATGGAACAACACTTTAGGCGATGGTAACGAGGACCTGGCCTACAAACTGGCTAACGGCGGCTACCATGTAGTGCTGTCGCCCGTAACCAACTTCTACCTCGATATGGCGCATTACAAATCCTTCGACGAGCCGGGCTATTACTGGGGTGCGTTCGCCGACATCGATAAACAGTTTTCTTTTATCCCTTTCGACTATTTCAAAAACTCCAAAGTTGATCGTAACGGCCTGCCCATCAACCGCAATATCTTCATCGGCAAACAAAGGCTCACCGATTACGGCAAAACCAATATCATCGGTCTGCAATGCGCTCTTTGGGGCGAAAATATCAAAAGCAACGAGCGGCTGGAATACATGATGCTCCCGCGCATGCTGGCCTTCGCCGAGCGCGCCTGGGCGCAGGACCCGGCCTGGGCCACGGAGCCGAATCCGGCCAAAAGCGATTCGCTTTACCAGGTCGCCTGGGTGAACTTTGTAAACGTGATGGGTAAGCGCGAGCTGCCGCGCCTGGATTACTTCAACGGCGGGTACAATTACCGCATCCCGAAACCCGGCGTGACCTTCAAAGACGGCAGGTATTACACGAATGTGCAGTTCCCTGGTCTCACCATCCGATACACCACCAACGGTAAAGAACCCGATGCAAAAAGTCCTGTTTATAACGATGCTGTTACTTACACAGGCGACGGCATAAAATTTAAAAGTTTTGACAACAAAGGGCGGGGTAGTAATGTTACTGAACCAGCTAAACAATAGAACAAGGCAATAAAGGCGTCAGTATTTTTGCCGGCGCCTTTATTGACCGGCCAAGCGGCCGGCCATTTCTCCACCACGTCATGGCGAGGAACGAAGCCACCTCTGCACATGCAAATCACACAAGAATAGTTTTTGTCAATGGGCCATGCCGTTTGCTAAGCCGGTCCTAAAGCTTCACGTCAATTAACAACACTGCGGTTCATGGATTGGCACAGTTCGGGGATGGCTTCGTTCCTCGCCATGACGGGTTAGCTTAAACTAGAAAGTCACATTCACCCCAGCATAATAATTCCTCGGGGCGGCGGCATTGTAATAGCGGCTGCCTACGGCATTCAGGTCATCGCCGAGACTGTATATCTGGTTGAGCAGGTTATCCACGCCGGCGAAAATGCCGAGGCGCGCACCATTGAGTCGGGTTTCCCAACCCACTTTGATCTGCACCAGGCTGTACGCCCCGGCATAAGCCGTATTAGCATCATTCAGGGGCAATTTTGAAGTATAGTTGTACTGGCCGTAAACGTACAGCCCGGCGGGAAGCCTTACCTGCAAGCTCCCCACGATCACCTGTTCCGGCACGCCGGTCAGGTTTTTGCCCGAATAGTTCACGCCGTTTTCCTGGTAGTTGGAGAAAGTGAACTTATCATAAGTAACCGACAGGTTGAACTGCAGCCCGCGGATAAAATCGGTATGGTTGCGGCGGATCAGCCAGTCGGTAAAATTGACCTCCAGTCCCGGCTGGTCGGTGCCGCCTGCATTGATATAATACGCGGTGCCGTCGGCATTTTCCTGCGGAACGATGGCATTGTTGATATGGTAATAAAATACCGAGGCATCGATGAACATACTTTCATCCTGGTTGCGCAGGCGGAAACCGGTCTCATAGTTTATGCCGTCCTCGGCTTGCAAAGTATTATTAATGGTACGGTCCGTCGGCCTGATCTCGGCGGTTTGCGGCGTCGAATATCCGCGGCTCACCGAGGCGCGCCAGATGAAATCATTGGTGACCTGATAAGAAACCGCCACACGCGGCATCAATTGCGGCGTAAAGCTGCGGTTGGTGAAGTTCGGTTCATCATTAGGAAAGACGTTCTTAAACTCGTAATCATAAAAGTTGAGGCTCAAAGCGGTTTCCAAATGCCAGCGCTTGCCGAAGTCGGCAAAATACCGTGCGAAAAAGAAATGCTGGTTGGTATTGATATGATCCAGCGTTTGCGCCGTATCGCGTACGCCGCCGCGGTTGCCGTAGCTGTTGATGTCGGAATTGGTTTGCTGCCATTCCAAACCCAGGTTCACTTTCCAGTTGATGGCGGTATCCGGTTTTCCGCTCCATTCAAAATAACTGCGAAAACCGAAAGTGCTTTCATAACGCTGGTTATAAGTGGTGATAAAGGGATTGGAAAAATCAACATAACTGCCAAAAATGGTGCTCACGTTCCTTACCCGGTCTGAAATATGCCATTCGTTCACCGCGCCGCCGTAAAGCATTTTCTGATCGATGCCGGCATGCTGCTGAATAGCTCCGGGCAGAGTTTTCGTAGCCAGGCGCGCCAATTGCGGATCGGCTTCGAACTGGCTCAGCGTCAGCCCGCCCGGCGTTTCATAATCCAGCGCCGAGTAAAACCCGAGGAATTTCAACTGGTCCTTTTGCGAGACGCTAAGTTTATCATCCGCCTGGAAAAAGGTGCGCGACATATTGCTGTTCTGCCGGTAGCCTGCCGCCGTTTGATAGGCCTCGCCGATGTTCAACTGGTTATTGGGCGAATGGTTTTGCAATGCCGCATTCTCGTGGAAAAGCCCGTATGAGCCGCTGCTTACGCCGGCCGTAGTATAGGAACTGTCGTTGTACCTGTTGACCGGCTTGATGAGTACCACCCCGCCTGAATTAGCGCCGAAAAGACTGCCGTCGGGACCTTTCAGCACTTCAAGGCCCTGCACGTTGTTCACATCGATAGCGTTCAGATAGGTATTGCCGCCGGCGTCGGTCAGGGGCATTTCGTCATAATATATTTTCACATCGCGCACACCAAAAGGCGAACGCAGCAAACTGCCGCGTATAGAAAGGCGGTAGCTTCCCGGCGAACGCTCCTCCATGCGCACACCCGGCACGGTATTCAGCGCAGGAACAAGGGAACTGCCCGGTTGTAATTGCAACTGCGCAGGGGTGAGTACGCTTACTGATGCCGGGACGCTCAAAACGGGCTGATCGGTCAGGTAGCCGGTTACGGTCACCGGGTTCAAGTGTTTGGTAGTATCACGGCGCAGGGTATCCGGCTTTTTCTGCGCGAAACTGCTCAGCGAGATGAAGATGAAAACGGTGACCAGGTAAAATTTCGCCATAAATTTATCGGGGTATCAGAATAACCGGGTGTCAGTAAAACAGTGTTTTTCTATCCTGGCGATGTCCTGCAAGCTACCAAAAAAACCCTAACAGGCAAAGAATTTGAAACATCGGCCCGGGTAAGTAATTAAAATATTACTTTTGAGATTAGGGTAGTTGTTTCGTCCCCTGGCATTTGATGCGAACCAAACTCACAAGCCTGCTTATGACAGCGGGTATCCTTATACTTACCGTGAACGCCCGGGCGCAAACCTGCTCCGGCAGCCTCGGCGATCCCGTGATATTGCAAACTTTCGGTGCCGGGCCAAACCCCGGTCCCGCGCTTCCATCAAGTGTCACGACCTTTAGATATACAACCAACTCCTGCGCCGAAGACGGCTTTTATACCATACTCAACAGTACGAGCGGGTGCCATAGCGACTGGCACAATGTGCCGCATGACCATACCGGCGACCCGAACGGCTATATGATGCTGGTGAACGCCAGTTACCAGCCCATTGTTTTTTTTACCCAAACAGCCAACGGGCTTTGCCCCAACACTACTTACGAGTTTTCAGCTTATATCATGAACCTCGGTACGCTGGCATCCGCCGGGTCAAATTATAGCCACCCGGATATTACCTTCACCGTGAAGAAAAATGACGGCACGGTATTGGCCACGTACAATACCGGCACGATAATGCCTACGGCCGACGCCGAATGGACCAAGTACGGCACCTATTTCGTAACTCCCGCGGGTGTGACCGACGTGATCGTGACGATGACCAACAACGCCCCCGGCGGAAACGGCAACGACCTGCTGCTTGACGACATTGCTTTCCGGGCATGCGGCCCCATCATCCAAACCGGTTTCGGTAATCTTTCGCTGACGGACAATCAAACCCAGTGCCGGGGAACAAACGCTACCTACACACTTACCGCAAACGTTGGCGCCGGCTACGTAAACCCCTTTCTGCAATGGCAGGTGAATTACAACAATACCGGCTGGACGAACCTGCCGGGCCTGACCAACTCGACGGTCAGCGTTACGCTCAACAATCCGCAACCGGGCACTTACCAGTACAGGCTATCGGCCGGAGAGGGTCAGAACGAATCCTCGTCAACCTGCAATACCAGTTCCGAACCGCTTTCTATTATAGTTTACGATGAACCGCCCGTCACGGCGGTTGTCAGTAACAACGTGACGATCTGCGCGGGAAGTTCAACTACGCTATCTGCCTCCGGAGGGCTTTATTATCAGTGGACGCCTTCAACGGGTCTCGATCATGCCGATGTTGCCAACCCCGTCGCGTCACCCACGCAAACCACCACCTACAGCGTAAAAGTGAGCAACGACGGCTGTTCGGACGATACGAAATCGGTGACAGTAACCGTGAACAAGCCGCCCGGCGCCGATGCCGGCAAACAACTGTATGTTTTGAAAGGTCAATCTGTACGGCTTAATGGTGTCGCGACCGGCGATAATATCACGAGCGTGTACTGGACGCCACCTGATGGCTTAGACAAACCGACTTCGCTTACGCCGCTGGCCAGTCCGCAGGAGAACACGACCTATACGCTGCATGTCGTTTCACAAAACTGCGGCGAAGCGACCAGCAACGTGCAGGTAAAGGTCTTCACGCAGATCAAAATACCCAACACGTTTTCACCCAACGGCGACGGCGTCAATGATTACTGGGACATCGACGGGCTTATCGCGTTCCCGCAGTGCCTCGCCACCATTTATTCGCGCGACGGGCAGCAGATTTACAAAAGTATCGGTTACGTCAAACCCTGGGACGGCACCTATAAAGGCACGGCGCTTCCCGTCGGAACCTATTACTATATCATCGACCTGAAAGACGGTCAGCCGCCGTTAAGCGGCTGGGTAGCTATCGTGCGCTGACGTTACTTCGTTCCAAATAAATAATTGAAACCGACCCGATATGACGTAATGCCTGCGCTGTAATTACTGCTAAGGGTTGCTGATGGCACATAGCATGCATATAATTCCAGCTTTTTATTGAGCGCAACTCCTGCTTTGATGGGAAACGATTCCCAAACGCCATTATAAGTAATCGTGTTGCTGCTTTTTACTGTCCCGCTGATTGGAAAATCCTGGCTGACGTACGAATTTGGATAGGTTGACACGTTTACTGAAATTCCTGCATCTAAAAACACTTTTAGCTTGTTCGTATTGTAAAAGTTATACATGATCTGCGGAACAACAGACCCGGTGTACTGGTTAAAATTAATAGTGCCCGGAGCGGAACTGCCTGACACCACAACATTGGTAAATTTGTGCATATCGGCGGTTGCGGCTATCTCGATCCGGAAGATCAAGTGCTGGATATCTTTGTTAGTTAACAGGTCAATTCCAAACGCGGTATTTGCCGTTAAATGACCGCCAGCCGGCGTCGTGTAAACCCCGGTAAACTGCATACTGTTATTAACCGCCGCCGCGCCTATGAACAGGCGGGTGCCAAACTGGCTTTTGGAAACAAACTGGGCCGACTCGGTTCCATTGATCATCATCACAGCCGACAGGATATCTTTTTGGTCATAATTTGCTTTTGACAGCAAATGAGCCAGATCACCATTATTTACATTATTCTTCGAAGCAATATACTGCAGTTGCCCACGGTATCTTCTAACGTATTTCACGGCCCCGTCCTGGTCGGTGTACACATGGTAAGTCAATTCCCGGGGTTCGGCATATCCCGGCTCCAGGATGTAATAACGCATTTTTAGATAGTCCTGGTAACTGAATAACGATACGTATCTGCCTTTGGTTATCGTTTTCAGGAAAACAATATTTGACTGGTACGAGGTGTCCAGAACGCTGCCTGCCTTGTTAACATCAGCAGGATCCAGACTGATATTTACCTTATGCGCTTCAAAATATTCAAGGCCGTTTACACCAAAACCTTTGGCATCTTGCGGAGTATAGTTCTTCACAACTCCCGAATTGTCTTTAAAAGCGACCTGTGCGGGGTTCTTTTCCCATTCCTTGTAATCGATTGAACCGCTGATGGTATCGCCTTTGGCATTTACCACGTAACCCGGTTTAAAATTGTTTTGAGCGAATGAAAGAAGCGGCATCAGAATTATCGCTGCGAACGTAGCTATATACAGTCTCATTTCCGATCGATATCGTGTTATTTTGCGCCGAAAAGGAAATTCATTCCTGCCTGGTACATGACAATATTACCGGCGAAGTTCGAGTAATTATTGGTT
>JAFDZL010000084.1 GCA_018266935.1 Bacteroidota bacterium | reverse complement strand
TGTCTGAAGTTCATTGAAAGAAAGACTAAGTATATACCAAGTGGTCATGTTAACATGCTAACTACCCTTTGGAAAAATTGGAATGATGATAAACAAAACTATTTCCGTGACTTACTTTGGGAGAAGAAATATGTTCATTTAGCATCATATCAATGGGAGTTACAAGTAACAACAGCCGGGAAGGAATTTATTAAAGACAAGGAAAAGGAACTCGAAGAAGCCTTTTTCGGATATTTAATAGAAGAAAGAGAAGTGACTCAATTTATAACAGACAATTTCATAAAGCCCGATGATCTCTCGCCTGAGACAGAAAACGCAACTGATGATGGAGTTGTGTTTTTAAGAAATTTAAAGAAAAGAAATCTAATAACCTTTGATGAAGGCGCATTAGAGCAGGTAAATACCTGGATAATACCAAAGGGGAAAAATAAACACAAGCGTTGGTTTAATAATTTAACCGGCAAGCTTATAGTTACGCCAATAAATCCTTTTCGTGAACGGAAACCTGGTTTTGTCAATAATCCCGATACTATTAACATTCCGTCTGAACAAAAAAATCCAATCGTTAACCGAATTAAAAAAATATCATTACTCGAATGGGGCTTTATCATTGCCTTACTTGGTTTCGTTATAACGGTATGGATTTATGTAATCAGCCCATTGATAAAATAATTAAATTCAAACCGAGACGTCATTGGTAAACAGCTTTCTGCTTTAGTCTTTCTCCTTTCAGCTTTATCCTTATTTTTGCACCTTAGCGCTATGGACTATGGTCCATGGACTATTGACCGGACATGGCCATGAACCATGATCCATCAGCCATGAACTAAAAAATATGGGAAGAGCATTTGAGTTCCGTAAGGAAAGAAAACTGAAGCGCTGGTCGAAGATGGCCGTGCAATTTACCCGTTTGGGCAAGGAGATCGTGATGGCGGTGAAAGCCGGCGGCGGCGATGTGAATACCAATTCGCGCCTGCGTACCGCTGTACAGAACGCCAAGGCGGTGAACATGCCCAAAGACCGCGTGGAGGCCGCTATCAAGCGCGCCGTTAGCCGCGACGAAAAGGACTATGAAGAAGTGGTTTACGAAGGATACGCGCCGCACGGCGTAGCCATCCTGGTTGAAACCGCCACTGATAACATCAACCGCACGGTGGCCAACGTGCGCAGCTATTTCACCAAGACAGGCGGCACGCTGGGCAAAACCGGTTCGCTGGATTTCATATTTACGCGCAAATCGGTGTTCACCTTCGTTCCCGGTGACCGCGATCTGGAAGAACTGGAACTTGAACTGATCGACGCCGGCCTGGAAGAACTGTTCGTCGAAGCCGACGAAGAAGGGAATGATTTAGCGGTGATCCATACCGCTTTTGAGGATTTCGGAAAAATGCAGAAGGCCCTGGAAGAAGCCGGTATCGAAGTGAAATCAGCCAAGCTGGAACGTGTGGCCCAGTCCTTCCACGAAGTGAACGACGAAGCCATCGCCGATGTGAATAAGCTGATCGACAAACTCGAAGAGGACGACGATGTGCAGGCGGTTTATCATAACATGCAGGAGTGATTTCGAATTTCGAATGTTCAATTCGAATTTAAAACGTTTGTCATGCTGAACGATAGTGAAG
This sequence comes from Bacteroidota bacterium, assembly GCA_018266935.1. GTDB lineage: Bacteria > Bacteroidota > Bacteroidia > Sphingobacteriales > Sphingobacteriaceae > Mucilaginibacter. The sequence goes on along the minus strand of JAFDZL010000084.1, from coordinate 1,662 downwards.
CATCTATTGAGGGTCTATATGATGAGCAGGGTTTCGACGATAATTCGTGATAGATTTTTCGCTCGCACGGTCGGAACACGGCCAGCTCAAGAGAAGAGTTCTTCGCCATGCTCAGAATGACAATTAAGTAAGTTATGCCTTTATTTACATCCAGAAAACAGCAAAAGCAAGCCAAAGTAACCTTTAGCCCGGGTTTGCTGTTGATAGAGAAGGAGGAGGGCGCCAAGCCGCAGGTTTTCCCGCTGGAGTTTTTCCCGCAACTGGCGAACGCCACCGACGAAGAACGCAACGATTGGACGCAAACCGACAAGGGCATCCATTTTAATAAGCTTGACCTGGACGTGAATCTTTAGATATGAGATGTGAGATATGAGATGTGAGACAAAATATCAAACGAGGGTTGAGGTCTGGATTTGGGAAAAAAAATCTCAAATCTCAAATCTCAAATCTCAAATCTCTCTGCAATGACTTTCGAAGAATTCTTCAGAAAAAAGAAAATAGACCTGGCGGCTTTGGGAAAAGCTGAACCGGCGCTTTTTGCTGAATTCAAGTCCCATTATGAGCAGATGGGCGAGAAGAGCTTCGATCACACCAAGAAGTACTGGTTCAATAAGCTGCGGTTGCTATATCACCTGGCCCCGGAAGTCAAGGAAGAAAAGGTGATCATCGAGAAGCCGGCCGCCGAGCAAACGATCACGCAGACGCTTTCTGAAACCGCCGAGCCTGTGGCCAATGTTGGTTTTAAGCCACGCTTTAGGCCTGGCGTGACTCCAAAACCTGTTGAACCAGAACAAACTTCTGTGCCTGAGCCGAAGGAAGAACCTAAAGCAGAACCAACTCCCGTACCGCCCAAACCGGGCTTTACGCCAAGATTTAAGGCGGGTGTTACCAAGCCTGTTGCGCCTGCGCCGGAACCAAAAGATGACCAGAAAGTTGAAGCTGCACAGGAAACACCACCTGAAGATACCGCACCGAAACCGCCTGTTGGTTTTAAGCCTCGCTTCAATGCGAAGAATATAAAGCCAAAGGAGTAGTCTGAATCAGAATTTGCAGAATTTTAAAATTTTCAGAATTCTGTTTATTCTTTAATTCTGTAAATTCTGATTCAGACGGTCAATTATGCTTCGCACTCATATAAAACGTGATCTCCCCGCCATTCATAATATCGCTGTGCGAAATGAAATAACCGTTCAGCGGTTTGCCGTTGAGTTCGATCTTTCTAACATAGACATTCTTTTCCCCCTGGTTTTTGACGTTAATGGTGAAGGTTTTGCCGTTCTCTAAATTGATCACCGCCTTACCAACCGCCGGACTGCCTATAGCATACTGGTCCGAGCCGGGCGCTACAGGGTAAAAGCCCATGGCGCTGAAAATGTACCAGGCGCTCATCTGGCCGGTATCGTCGTTGCCGCCGAGGCCGTCGGGGGTGTTTTTGTATTGCATGTTCAGGATCAGGCGTATCTTTTCCTGCGTCTTCCAGGGCTTGTCGGTCCAGTCGTACAAGTACGCCACGTGGTGCGACGGCTCGTTGCCGTGCACATAGTTGCCGATGATGCCGTCGCGGGTGATGTCCTCGGTTTCGGCGAAATACTTGTCAGGCAGCGTGTAGCTGAACAGGCTGTCGATATAGGTCACGAAGCGTTTGTTGCCGCCCATCACCCG
>JAFDZL010000083.1 GCA_018266935.1 Bacteroidota bacterium | reverse complement strand
TGAGCAATAAGGAGATATCGCCGCTTAACAGTCTTGACGAGTGGGAAGACGATGTGCTGCAGCGTTACCCGGAAGCCGGCGAGCCCGCAAAGCAGAAAGAACAATTCAGGAATTATGACAGCCCTGTGCGCGATACTGTGCGCGAGTTTTACCGGCTGAACCATAAATACCAGACTTATGACAACGTGCTGGCGAAAAAGGCTAATTTCCTGAAATTCGATAAGCGCGAAATGCCCTGGTGGGACGCCATGGAATTCCTGAACACGCTGGTGGATGATTCCGACCCTGATACCTCGCTTGACCAGTTGCAGCATTTGCTCCAGACCGGCGAAGCCATACGCGCGGACGGTCACCCTGACTGGTTTGTGCTCACCGGCTTTATCCACGACCTGGGCAAAGTGCTCTGCCTGTTCGGCGAACCGCAGTGGAACGTGGTTGGCGATACCTTCCCTGTGGGCTGTAAATTTTCTGACAAGATCGTTTATCCCGAGTATTTCGCCGAAAACCCCGACTCATACGACGAGCGTTTCAATACCAAATACGGCGTTTACTCGCCGCATTGCGGGCTGGACAATGTACATATGTCCTGGGGTCATGATGAGTACCTGTACCACATCTGCAAGGATTACCTGCCCGAAGAAGCGCTGTATATGATCCGCTACCACTCGTTCTATTCGCAGCACCGCGAACACGAGTACAACCACCTGCTGAACGACCACGACCAGGCCATGTTCAAATGGGTGGATAAATTCAATCCGTACGACCTGTATTCAAAGAGCGATAAACCTCCGGTGGTTTCCGAGTTGAGGCCGTATTACGAGGATCTGATCGCGAAGTATTTGCCGGCGACGGTAAAGCTGTGATAGTTTGAAGTCAATGTCGGCGGTTAATTGACTTGGGACTTTAGACTCAAGATTTTCGACCCTACATCTAAGCCCGTCTTTCTTCAACCATCGCTGCGGGAATAGTTTCTCCTTCCGGCCGGCGGGATGTTAAGTTTTCGCGACCGTGAAAGCGACAAGGAGGCACCCTATTAAGACTAATCCCCAATAAACGTAGCGAAAGAATGCCCCTTTGAGCTTTTGATTGAGGTACCTGCCCAGGTAGATGGCAGGCAAAACGGCCGGTAAGCAAATAAGGAAATATTTGATCAGCAGCCACCCGAACAAATCCTGTACCGCAAACCCAAGTATTCCAAGAAAGCTGGCGGGCAAAAAATAGGCTTGCAGGGTCGCCCTGAAATGCTGCGCGCTCCAGCGCCTCATATTACCATAGACCACCAGCGGAGGGCCGTTCAGTCCGTACGCGCCGCCAAGAATGCCCGACAGGAAACCGCAGATGAACAACCAGAAACGATTATCCTCTGTCAAATGCAGCGAATTTTCGGCAGCCAGGCTATACAAGCTGTAGCCGATGATCAGCGTACCCAGTCCTATTTTGCCCCAACGCTCATTCCCGTATTTAAGGATCAGCAACCCTATCGGGATGCCCAGCAATGCGTACATTATCAGCGATTTAGCACTTTTGATATGGATGGCCTTATGATCCTGGACGACAACGATGATCGCTATGCACAGAGAAATAAGCACCGACAGCGGAACGGCCGCGTTCAACGGAATAAAAAATGCCAATAGTGGCACCGCGATGAGCGATTCGCCAAAGCCGAAGGTCGACCTGACAATGGTCGCGATAAAGCTGATCGTAACAACAGGAAGTATTTGCGGAGGCATGCAGAGGTAGAAGCGGATGTTAAACGGCGGCAATTTAACACTACTTACGTCACATTTTTCTTTTTATTCATTCAACGCCCCCGGGGCCATAGAGCGTTTTTTTAAAAAATTTAATCCTTGCCTCACCAATAAAGCGCATTTGCTTCAACCGCATGTTCCGCTAAATATTTTGCATCATTCATTGAATATACTTCTGAAATGATTGAAAACGTGCCCGCATCACCGGAGCGGGGGATAGACTTGCGGCATATTCTGACCAACTATGAAAAAAATCACACTGGCATTGTCCTTCCTGCTAGCGATGTCCCTGGCGCACGCTCAAACCACCATTCAACCCGGCGACAGCCATATCCGTTATGACTTGCTCAGGCCATCGCACGATTTTTACCGGAACGTAATGACCGATACTACGGGCAAAGTATTATACGATTTTATGATGGAAGATTTCACCACTATCGACTCCAACAATAAGCAGATCGTTTTTGCACGATCGAGGCAAATACCCGCCGGAAGCTTTTCGACCGACACTTCGGTGACCGACCTGCATTTTAAACCCGTCCGGATGCACGAGATCCATTACCAGCGCAATGTGAGCTTCGATATGCGGTTTGGTGATGCGAAGGCCAGTGTTAAAACTACGCGGAAAGGCGTCGAATCCACCAAAAACTATATCATGAAAAGCGGCTATTTCGAGGACAACATGATCGAATATATTTTCGGCTACCTCGACCTGAAGAAAGGCACCACCTACACGCTGGATAATTTCAATAAAGACACGCCCTCGCCATCCGACCCCTACACTGTCGAATACGCGTTCGATGATGTATGGAACGCCGCGCCCGATCACCGGGTTTACTGCACGGTGCTCCGTTTTACCCACGGCGGCACCACCGGTTATATCTGGATCGATAAAAGCACACACCTGATGCTCAAAACCGTCGCCAATTTCAAAACAGGCTCCTATGTGCTGACGAAAGTGTGAGATTTACTGCTTAGGCTTTTTTTGACTCATCCGGAAAAAACTATACACCTGAAAATTTATGGTTTACAGGCTATTTTTATAATTAACTGATAATCAATTGATTAAGTCGAATGCATCTCAAAAAGTGTAAACCATGATTTTGGCTGTTGCAGGCTATCGCACTATATTTGAAATCGTGAAAAAGCTTATCTTCTCAATAGCCATGGCAGTACCTATGCTGGCTCTGGCCCAAACTAATTCAGACAATCTCGTCCAATACGTCCGCCCGATCATCGGTACGCAGCGCATGGGCCACGTATTCCCGGGCGCGACGGTGCCTTTCGGCATGGTTCAGCTGAGCCCCGAGACAGATACCGTGGGCTACGAGCTCGACGGGCATTACAACCCAAAAGTGTATAGCTACTGCGCGGGTTACCAGTACGACGATAAGACAATAGTGGGTTTCAGCCATACGCATTTCAGCGGCACGGGCCATTCGGATTTGGGTGACTTCCTCGTGATGCCAACCATTGGCGCATTGAAACTGAACCCCGGCACGGCTAATAAGCCGGGCAGTGGCTATCGCTCGGCTTTTTCTCATACCAACGAGGTGAGCGAGGCCGATTATTACAAGGTGAAGCTGGACGATTACAATATACTCGCCGAAATGACCACCACCACGCGCGTAGGCTTTCATCAATATACTTTTCCGAAGTCCGACAATGCGCACATTATCCTCGACATGATGGCCGGCATTTACAACTACCCAGACAAGAACGTGTGGACCTACCTGCGCGTCATCAACGACTCAACCGTGGAGGGGTACCGCGAGACCAGCGGCTGGGCGCGCACGCGAACACTGTATTTTGCCATGAAGTTCTCGAAGCCGTTCATCGCGCACGGTTATAAGAAATACGACAAGCGCGAGGTCTATGGCGGTTTCTGGGGACAGTTCAACCGTACGCCGAACTTTCCTGAGATAGCAGGCAGGCAGATCCGCGCGTACTTTGATTTTAAGACCGATGAGGGTGAAAAGATCAAAGTAAAAATGGCGCTGTCGCCGGTGAGTATGGACAATGCCATGGCCAACATGCAGGCCGAATGCCCGGGCTGGGACTTTGAAAAAGTGAAGGCCGACGGTCAGCAGGCCTGGGAAAAGGAGTTGCACAAGATCGTGATCGGGGGCAGCCAGGCGGATAAGGAGAACTTTTACACCTCGATGTACCACGCGATGATCAACCCGACCATCTACATGGACGTTAACGGCGAATATCGCGGGCTCGACAAGAACAACCACAAGGCCGAGGGCTTTACCAATTATACCACCTTCTCGCTGTGGGATACGCACCGCGCGCTGCACCCGCTGTTCAACATTATCGAGCCGGACCGCAATGCCGATATGATCAAAAGCATGCTGGCGCACTTCGACCAGAGTCCCGAACACATGTTGCCGGTGTGGAGCAATTCGGCCAATGAGAACTGGTGCATGAGCGGCTACCACGCGGTTTCTGTGATCGCCGATGCGGTAGTGAAGGGCAACGCACCTTTCGATGCCAATAAGGCGCTGGACGCCTGCGTGGCTACGGCAAACCACCGCGATTATGCGGGCATCGGTTACTATATCGACATGGGCTATATCCCGGATGAGAAGAACGGCAACTCGGTGTCGTCAACGCTGGAGTACGCTTATGACGACTGGTGCATCGCCCAGATGGCCCAAAAGCTGGGTCGCCGAGACGTTTACGAAACCTTCATCAAGCGCTCGCAGAACTGGAAGAACGTTTATGACCCAAAGAGCGGCTTTATGCACCCCAGGTTGACGGACGGCAGTTTCCGCAAGAATTTCGACCCGTTCACTACCATCAACATGGGCTTTATCGAGGGCAATGCCTGGAACTACACGCTGTACGTTCCGCACGATCCAAAAGGTCTGATCCGAGTGATGGGCGG
>JAFDZL010000082.1 GCA_018266935.1 Bacteroidota bacterium | reverse complement strand
GAAGAAAGCATGAGATTTGCGCCCCTGAACACACATTTATCGAAATTCAATTGGTACAAAAGAAATCATGAGTGTTTCTTTGAACCCGATAGTGAACCTTACGAAATCGCCGTATTTGAATTTGATATTGAGGCCAACGTCAAACGGGAGGCGAGATCAAAGCTCGACCGGATATGTATACCATTCCCGACAGAAAATGGGACATTCTATGTGCGGTGCAGGCGTAAAGAAGAATATTACCCGGTTTATATCTCAGACGAACTAAAATTCGGGTTCTTTCGGTACTGCCTGCTGAAATACCAATGCCCGGTCTGTATACAAAGCAACACAAGCCGTGATTTCATCGCCGACATTTATATGAATGCGCTGTTCTTCTGGCTTAACGAGTTTCATGGGAGCTTCAGTACATGTATCGATCAACTGGGTCAAGAACCTATCATTATCACATTGATAATCGATGATCAGTTAAGCAACCAGGAAAACTGGAGCTTAGAGAAACCAGAAACAGATACTGAATTAACCTATTCGGTACTGCCCGACCAACGGGCGATTGAAATCAATTTACCGGTTGAGATCGTCGGGCATCTGGGCACAGCAACTAATTCCGGGGAGCAGTTCTTTATGTCAGCGGTCGTCAGCGCTATCAATCAACTCATCAGCGAGTTGAAAGCGGGTAAGGCTTTGACGAAAGAAGAACAGGCGGAACTGCTGGCCAATGCAATGCCATCGAGCCGAAAGAAAATGATCATTATTTCCGAGGCGACTGACGATCCGACCTTAGCTCAATCGCGAAGAACCGATGCCAGAACAATACAAGACGCCGACGTTTCATTCATTTTACAAAACCAGGTTAAGCTTCTGAACTACAAAAAGCCTATTGCTAAAAAGATTTCCGAAGGAAAAGAAAAAACCCGGGTATTAAACGACCTGGTGGCACTGCACTTTAAAACCGTAATCGGTCTGATCAACCAGTTTCCGGCGCTACCATTATTGCGTTTCCTGATGGAGCGGCACGAGGCATTAATTAGTGAACGATCGATGCAGCGCATCTCGTTTCCAATACAGGAAGCGTGCTATGCCCAGTTTTATAATGTGTTCGAAAAATATGCGGAGAAAGAGGAAAAGCTTGTGGCTGCAAACCTGGCTACAAGAACACTTATCGAATTTGTCGCGTGTGAAATGCCGACCGGCAATAAAACGCCGAATGACGGCGATGCCGATCAAATGCTAGCACTTGTAAGCGAAATCATCAATTATGGAGCCTTGTCGGACATGATCAATTATGAGATCCATGAGCCCGATATGGGACTGCTTCCGTCGGGCCGTTTGGGAATCGACCATGACTTCGAAAATGATGTTTTGGACAGTTTCAAAACGGATATTTATATGGAGAATACCGAACGGTTCAAGAGGACATTCGACAGCCAATTTGACAAACAGCGAAGTAATAAGACATTCAGCGACACAGAAAATAGCTATTACGACCGTGTTGACGCGATATTTAAGGATGCCTGGGGAATAACCATCTGGAACATTGCCGGCGCCTGCAGCCGTATTGCCACAACTATGCTCGCAAATGAAAAAGCGGTCTCACTGATGAGTTTTGAGCAGATACACGATATGATCAAAGAGGGAATGTCGGAAGATGAAACCAGGAAAATGCTTAACGTGCTTACGTTCGAAAAGCGCGACGGCGTTTTGAACGTAGACCCAAAAGAGTTACACGAAACGTTTCCGTGGCGGTATAACCGCAGAATTTCTTACCTGGTGAAACCCATAATAATGGTGCATCTTAAGGCCGGCGAGCGTTACGTAATCAGCGCCAGGCACGTTTATGCCGCTACACAAAACATGATCGCCAGATTTTTTGACGGGACACTAAAGGTAGCAAAGAATGAATTGGCACTGCTTAACCTGCTCGCTGAACGAAACCATATCAAAGGGAAAAACTTCAGGAATGAGACGGCGGAATGGCTTGCGAACAATACTGAGTTGCAGGTTATTTCACACGAAGTTAAGATTAAACCCAAAGGATTTTTTGAAGCAGACTCAGATAAGGGTGATGTCGATATTCTTGCGGTCGATCATCATGAAAAAGTTATTTACGCGATCGAATGTAAGAATACCACCCAGGCAAAAATCGCCTATGATATTTATAGCGAGATCAGTAATTATTTAGGGTTAAAAGGAAAGGAAGGCATGATCGCCAAGCATACCAGAAGGCGACAGTGGCTTAACAACAATTTAGATCATGTGCACCAGCGACTAAAATTGGCACCAGGTTATAAAATTGAAGCCTTAGTTCTCACGAAACATATTTTGCCGACGAAATACATAAAAAAAACTGAGTTGCCGATCTATTCGGTGTCTGAGCTAAAGAGCGGGAAAGTATTGAGAAAACGACAAGGATAAAAAGCACGTGGGTCGTTTGCTGAAAGACATGCTGATTAGTTAAATTTGGAAATGGCAGAACCACGAATCACTGATTTGTTTAAGCGAATATCTTTCGGCGACGGCAATATGATCGCTCCTGGCGACAATAGCTTCAGCTTTAGGATCGACGACTTCCCTGCTCAAATCCCAAAGGATGTGCATTTCACATTCGGGTATAACAAAGAAACTGGCGACATTAACCTACACGTGACAAGAAATGTGCAGGACCAGAATGATAAACCAAATGTTCGGGTGGCTATCTTCCACAAAGACGACTTGAACAGGGCGCTTCCGGCATTGGCGGCAAAGTTGATCAAAGTCCACTTAATCCCGTTATCATTTTATAATAGGGGAAAGAAAACTAAATACAGAGAATACCAACAACGAAAATTTATAGACCTTTCTGAAGTCGCACAATCAAGTGGTTATGAAGGAGGAGAGTTTTTGCCCGAGGCTAAAAAGCATTTCAAAAAGAAAGGCGGCAAAGGTAAATATGAAATGCAACCGACATTTGAGGATGGTCTGCAACGATGGAGCAGAAGCAAATTCAGGATGAAGACCATGCGAGCCGCGATCAAGCCTTTGCGCGAAATGGATTTAATGAATACAATGTGGGGCTTCCTTTTCGCAACGGAATATAGCGGTCCGGCTTTGATTTCAAACGGAGGGGTCTATGTGCTGCGGACCGGGCTGGAACCGGCCGACCTTGCCCTTGCATTGTTTGGCAAAGAAAAATCGAAACAACTGGGCAAAAAAATCGATGATGCCATCCGCAGGGTTCGGAATGCTAAAACATCAACTGATACAAAAGATGCGGGCGCCCCCATCCGGCTATTTGAAAGGCCTAACAAAGGTAATTAGCGGGTATCCCCATCTGAAACCCCAGCCCTTAGTTATCGATTGCCTATTATTCTATAAAGTCGTCATCGTTTGCGTCTAAGAACAAGCCCGCTAAAGTGTTAAGTGTAAATAACGATTTAACAAAAATATCGAATGCGACCTCTCTGTAATTGTCGTCCGTTATCCGGAAATAGGCTACCGCCTCCTGACATCGCTTGTTGGAATCACTAAAACGATGTGCGATCATTCCTGACCGCAGGTTATACAGATGCCTAAGAAACACAAACATATCCGTAATTGCTACACCTTTAGTTTTCAGGAACCTTTCAAGTTTGGCGATTCCTCTTTCATTTTCCACTTTCGGCAAGCCTTTTACCAGCATCTCCTCATTCAGACTATCAATTGTCATTTTAACCAAAATCAACATCTGTTCGCAAAAGGAAACGATATTATTTTCGGAAGGAAGGTGCAGGGATGAAAAGTGAAGAAGATCGGTGCCGGACGGCAGTTTGTAAAAATACCATCCGAATTTTTTATTCCAGCGTTTATTGAAACGATTGTAGATCGTTTTGAAACGTACATCCACAGAATCGGAGTCGCGGGCCCAGTTACCCTCTACCATCGTATCATAATAAGAGCCGCTGATACGCATTCCTTTTTCCGGCGCGATATTGTAGTGTTTCCAATGCAATTGTTCTTTTGGCGGTAACATGGTAAGGTCGTTGAGGAACACTACCACATAGTCGTCGTTATTGTTATCCATTTTAAGGCTAATAAACTTTGAACTAAGATGAAAACCGTCAACCTCATATTTCTGGGGATTGTCGTAATACTTGTTCAACACTTCCTTTTTGAAAAATACCTGAGTAAAGAACTTGTGTTCTTCGGAATTGCAAGGCACAAGATGTTCGCTGCCGTCTTCGTTAAAACCGATGATGAAGCTTTCATGGTCCTCATCGTTTAATTCAAACCAAAAACGATTGCTTTTGGAGGGATCGTATTTTACAATGACTTTGCCAATGATCCAGCTTTGCAAATTATTACCGCCGAGGCCGGGAACTGGCCTGATCAGGTGATTATAATTTCCAGTGTCGCTGACAAAATCTTCGTCCTTTGGTACAAATGCAGAACCGGCGCCGGTAATATCTGTTACGACCATAAAATCGAAACACAAGGAAAAATGCAGCTTGCGAACGGCAATGTATTCCAGCAGAAACTTTAGTTTAATGCGCACATGGCGGGGTTCGATGTGGATCGCTTCCTCGGAGTCGCCTGAATCATCAATAAAGTAATAGCTTCTTTCCTGTTTAGAGGTCCCTTTTTCGTAAAGTTTGAAATAGTTGACAAACTCTTCGGATATATCGACATATCGTTCGTCGACATGTGTAAAGAATTTGACGTATATAAATGGTTCCAATCCTGCTTCCGCAAACG
>JAFDZL010000081.1 GCA_018266935.1 Bacteroidota bacterium | reverse complement strand
GGCTCAGAAGCCTGTGAATGTAGAAATGCTGGCGCGGGCCCAAATGGTGGATATTCTTTATAATGATTTGCACGTGGGCACCGGGCATAAGCAAGATGTTGTTCAACTCGCGCTGGTGACCGGCAACCCCCGAAAAGGCGCCGATATCCTGAATTCGCTAATAGCTATTTATGGCAGCACTATTCGCAAAGACAGCGGCAATACAGCACCAAACACTAAAACGGTTACTGTTGTGCAGTACGATACTGTTAAAAAGCCGGGAAAGGACGTCAGCGCATTGAAAGCCCGGGCTGCGGACCTGACCAACCGGATAGCCTCGCTGAAACGGCAGGAGCAGAGCGCGGGTGCAGGAGTGCAGGTAAGGAAGGGCGGCATCGATAAAAACCAGGCAAAAATATACCAGGCAGTTGACTCCTATATCAAGCAGCCCATCGATCAGTTTGTCCAGGTACCCTACGTGGATGAGATAGAAAATCCCGATCTCAACGACCTGGTAAATGAGTTTAACGAGACAGAGCTTTCGCGGAGGCATTATACGGCACAGGCGCAGATAGACAGTATGAACCGCAAGCTGATGACGCTTCGCAGCAACATTGTCGAGCAGATAAGGGCTTACCTGCGAAACGATCACTCAGAATCAACCAGCCGGTTGTCTAAGCGTTACTATGAAGACCAGATAGCAGCAAGCCAGCACAGGCTTGATGATATAAACAAAGAGATCAGTACCTCTGGCGCACCCGGCTTTACCGTTGTAAAAAGCAATAAGGTGAAGACTGTCGGCGTGTCCCCCGCGTCGTCAGGATTGGTTGTTCTGGATAAGCCGGAGGAGAATGTTGAATTTATTCCCGTTAATTCGGCAAAGATCTACGTGATAGCATTCCTGGCGGGTTTGCTTTTCCCGATAGCAGGTTGGATCATACGCGTGGTGCACCGTAGTTCTTCCTCACGCCGGCCGGCGCAAGCGGCAAAACTGAACGGGCAGATCAACGATTTGCTCCATATAAAACAGATAGACGAAGAGCCGTCAAAAGCTTTGTTTCTTAAGTATTAGGCATTTATGCCGAAAACCATCAAAATGGGCAAGTATGATCTCATCTGCCAATTTTTTTTTAATTTTAGTAGAAATTTAACAGTTTTGCCCCGGAACTACCGGATGCTTCCGATCAACGTGAGTATTGGCGCCTATGAAGAATAGTTTACTCCTATTCCTGCTGATTCTTTTGGCCGCTGTCCGGGTATCCGGCCAGTGTACGCTCACCGTTAGCCTTTCATCATCAAGTCCCAATATTTGTTCAGGAAGCAGTGTTATTTTAACTGCTGCACCCTCAGGCGGCACAGCGCCTTATTCCTATGCATGGAGTACAGGTGGGACCACCAGTTCGATCAGCGTCAATAAGCCAGGAACTTATACGGTTACCGTCACCGACAAAACGCCTGGTTGCGCCGGAATTAAGCAAAGCATAAAGTTAGGATCGGCGGTGGCGCCTGTCCCGCCTACCGTCGTCGGCGTGGCTGCGTGCCCAAATTCGCCGGTTACGCTTACGGCCACTGCTCCGGGGGGCACATACCAATGGTATGATGCCGCCATCGGGGGTAATTTTTTAGCCACCGGCGCGAGTTTTACTACGCCTCCGATAACCGCGCAAACCACTTTTTATGTGGAGACGACCGTTAATGGCTGTACAAGTTCGAGAACCGCGGTTGTCGTTACGCTTATAAGCAACCCAACAGCGACAGGCGCGTTGATCTGTGCAGGCAATACAGCTATTTTACAAGCGAGTCATGCAGATACATATACATGGTATGACGCACCTTCCGGGGGCAACGTAGTAGGTACAGGGGCAACTTTCGTCACACCTGTTCTGTCGGCCAACACTACATATTACGTGCAAGGGGTAACCAATGGCTGCGCAAGTCCGCTTATACCGGTCACGGTAGTCATTACGCCTGCGCCACAGGCTCCAACGGTCTCGAATGTTACTATTTGCCCCGGCGATGTAACAACGCTTCACGCCAGCGTGCCTTCAGGAAGCGTCGATTGGTTTACCGCGCCCACTGGTGGTACATCCCTGATTTCCAGCACAGATTTTACAACTCCGCCATTAATGGCAACAACAACTTATTATGTTCAAAATACTTCAAATGGCTGTACAAGCGCCCGTACGCCGGTAACCGTTACGGTGGCCCCCGTGCCATCTGCGCCGGTAATTTCACCCGCATCCACATGCTCCGGCGGCACGGTCACACTAACACCGACGGGCCCCGGTGGTACAT
>JAFDZL010000080.1 GCA_018266935.1 Bacteroidota bacterium | reverse complement strand
GTTCCCGATGGGCCCGACCATGCAGCAGGAATTCCCAGAGATCAAAAGCTTTACCCGCATTCACTGGACCGACAAGTACCAGATGACTGAGAAGGAGAAGAAGATATTTCTGTCGCAGGCCTATTTTGTAGATACCGCTTTTCTGAAAATATTCAACTTCCCGGTGGTCAAAGGGGATAAGGTGACAGGTTTACTCAAACCCCACTCGGCTATGCTGACCGAAGAAACGGCGAAGAGGCTATTTGGCGATGAAAATCCGATAGGTAAAACCATTACTCATTACAGCAATGATACTACCAGTTTTGTAGTTACGGGCATTTTGGCCAATGTCCCCAAAAACTCACAGCTGCAATTTGACGCTTTGTTCTCTTTCAATACAATTTACCGCCCCGATGATATGAAAAACTGGGGCGGTAATTGGCTGGATACTTATTTCGTACTTACACCCGGAGCCAACCAGGCCGCAATGGAGGCTAGGTTCCCGGCATACCTAAAAAAGCATTTGCAAGGTGATGGCTGGAAATATTATAAATTGTTCCTGCTGCCTTTTAAAGATGTTCATGCCGGCGCGGCTGACATCGGCCTGGACTACATCAACTTCCAGAAATTTGATAAGAATACCACCAATCTGTTCGCGATAATAGCATTGATCGTGTTGGTGATAGCCTGTGTAAACTTTATCAATCTTTCGACTGCAAAGTCTGTCGAGCGCGCCAGGGAGGTAGGCATACGTAAATCAATTGGAGCTTACCGATTCCAACTGGCAACACAGTTCCTGAGCGAGACGGTTTTGATCTCGCTGATCTCATTGGTATTTGCGGTGGTGCTGGTCGAACTATCATTACCTTATATCAACAACCTGAGCCAAAGGGACATTACGCTTAATATATTCAGCAATTTCGATATTATCGCTCTAGTTCTCTTGGGCACGATATTGGTCGGTATTATTTCGGGTATTTACCCAGCTATATACTTGTCTTCGTTCCAGGCGGTGAAAGTATTGAAGGGTTCAATACAGGTGGGCAAAAACAAGGGATTAATGCGAAATGTGCTTGTGGTTGTGCAGTTCTCGAGCGCCATTTTTCTCATGATCGCTACGGTGTTTGTCCTGAGACAATTGAACTTCATGCAAAAAAAGGACCCCGGCTACAGCCGCGACCAGATCGTCAACGTTAACCTGGACGGCGTTACCTATAAAAACTACGATAAGTTTAAAAATGCTTTGCTGGGCAATACGCTGATCGAAGGCGTTACAGGCTCACAGGACGTTATGGGCAGCCACCTGGACCAGAGCGGTGTGACTTTCAGGCCACATGATGGGCCAAAACAGGATCTGGGCACCACGCGATTGATCGTTGATAGTAATTATCTCACCCTGTATAAAATGAAGCTGGTTGCCGGTGAGAATTTTTCAGGTGATACCGCTAAAGATGCACGCCAATACATCGTAAATGAGGCCCTTGGCCACGAGTTGCTGAAAGATCATCCCAACAGGCCGCTCTCATCACTTGTTGGCGAGCATTTTGGTTTCGATTCGCTTGGAACGATAGTAGGCGTAGCTAAAAACTTCAATTTTAACTCGATGCGTTACAAAGTCGAGCCTATGTTTATGATTAGCGCCCGTAAGTTTGGTTTCAGCTATGTTTCCATAAAGATCAATGGCGGCCGGACAGCTGAAGCTATAGCATTTATCAAATCGAAATGGAACACCATTAATCCCGATAACCCAATAGAATACCAGTTCCTTGATGACCATTTCAACGAGGTTTACAAAGCTGACCAGCAGCAAAGCCAAATCGTAGGGATATTGTCCGGGCTTGCCATCTTTATATCCTGTCTGGGCCTATTTGGGCTGGCCTCTTACTCCGCCGAAAAGCGGGTAAAAGAGATCGGCGTGCGTAAGGTGCTGGGCGCTTCGGTTCGGCGAATAGTGTTGCTGCTGTCCATAAACTTTCTTAAGCTGGTATTGATAGCCAACGTGATCGCAATTCCGCTGGCCTGGTGGGCGATGCACAAATGGCTGCAGGATTTTGCTTACCGCATTGAATTGTCGTGGATCATATTTATTGCCGCGCTTATTGTTTCCGTTATTATCGCTGTTGTTACGATCAGTTTTCAATCGATTAAGGCAGCGACAGCTAACCCGGTGAAAAGCCTGAGATCTGAATAACAATTAATCTTTTCGGACTTCCGGACTTACACGGACTTCCGGACTAAAAATAAACTAACCTTATGCTAAAAAATTATTTAAAGATTGCCTTTAGGAATCTCCGGCGAAACAAGATGTACTCGCTCATTAACATCGCCGGACTTACTATCGGGCTCACCGCGTGCCTGCTGGTGGCGACGGTAGTATTGGACGATCTGTCGTATGACCATCAATGGAAAAATGCCGACCGTATTTATCGTATCATCAGCATCGACCAAAGTAATAAGAATGCGATACAACAATTTCCGCAAAGCTTCACGGGTTTGGGCCCAACCTTTAAAAAGAACTATCCCGAAGTTGAAGATTATTGCCGTATGTACGCCGCTAAACAGCGGTTTAAGGTGGGCAACAATAAGGACGGCGTTCAAATACAGGCTATTTCGGCCGAACCTTCGGTGTGGAAATTTTTGGATTTTGACGTGGTTGAGGGTACTCCACGGGCTTTCGTGAAAGGTTATAGCAATATGGTCATCACAGAAAAGATCAAAAAAGAATATTTCCCCAATACTGATCCGATCGGCAAAGTAATTACCAGTATGCCCGAATTTGGAAAACCGGTCCAATATCTGGTCACCGGTGTAATTAAAGATATACCGTCAAACACTACTTTGCGTGCCGATATCCTGACGATCGGCGAAATGCGTCCGGACGATGATATGATCCACCCTGAAGGATATGGGACTTTTGCCGAACAATATTTGCTGCTTAAGCCGGGCGCATCTGCGAAAGCGCTGGAGACTAAAGCCAACAAATGGTTCGCTAATTACATTACGAATAAGGATATGCGTTATTCCTTCAGCTTTCAGCCGATGAAGGATATTTATCTCAGGTCGGCCGATTTGTCCGGCACCTCTGATAACCGCGGAGATATTAAAAACGTCTATATCTTTTCAGGCGTAGCGGTTTTCCTATTGCTGATCGCTTGTATCAACTTTGTGAACCTAACGACAGCCCGCGCCTTAAAACGAGTTCGCGAAGCAGGCATACGCAAAGTTCTGGGAGCAGACAGCCGCGAATTGATAATTCAATTCCTTTTGGAGTCCTTGCTATTCTTTTGTATTTCTTTCGCTGCGGGGATATTCCTTTACGCAGTGCTCTTAAAACCGGTGGAGACCTACCTGGGTCACCCGCTGATGATAACACTGCAAAGTAATGTCGTTTTATTTATAGCTACGTGTGGCATCATGCTGATCGTAAGTGTTCTTACCGGGATATATCCGGCTCTGCTGGTATCAGCGCAAAATCCTGTTTCAACCCTTAAAGGAAAGATCAGCGAACATATTGGCAGCAATTTCCTGAGAAAAGGATTGGTTGTTGCCCAATTCACTATTTCTGTGGCTGTGCTTTCGGTTACGATCATCGTCCAAAAGCAATTGCACTTTATGGATAACAAGGACCTTGGTTATGATAAGAATAACTTACTGCACTTTTCATATGTCAATTCGGACAGTAAGGGATTAGCTTTCAAGAATGAAGTATTGACAACGCCGGGCGTTAAGAGTGCGACTATAGCCACCTGGTATCCGTCCAGCGGAGGCGGCATGACGGTGGAGTTCGATGACCCTTCTCAAAAGGGCAACAAACTGAAGACGTGGTACATTGATGCAGATTTTGATTTTGTAAAAACGATGAAGCTTCACCTGCTTAAGGGCCGTCTGCTCGACCCGAAGTTTGGCGCCGATGAGATCAATATCGACTCACTTTTGGCGGTGGGTGGGATGGCATATTCTGAAGCGGAAATTCATCAACCAGTGTTAGCGACGGCTTTTACCGCGAAAGCGTTCGCCATCAATAAGCTGGGAGAAACAGTAAAAGGCACTAGCGGCGTTCCGGTAGGCATTATTAATGATTTTAATAATGAATCGCTTAAGACGGATATGAAACCGTTGTTTATTCGCGTATCTAGAAATATACATTATGGCAACCTGCTGGTACGTGTTGAACCGGGAACTGAAAAAACGGTTTTGACCAAATTATATCAATTCTGGCAGCGCGACTTCCCCGGCAAACTATTCGAATACCAATGGATCGATGATGAGCTTAGTCAACAATACGCGGCTGAACATAAATTGCAGCAGCTTTTTAGCACGTTCAGCTTTCTGATACTGAGCCTGGCCGCACTTGGATTGTTCGGGCTTACAACATTTATAGCCGAGATCAGGATCAAAGAAATTGGTATCAGGAAAGTGTTAGGTGCTTCGGTATCAGTCATATCAGTAACGCTGTCTAAAGATTTTATTAAGCTGATTCTTATGGCCATCGTGCTCGCTTCGCCTGTTGCCTGGTATTTCGCCAATCGGTGGCTGCAAAACTATGCTTATAAGATTACGCTGAATTGGTGGCTATTCGTATTATCTGGTTTGGGGGCGGTGATGATAGCGATTTTAACGATCAGCTATCAAACAATAAAGGCCGCAAGCGCCAACCCGGTAAAAAGCCTGCGGAGCGAATAGTGTGCGGATTGCTATAGGTCGTTGGCTGGACTAATGAATCGTAATAACTTTAGAATTTAGGATTTAGTGTTTATAAATTTTCAAGAATCGTGCAACGTATTGCTTTGAAAAAGTGTCTCATAGTAAACCAACACAGGAAACAATGAAAACCATTTTTACATTATTATTTGCCTGCGCCTTAGGCACTTTTGCCCTTGCACAGGACAATAGGACACCGTACAGCACGCAATCGCTGGCAAATGACGCCATCAGCAGCGTGAAGGTGCTCACATCCGCGGGAGGTATTTTCGTAAGCGGAGAAACCGGTCAGCAGCCGCGCATCGAAGTTTACGTACGTGATAACCGCGATCGCGATCTTTCCAAAGAAGAGATCAAAAAGCGCCTGGATGAAGATTATGATATGAGTATCACGGTTAACAACCGTGAGTTGCAGGCTATTGTAAAGAACAAGCACGAGCGCATGAACTGGAACGAAAGCCTGAGCGTTTCTTTCAAAATTTATGTTCCGCAGCAGGTTGCTACTGATCTGAAGACGAGCGGAGGCGGCATTCACCTGGACAACCTGAAAGGCAATGAACAGTTTTCCACCAGTGGAGGCGGATTAGAGATCAATACCGTTAACGGCACGATTCATGGCACTACTTCCGGCGGCGGCATCGATGTGAAGAATTCAGGTGACAATATCAGCCTGGTTACCAGCGGCGGCGGTATTACCGCAGAGAATTGTAAGGGCGAGATTTATCTGCGTACTTCGGGCGGCGGTCTTGTACTTAATGACCTGAAAGGCACTATTCATGCCACGACAAGTGGCGGTGGTGTAAGGGGCGAAAATATTGAGGGTGAATTGGTGACCAGCACTTCGGGCGGCGGTATCGACCTTAGAGGTATGAACTGCAGCCTTGATGCGCATACCAGCGCAGGCAGCTTAAGCGCCGAAATGAAGCAAGTGGGCAAATACCTGAGGTTGGGTACAAGCGCAGGCAATATCGACCTGGAGCTGCCGGCAAAACAAGGCCTTAATCTCGACCTGAATGCCGAAAGAGTGGATTCGCACCAGTTCAACGGCTTCCAGGGCACCTTTGACGAGCGGCATGTTCACGGAACGGTTAACGGCGGCGGCGCCTCCGTTGACGCTAATGCCAACAGCGGCCACATCCACGTTAGTTTCAATTAATAACAAAAGAACAATTACTCATTAAGATCATGAAAGCATATATCATATTAATGGCGCTGGTGCTGCAGGGCATGTTCGCGGCAGCGCAGGACAACAAAACACCATACATGACGAAATCGCTGGCCAATGCCGGTATCAAAAAAGTGTTCGCGTCAACTTCAGGCGGCAGCATTACCGTTAGCGGGGCATCCGGTCAGGATCCGCGTGTAGAGGTGTATATCACAGGCAACAACGGAATTACAACACCGTCAAATGAAGAGATCAAAAAACGCCTGGATGAAGATTATACCCTGGATGTGACGGTAAGCAACGGCGAAGTTCACGCCATAGCCAAAAGAAAACATGACGGTAATTGGGACAACTGGCGCCGGCAGCTGAATATTGGGTTTAAAATCTATGTTCCGCAGAATACTGCCACTAACCTTGAGACGAGCGGCGGCAGTATTCACCTGGATAACCTGAATGGCGAAGAAAAATTTGAGACCAGCGGCGGCAGCCTGCATATCGATCGCCTTACCGGTAATATTCATGGCAGAACATCAGGCGGCAGTATTTCAGTTTCAGATTCGAAAGACGACATCGACCTCGAAACCAGCGGCGGCAGCGTACACGCTAACAACTGCTCAGGCACCATTAAACTGGGCACGTCCGGAGGTTCGCTAAGCCTGGAGGAGCTTGACGGCAAGATCAATGCTGAGACCAGCGGCGGCAGCATTCACGGCACCAATATCAAAGGCGACCTGCATACCGGTACATCCGGCGGCAGTATAAACCTCACAGGTATTTCCGGCAGCCTGGATACTTATACCAGCGGCGGCAGCATCCATGTGCAGATGAACGATGTTTCGAAATTTGTGAAGATCGATGCCAGCGGCGGTCATGTTGATCTGCAATTACCTTCCAAAAAAGGTTATAACCTGAATCTTCATGCCGATAGGGTAACTGCCGATGTAAGCGGCAATTTTGACGGGACCAAGGAAAAGGACAGGGTAGAAGGCAAACTGAACGGTGGTGGCGCCAACATTGATGTTAACGGGAGCAACCACGTCAATCTGACTTTAAACTGATCATAAGATAGACAGGCCGGAGCTTAAAGTTCCGGCTTTTTTTGTTCCGGTATTTTGTAAAACCATAAAAAGTAAAGTTTTATGTTAAAGAACTATTTCAAGGTAGCGTGGCGAAGCCTGAAAAAGAACAGCCTGTACAGTTTGATCAATATCGGCGGCCTGGCCATAGGCATGACCATTAGTTTTATGCTCCTGGTTTATGTTTATAACGAATTCACCTTTGACAAATTCAACACCAATAACGACAGGCTTTACCACGTTTTGCGCAATCAGCCCAGCAACGGCGAACTGATGACCAGTTCGGCCACGCCGATACCGCTGGCTCCGGCAATGGTCAAGGACTTGCCTGAGTTTGAGCAAGTGGCGCGGACCAATTGGACCTATCCTGTTTTAGTAAATTATAAAAACAAGGTTTTGAAGGTGCCTACTTTGTATGCTGATCCGGCTTTGCTGGATATGTTCACCTATCATTTTGTTCGTGGTGACAAAAAAACAGCCTTAGCCGACCCTTCTTCGATGGTTCTGACAGAGTCGGCGGCAAAGGCAATATTCGGAGATGAGAATCCAATCGGGCAGGTGATTAAGCTGGATAATCAATACCCGATGAAGATCAGTGCTGTAATGAAAGATAATCCGCAAAATTCGACGTTCTCATTTAATGGACTTATATCATGGCAGGGCTATGAAGCCCACAACAAATGGATCAAAACCTCAGGCTGGGGCAATTACTCGTTCCAAACCTACGCTTTGCTAAAGCCAAATGCCTCGTTGGCTGAGGTTAATACTAAACTGCGGAATATAGTTGCTAAATATGATCCTGAAAACAAGGAAAACAAGATATTCCTTTATTCATTTTCGCAGGAACACTTGTATGGGCAATTTAAAAATGGGCAAAATGCAGGAGGGGCCATTGAATCGGTTTTGCTATTCTTATACCTGGCAATAGGCATTTTGCTCATTGCCTGCATCAACTTTATGAACCTGTCCACCGCCCGTTCCGAGCGCAGGGCAAGAGAAGTAGGCATTCGCAAAGCCATCGGTTCAAGCCGTATGGCTTTGATCACCCAATTTATCGGTGAATCGGTCTTAATGGCATTTATATCCTTCTCGATAGCTGTAGGGCTGGTTTGGGTGTTGGCGGGAAAATTCAGCGCACTGATCAATATTAATCTTCACGTGCCTTACGACAATGCTTTTGCCTGGATAGCCGCTGTGGGTGTTACCTTACTAACCGGCATCGTGGCCGGCAGTTACCCGGCATTATTCCTGTCG
>JAFDZL010000007.1 GCA_018266935.1 Bacteroidota bacterium | reverse complement strand
GCTGAGCTTCGTATTCCGCATCGCCATCGCCTATTTCACGCTGAAGCAGCAGGCCGAGGAAATATTACTGCAAAAGAGCCAGGCCGAACTGAATTTATTGAAATCACAGGTGCAGCCGCATTTCCTGTTCAATACCCTGAACAATATTTATTATGAAGCCTACCGTGAAGCACCGAGGACAGCCAGCCTGATCGAGCGGCTATCGGACATCATGCGCTATTTTGTCGATGAAAGCCCGAAAGACGAAGTTTCGATGCAAACTGAAGTGAGCTTTATCGAGAATTACATCGCGCTCGAGAAAATACGGATCCGTCACAAGACGGAAGTGAACTTTGTAAAAGAATACAACGCCGAATCGCGGATACCGCCTATGCTGCTGATGACCTTTGTTGAGAATATCTTTAAACATGGCATCGATAAATCGAGCAAAGAGAACAAGATCGATATTTCGCTGATACAGCAGGAGGGTAATTTGCTTTTCCAGACCTGTAACAGGATACACGATAAAGCGTCAAAAGATGAGTCGCATGGTTTCGGGATCGAGAATTTGCGCAAGCGGCTGGCTATGCTTTACGGCGATAAATTCGAATTAAACATCGAGAATAATGGTCAAACTTTTACGGCTTTTTTGAAAGTACCCATCGCATCATGAACCTGAGCTGCATTATCATCGATGACGAGCCCAACGCGGTGAATTTGCTGGAGATATTGATCCGGCAAACTACCGAATGGGATTTGAAAGCAAAATGCTATGATGCGCTGGAAGCGATGACGTTCTTGAAGAAGAATAAGGTCGATTTTATTTTCCTCGATATCAATATGCCGCAGCTGACGGGGATGGAACTGGCTGCATTATTGCCGAACGAGACCAAGATCGTTTTCACTACAGCGTATTCAGAATATGCCGCCGAAAGCTACAGCTTCCAGACGATCGACTACCTGTTAAAGCCGATCACACTAAAACGCTTCCTGACCTCCACCCAAAAGATCGAATCCCATTTCGGGAAAAAAGAGATCGTTCAGATACCTGAGCCGGCGCCTGCCCATGAAAAAGAATACTTTTTTGTAAAATCGGGTAAGACGTTAAGCCGGATACGACTGGAAGAGATACTCTACTTTGAAGGCGAGAAGGAGTATGCGCGCTTAGTCACCAGCACCGGACAGCTGCTTATTTACCGTCGGCTAAAGGATATCCAGGAGCAGTTGCCGCTGCCGTTCATCAGGGTGCATAATTCCTACATCGTTAATACGCGGCAATTGGAAAAGATCCAGGACAATCACATCTTCATCGCCGGCAAGCAGATACCTGTCAGCGAAAAATTTCGTCCGGAACTGATGGCGGTGATACAGCAGAGGATATTTTAAATAAAAAATGTCATTGCGAGCGGGCTGAGGGAGGTCTGCGCAGCGAAGCAACCTCGTAGCTATGCATGGCGACGAGGTTGCTTCACCGCCCCATTGTCACAGTCCCTTCCGCGGTTCGCAATGACAAAAACGGTTAAATCACTCCGGCAACTCCCTCAAATAAATATCCCGGTAATACACGTGTGTTCCATGCGCCTGCAGTTCGATCTGCTCCTTAGGGAAGATGGGCTGATTACGGTCCCAGTAATTGTCCATTACTACATTATCAACCACCAGCACGCCGTTTAAATAAACGGTCACTTTATCACCTTTCATGATGATATGGAAGGTGTTCCAGTCACCGATAGCATTATCTGCCAGTTTGAGCGGTTTACTTTCATGCGCCTGGTTATTGTACAATCCCCCGG
>JAFDZL010000079.1 GCA_018266935.1 Bacteroidota bacterium | reverse complement strand
TAACTGGTATATCGAGCCTTTTCATAACCTGGTAGTCTGGATAGGCGGTCATGTTTTGCATCTGGAAAAGCCGATTACCGTTTTTACCAACGGCAGCGGCGATACCACCTACGACAACATCATCCTGCTGTTGATAGCACTGCTGGCGCTGATTGGCATGATCATTTGGTCAGTTATTGACCGCGGCCGTGCTGGTTATAATAAATTGTTTTACTGGCTAACGGTTGTGCTGCGTTACTACGTAGCCATTACGATGTTGTCGTATGGATTTTATAAAGTGATTAAGCTCCAGTTTCCATTTCCAAACTTTGGACGCTTAATGGAACCCTATGGCAATTCGTCACCTATGGGCCTGGCATGGACATTTATGGGTTATTCAACCGGGTACAACTGGTTCACAGGCATAGCCGAACTGAGCTGCGGCGTTCTGTTGTTCTTTCGAAAAACCAGCGCACTCGGAGCTGTAATGACGCTGATTGTCGCCGGCAACATTATGGCCATTAACTATAGCTTTGACGTACCTGTGAAGTTATTATCCACTACCCTGGTACTCATGGCCCTGTTCCTAATATTGAAAGATATAAAACGCTTCAGCAATTTCTTTTTCTTCAATAAACCCGCAGCTGCCTCAGATATTGAGCCGCACCGTTTCACAAAAAGATGGAAAACCATCACCTTGTGCTGCATAAAATATGCGCTTATTGTCTATACATTGATCTTTGACTTGCATGGCGCGGTTAAAGCTGAGAAAGAGTATGGATCGGGTGCGCCGAAGTCACCCTTGTATGGTTTGTATGACGCGAAAACGTTTATCATCAACAAAGACACATTGAAGCCAATGACCACAAACCTCACTCGCTGGAATAAACTTGCTTTTGATGGCGATGGTTATGCTTTTCTGAAATACATGAATGATAGCACTGAGTACGTGGCCGTGAAGATCGACTCGGTAAAACGAACGATCGTGATAAACCGCTTTACAGATACCTTGAACAAATATCATTTCAGTTATATCAAACCCAAAAAAGACTCGCTGTATTTGGTTGGTAAATTCAAAAAGGATTCGATCAGGATCATGTTCCATCGAGATGATCCCGGCAAATTCCTGCTGGTTCGACGCGGCTTTCACTGGATCAACGAGTACCCGTATAATCGTTAGTTTTAAAAAATATTTTATCCTTTTAAATAAAAAACTACCTTTAAAAACCGGAAAAACATCGACCCGTATTGATACGTCTGTCTTACACAACCGCACACTTTAGAACGATCGTAGTTTTTACAGTTGTTTTATCATCGGTGCCGGGTTTGAGCGCACAAAACAAAACCTTTAAAAACCCTTTGCTGCAGTCGGGCGCCGATCCCTGGTGCATACAACGCGATGGTTACTACTACTATACCAATAGTACTGGCAGCAATATAACTATCTGGAAAACCAGGAATATAACCGATCTGCAACATGCTGAAAAAAAGATAGTTTGGACGCCTCCGCCCAACACCATGTATTCAAAAGAGCTATGGGCGCCCGAACTGCATTTCATCAATAAAAAATGGTATGCATACTTTGCAGCGGACGACGGGAATAACAATCATCATCGGATATACGTACTGGAAAATAGCTCGGCCGATCCTTTGCAAGGTAAATGGGTGTTCAAAGGCAAAGTATCCGACCCTACCGATAAATGGGCCATCGATGCTTCCGTTTTCATCAACCGTGGGCAATTGTATATGATCTGGTCGGGATGGGACGGCGATACCGACGGCGAGCAGGATATTTTTATCGCGCAGCTCAAAAATCCATGGACGGTTGATGGCGAACGTGTAAAATTATCTTACCCACTTTTCGATTGGGAGAAGAACGGCGACCTGCACGATGCCTCGAACCCGCCACATGTAAATGTGAACGAAGGCCCGGAAATAT
>JAFDZL010000078.1 GCA_018266935.1 Bacteroidota bacterium | reverse complement strand
GCCATAGGGCTGGTTATTTGCTTTCAGGAAGTTGTCGTAAAAGATGCTGCTTAGTTGCTCTACTTTTCCCTCGTAGGCCAGCCAGTATTCACGTTCTGTCTTAAAGTCGGCGAGCACCTGCGGCGATATGCATTTGCGTAACTCTTTCCGTGCGATGCTATCCTGGTGCCTCAGCGCGAACATGAACTCCTGTACACCTTCATTGTAGGCCGAATAGCGTAAAAGCCGGTCCTTTGAATGTATCCCTGCTAAAAATCCAACAAAATTGGCTTCATCCTCCGGGGCAAAGCCCATCTGGTGCGATAGTTCATGACAGGCCACGAAGGGCCGTATGAATACCGGCATCTGGTAATTCACCTGCGATTCGGAGGTAAACGGATTGTAATAACCAGATGTACCCAGGTAATTGAGCAATGGCGTAAGCAGCGATGGTTTAATGTCCGGGTGGTAGGCCTTGAAAATTGCCGCGCTGTCTTCGAGACGGTTCACGGCGCTTATCGCGGTTTGGTAAATCGCCTTGTTGGATTGGCCCATGTCCGCATTCCCAACCCTTTCGCGGCAAGCGTTGGCGCTGTCTATCAGTTCAGCGGTTATCATACGCAGGTCGGCGACGGTATAGTCGCTGTCGCGCAGATTCAGCAACTCAGAGGCCGGGGGGCGGTAATAATTCATTCCCCAGAAAAGATAAAAGGCGGCGATCGCTGTTTCAAGCCCGATCACAAAACCCAAAACCAACCTGCCGGCAAGCTCCCATTGTTTTTTGATCAGCAGGCGGATAAGCCGTACAAACCCATAGATCATCCAAATGACAACCAGGATATAGATAATGTCACCGACGCTAAAAGGGAAAAAATCAAAGATAGGATGAAAGATATGGCAAACGATCGGATAAAAGCCCAGCGAGTAATACCGTTCAACGGCATCCGCATGATCCGCAAAAAGCATGAGCATGAAAATGAACAAGGCAAGTGCCGCGGCAACTATTACCCTTGTTTTTATTGAGCGCTTTTTGAATATCCGTATCATAGCAGATGAGCAAATATAAAAGATGTGCGGTTAGTGAGATATTTAAACAAAAAGCCCCCCGGAAATTATCCGGAGGGCCTCAGCTTTAAGCTTTAAATCCTTATTTCACCATCACGGGCACTTCCGTATCGGCCCATTTCATAGCGAAGCCGTTCTTTGTCAATACATATACCAGTCGTTCCTGGTTAGGTATTTTCCTGACCTTAACGTCTGTTCTCAACTGGTCCTGCTTTTCGTCGTATTTAAAAGCGCCCCATTGTTTAGCCGTTTTGTTGAAGATCACTGTCCAGGTACCATTTTCCATTGGGATCACAAAAAACGCATAGGTACCGGCGGGCAGTTTTTTACCGCCGATCGTAAGATCTTTGTCGGTGGTAAACTGCGTGGCCTCATTTGCGCCTGCGCGATAAACTTCTCCCCAGGGTTCAAGGGAACCAAATATTTTACGGCCTTTAACAGAAGGGCTCCCATACCAAATTTTGATATGTGCTCCTGCAACAGTACCCATCACGCTATCGCGGGGGCTGGCAATGTTCTTCGAGCCGACCGGCTGTGCCTGGGCTACGCTGGTTACTAAAAAAGCTAATGCCACTAACGACAATAACTTGGTCTGAAATAACTTTCTCATTGTGGGTTTTAATTGATTTTACGCTATAAAGGTATATGGAATTCGCCGACCGGGGTATATGTAAAAGTCACCATTGTATCATTATTGTATTAAATAATGAATAATAACCTGCACAGCTTTAAAACCAAACACTTTTAATATTGTTTTAACATATAACCCACATTGCAGTTAGGAATTGACCGAAAGGTTAAACAATTGTTGTGAGTTTGGCTCCCGTCGCTAGCGGCGGGGGCTTTGTTTTTTAGCTAAAAGCAGAAAGCGTAAGGCAGAAAGCTAATTTTTAACGCATCAAAGCTTTAAGCTTTGGTCTTTCAGCTTTCTGCTCAAATGGCACGATGATTGGATAACTATACCTGCGAGTGCGGATGTATTGTCCGAAAAAAGTCCCAAATCGCGGCCCGGACGAGGAAATTAAAAAACCGGTTTGTCCCGGCGCGATGAGGAAACCGAGGAAACGTGGCGAAATATGCCCAATGCGCCCACACTCGTCCCCGTCCCGATAGCTATCGGGAGAAATCGTTCTTTAAACCATTATAGTATTTACTTATTCAACCAACCCATCTAAACCACACGTTATGTCAAAACTGGTAATTATTGACGACGACCCGATCCATCACAAGATCGTGCAGTATATGCTTACAAAAAACGAATTATCGAAGGAAACAACCTACGCCTTTGACGGCAGGCTGGTGCTCGATTACCTGGAAGAAAACAAGAATAAGATCACCACGCTTCCTGACTATATTTTCCTCGACCTTTATATGCCCAACAGCAGCGGCTGGGATTTCCTGAACCGTTTCCAGGAGATTTCCAAAAGCCTGCGCAAAGAGATCAAAATATTCGTGGTATCATCATCCATTTTCCAGATGGATATCAACAGGACAAAGAATTACCCGTTTGTTGCCCAGTATATTACCAAGCCTTTGATGAAAACGGTATTCGACAACATCAGGGGCCGTTCGCTGAAGATAAGCGGGGCACAACTAAACTAACCATTTTTTGAGCTAAAAGCAGAGAGCGTAAAGCTAAAAGCTAATTTTTTGAAAGATCAAAGCTTTGCGCTTTGGTCTTTCTGCTTTCAGCTCTTAGTGTTTGCATTTACCGCTAAACTTGCTTTGTTTTGGGGGCATGAAAGAAAACCACAGGCCGCTATACCTATTGTTGTTCGTACTGGCGCTTGTGGTCAATTTCTCCGGGTTTAACCTGGATTTTTTTACCGACGATCCGGCGCTTTACGCTTCCATATCCAAAAATCTCGTTCATCGGCACGAATTCTGGCAACTGTTCACCTACAACCAGGACTGGCTGGATAAACCGCACTTCCCTTTTTGGGCAGCGATGATCAGTTTCAAAATATTTGGCGTATCCGTCTGGGCTTACAGGCTGCCTGCATTGCTTTGCTTTTTAATGAGCCTGCTTTATACCTGGCTATTCGACAAAAAGCACTACTGCGAAGAAACGGCCTGGATAGCCATCCTGATACTGGCAACAGCTCAGCATGTACTGATGTCGAACACGGACGTTCGCGCCGAACCTTACCTGATGGGCCTGGTTATCGGGGCTGTTTACCACCTCAGTCGTTTGCATGAACGCTATACACTTTTTGATCTGCTGCTGGCTGCTCTATTCACCGCCTGCGCCATCATGACCAAAGGCATTTTCGTCATAGTGGCCATCTACGGCGCTTTACTGGGGCAGTTGATCTTCCAGGGCAAATTGCGTGAGGTTTTCCAATGGCGATGGCTGCTTTTGTTCATCCTGACGGCAATTTTTATCCTGCCCGAGATCTATGCCTTATATGTTCAGTTCGATACGCACCCCGAAAAAACAGTTTTTCACAGGCACAATGTATCCGGTATCCGCTGGTTCCTGTGGGACAGCCAGTTCGGGCGTTTTGTAAATAAAGGCGCCATTACCCGCCAATCGGGCGATATATTCTTCTATGTGCATACGTTGTTATGGGCATTCGCACCCTGGTGCCTGCTGTTCTATTATGCCATTTTCAGGAATATCCGGAATATTATTCGCGGAAAGAAACTTACCGAATACTATTCGCTGAGCGGAGGCCTTTTATTGCTGATCTTATTCTCGCTGTCGCGCTTTCAATTGCCGTTCTATACCAATACAATATTTCCGCTGTTCGCTATTGTGACCGCGCCTGTGTGCATCGAGCAACTGAACAAAGCCGGGACATTGTTCAGACAGATCGGGTTATGGATTTATATTATCGCGTTGCTGATAGCGATAATTGTTATTCAGTGTATTGCCGAAACGGGCTGTACGGCATATTTTATCGCCGACCTGGTATTTTTCACAATGACTGTGGTTGTCATTTTTCGCAGGACCGGTATGCCGAATATTCGGGCGTTCCTGTTAGTCTGCGCAGTAATGCTTTTCGCCAACTTCTATCTCAATACGGTGTTTTATAAGCTGGTGATAAGCTACCGGGGGCAGATCAAGGCTGCTGATTTTACCAATGAGTCGCCTTTCGAGGGTTATCATTTCTACACGCTGAGAACGGAAAATAACAGCTTTCAATTCTACTCAAAACATCCGATAGACTATGTGCCGCT
>JAFDZL010000077.1 GCA_018266935.1 Bacteroidota bacterium | reverse complement strand
GTTCCTTTCTTGGGTGCTTTTCTTTTAATATTTGTCTTTGCTTTTCCTTGTTAACCTGGGTGTATATCTGGGTGGTCATGATAGAACTGTGCCCGAGCATAGCTTGTATATACTTAATGTCGACATCATTTTCCAACAAAAGTGTGGCGAACGTATGCCTGAATACATGGGGCGTTACTTTTTTGTTGATCAGCGCCGTGCGCGACAGCATGCTAACCAGTCCCCGGATAGACTGATCGGATAGTGGCCTGTTGCTACGGTTGATCCATAAAGCATTATTGTTCTGCTTAATTTTATGCTGAAAAAGCAGGATATAGCTATTAAGCACGGAAAGCGTATCCGTATTGCATATCTGTATGATCCTTTCTTTATCCCCTTTGCCGCGTATATGAATAACTCCGCTGGTCAAATCAATATCGCTCAGTTTTAAGTTAGCTATTTCGGATACCCTGGCACCTGTGGCAAACAATATTTCAATAATTGCGGTATTCCTCACGCTCTCCAGGTGGGCATATCTGTCCTTCCCTGCCCGACGCATCTTATGGTAAGCGGATTTGAAAATCTGGCAGGCCTCATTTATAGTCAGCGCTTTTGGTAACGCAACAGGTTCCTTGATCTTGATCCTGATCTTGCGTAAGGGGTTTACGGTTATAATATCTTCGTATTCCAGGTAATTGAAAAGCGCCCTGACAGTAGCTATTTTTCTTTTAATGGTTTTGGGTTTCCACAAGGATAGACCCCTTAAATACGCTTTCAGGGCCAGCTTATCAACGCTCGAAATTTCGGTTGATTGATGATTAAGCCGCAGAAATGCTAAGAATTGCTGAAGATCAATTGTATAGAACTTTATAGTTTTAGAACTGAGATTTTTTTCATACCGGCAATGGGCAAGAAAGTCTTCGATCGCATTTTCAATTGTAAGCATAATTCGTTTTTGGGTTTTTGAGTTGAAACGGAAAGATGCTTAAGCTAAATTGAAACCACAAAAAAAGATGGAAACAACAGAACAGGCCCGATGAGTAACCGGATTTGCGAAGTTTTCAAACAGCGAAACCTTTGAAAATAAATAAACCCAGGTTAAATTCCGTAAGTCTTGACATAATATTCGTAATAAGTATCTTAGCGATCTAAGCCATTAAAGCCAATGAGGCGATTTTTAGTTCTGCTTATCACCCTGCTCCCCGTAGCTTGTTTTGCCCAGTCACATTACTACGAGAGTTATGTCATAAAACCCGATGGAGACACCTTAAAAGGCTATATTAAATACCTCAATTTCGGCAGATGGACCGAATGTCCAACTTCAATTCAATTTAAGGTTTCGCGTGATGATCATAAGGTTTTAGAATTTACGCCCAAAACGATCCGGGAGTTTCATGTCATCGATCATGAAGCTTACCTGGCCTACGCCGGGTTAATAAGCGCCGACGGCAATACTTACCCGATAGCAGGTTTTAAACTGGATACCAGCAAGAAGCTGGACACGATATTTTTGAAGCAAGTAGTTAAAGGGAAATATCTCTCGCTCTATTATCACAACGACCGGTTCAAAACCCGTTACTTTATTTCGGAAAACAATGGTACTCCGGTTGAACTGGAGTATCACTTATATTTTGACAACCCCAATAAAATGGTTGCAAGGCCTATGTACGGCGCTTTGCTGATCTCGCTTGCGAACAAGTATTCGCCTGGAGACGAGAAGTTGATGAGGAAAATAACTGGAATAGGTTTCGTTCAGTCAGATTTCGAAGATTTTGTAAATACGATAAACAATACGGGTAAACAGCCTTAATTAAGGCGCTTACATATTGCTAGCAATTCTTAGCTGAGTAATAACCTCATTTGCTGCATAGAACAATTCGGCCCACGGAGAGTTCGGGTCAGTGATTTCTGCCTCTTTGCCTTCAAAAGAGTAGGTTGCCTTATTGGTTAGCGAATAGAATTTAATATAACCGCTCTTGGGTGTATTCAGATCCGATGCCTTTTGCATCTTAGTGAAAAATTTTTGAGCGACAGATACAAGGTTCACAGCAGAGGATTTCACGTTTGCATGCGATACGCCGCCACCGATTATTCCTCCCCCGCTACTTGTATACATGCTGGCATCGCCTGTTGCGAAAGCTACGATCGTTGCCGAGCCATTATTCATGCCAAGATCAACTACAACTCCAAATGCGGTTTCCTCATTTTCGGACAACTGAAGCCGTAATTGCGCTGGTCGCGTTAATAGTGCCTGTTCTCTAAGACCGAGATACGGATTTTGGGTATTTGAAGGGCTGTTTTTACCACTTCTTTTTTGAAGATATACCAGCGCACAGGCAATCGCAAATGATGCTAAAAGAATGTATATAATTTGCATTATTTTGTTTTGATGAATTTAGCAATTTTCCCTCAATGGAGAAATGCTGATTAAAATTCCGAAATTCGCCCCTCATACATAAATTCGAAATTGAACATTCGAAATTCGAAATCCAGATCCATGTTGCAAATCCAGGAAAACGTTTCCCTCAAAAACTTCAACACCTTCGGCATCGACGTTTCGGCGAAGTATTTTGTCGAAATATGCCATGAGGACGACCTGGCCGAGTTGTTTATGGACCCGCAATGGCAGCATGTGAAAAGGCTGGTTATGGGCGGCGGCAGCAATATGCTGCTGGTGAACGATTTTGACGGGCTGATCATCCGTATCAATATCCGGGGTATCGAACATCGCATCAATCATGACGAGGTGTTTGTGGAAGCCGGAGGGGGCGAGGTTTGGAACGATTTAGTGAATTATTGCGTTGATCGCGGTTATGCCGGTATTGAAAACCTGAGCCTGATACCCGGTTCGGTAGGAGCGTCTCCTATACAAAACATCGGTGCATATGGTGTCGAATTGAAAGACGTATTCAAAAGCTGCCGGGCATTTGAGATTGCAACCGGACAGTTTAAGACATTCAGCAAGGAAGATTGCCATTTCGGCTACCGGGACAGTATTTTCAAGGGCGAGCTTAAGGAACAGTATATTATCGTCTCCGTGAAGTTGCATTTGTCCCTTGTCCCGAGCGTAAATCTGAAATACGGCGCCATTGAGCAGGAATTGGCCAACAGAGGCATTTCGAACCCGACTATAAAAGATGTATCGCGCGTTGTATCCCATATCCGCGTGTCTAAATTGCCTGATCCGTCAACCATAGGCAACGCGGGCAGCTTCTTCAAAAACCCTGTTATCAGCCAGGAACAATTTGAAACTGTTCACTCCAAATTTCCTGAACTGGTGAATTACCCTGCAGGCGACGGTCTTGTGAAACTGGCGGCAGGCTGGCTCATCGAGCAATGCGGCTGGAAGGGAAAAGTCGTCGGTCACACGGGGACATGGAAAAACCAGGCGCTGGTTTTAGTCAATCATGGAGGCGCCACAGGTACCGAAGTGTACAATCTTTCGTCGCAAATCATAGACAGTGTGTACAGAAAATTTGGCGTTCTGCTGGAGCGCGAGGTTAATATTATTAGTTAAATTATTTTCTTCGTCGTGTTAACCGGGCGTTACCTGATCGCCTGTTCGTAATGCTTTGGTTACCCTCATCTGTTTAGTAAATAATTGTTTTTCAGTTTATTGTATCTGACAGTACAATGACATTGCCGGAATTTTGCTTAGCGGTTTTTACTTGCTGCCACGGGTCGCATTAGTCAGGTTTTTGCAAAGCGGTACTATGTTTGTTTTATCCTGTGTACAAAAATCTAACAGGATGACAGCAATAGAATTTAACACCATGGTCCTTCGCCAGGCATCTTCGCTCAGGTCGTACGCATTGCATTTTACGCGTGACGCCGACGATGCCAACGACCTTGTCCAGGATACAATGTTGAAGGCGATAACGTACTACAATAAGTTCAAAGAAGGTACAAATCTGAAAGGATGGCTGTACACCATCATGAAGAACACTTTCATTAATAATTACCGCCGTTTTGTTAAGATGAGCACTTTTGTGACCAAGTCGGAAGAAATATCTTCAGCGAACCTGGTTTTCAGCTCGACCAAAAACCAGGGCGAATCGAAATTTGTTATGGACGACATCAGGAAAGCCCTGGACAGGCTGCCTGAAGACTACTATGTACCTTTCACCATGTATTTCGACGGTCATAAATATCATGAGATCGCCGACCACCTGCAGATACCCATCGGGACGGTAAAAACCCGTATCCACGTTGCGCGCAAATTGTTGAAGAAGAACCTTAAGGCCTATGACAACGGGATCAAAAAGCCCGTTTATGCCGATTTAGATTGAAGATCAGTAACTCCATTATATATTGAGGGACCCCGCTTCGGCGGGGTTTCTTGTTTTTAGACCCCACCGAGCGTCCCCCAAAGGGGAGGAGAATCACTATATTGCAGCGAATAATATGGACGACCTGCCCGTTTATACCCGCTCGCAACTGGCCCTCCGCAATGGCCAGGACAGGCCCGAGATATGGATAGCCTATAAGGGGATCATTTACGATGTGAGCCGCAGCCGTTTATGGATGCGCGGCAGGCATTATGAACATTGGGCCGGGCAGGATCTGACGCATGAACTGCCCGACGCGCCCCATGATGAATGGGTGTTCCAGAATTTTGACCCGATAGGGAGGTTGGGCTGAAGCCCGATGTCGGAGGTCGGAGGTCGGAGGTCCGAAGTCGGATGTCGGAACTTAGATAGTTTATTGCAAAAAATTTACCACTTGGTTTCTGACCTCGGACGTCAGACATCCGACCTCTTATAAAATCTCGAACCTGGACAAGTTCACAAACTCCTGCACCCTGCCGGCTACTTCCTTTTCCGAAAGATTTTTGATCTTCTCGGTGCCGAATTTCTCCACGCAGAAGGATGCCAGGGCCGAGCCGTAGATAATGGCATTTTTCATGTTATTGAAATTCACCGTACCGACTTTTGCCATATAACCGATAAAGCCGCCCGCAAAGGTGTCGCCTGCGCCTGTTGGGTCGAACACTCCTTCAAGCGGCAGGGCAGGGGCCGAGAATATTTTACCGTCACCGAACAGCAACGCACCATGCTCGCCTTTTTTGATAATGAGGTATTTCGGGCCCATGGTCAGTATTTTCTGGGCGGCTTTGACTAAGGAGTATTCGCCGGAAAGCTGGCGTGCCTCGGCATCGTTGATTGTCAAAACATCGATCATCTTCATCGTATCCAGCAGATCGTTCAGTGCGATGTCCATCCAGAAGTTCATGGTATCCATCACGATAAGCTTTGGGCGCTTGTGCAGCCGTTTGATCACCGTTTGCTGTACCTGCGGCGTCAGGTTGCCCAGCATCAGGAATTCGCAGTCCTGGTACGACTCGGGGATGATCGGGTCAAAATCAGCTAAAACGTTTAATTCTGTGATCAGCGTGTCGCGGCTGTTCATATCATTGTGGTACTTGCCGCTCCAGAAGAATGATTTTTCACCTTTTTTAACCTGCAGCCCTTCGGTATTTACATGATGTTTGCCGAAATCGTCTATTTCACTCTGCGGAAAATCATCGCCCACTACAGCTACGATCTTTACTTTATCAAAGAAATATGATGCTGCAAGACTGGCATAAGTAGCTGCGCCACCGACTATTTTATCTGTTTTTCCGAAAGGTGTTTCGATGGCGTCAAATGCCACGGTACCAATAACTACAAGGCTCATAAGATGAATTATAAAATTTTTGCGCAAATATTGTGAAATTAAGGCATAAATCATACTTTTGCACTCTCCAAATCGGAAACCCCGCACGCGGGGTTGGGTAGTTCAGCCGGTAAGAGTCCCGCACGTGCGGGATTAATCAGAGGCCGAATAAACGAGGAAGCACATTCCTGAATAGCTCAGCCGGTTAGAGCATCTGACTGTTAATCAGAGGGTCGCTGGTTCGAGCCCAGCTTCAGGAGCAAAGCCCCGCACGTCCGCGGGGCTTTTGTATTTTATAAAGTTTTATATTAGCTCAACCGGTTAGAGTCCCGCGCGTGTGCGGGATTAATCAGAGGGTCGCTGGTTCGTCCCGTACGTACGGGATCAGGAGCAAAGCCCCGCATGTCCGCGGGGCTTTTTCTATAATATCGTGGTGCGGTGAAAACACCGACCACAAGCTGAAATTTGCTTATGGTAAACATTTGCAGTTTTTCCCGTTTCATTGGCTTTAGCTTTCGGCGGTTGAATGGCAGGTTTGTAGAAAAGACAGAATAGTAAGATCAATAGTGCATACAGGCAAATGACCATGATTGCTCTTTTATAATAGGCCTGAGCCATGGTCACATAATCTATTTTCTCATCGATGGTAGCAAAATTGCGCTTGGTTTTTTTCCTCATGGTGAGTATCAAATGTTTTTTATAGTCATCTGTATTACCGGCATGATTTAAATCTTTAAAGCCCAAAACTGCATAATTGCCTCTTTCCAGCGCTTTTACCGAATACCAAACCGTACAAACAGTATAAACAGTCAAAACAAATGAAATGGCTACGGAAGCAATAACGGGCCACGACTTTTCTGCATTGCCTGTAAGCACTGTATTTGACGCTACCACAAGCGTAGTTGCAATACTTATCGTACTTAGAAACAAGGTTGCTTTGGATTCAATGGTTTTTCGCCGATCTTCTTCACTATCAGCAAACTTACTTATCAACTCGAAGGCCTGATCCAGGTTTTCTGATTCTACCAATACGGTTTCCTCCGGTGGAGGGGCTATTTCGTCCGCGCCATACTGATCCGGCTCTATGGGATCGAGCAAGGGCCAAAAAAATTCACGGACGTGGTACCGCCAGGTTTTGCTCGAAGAGGTCTGTGATGCCATGTGATATATTTAAATTAAGCCGGTTTTCTATCCACGCCCATTGGCCGTTTGGGTTAATTTCTAAAAAAATATAGTTATCGCTCTGATCCAGAATAAAATCGATAGCCCCATAATTTAACCCAAGCGCTTTTACCAGTTGGATACATTGATCCTCAATTATCTCAGGCAAATCGATTGGTGAATGATCTAACAATTTATTTGTTCGACGCCAATCTACTTCGCTGTCCACAGTTTCCTGCGAATGAATCTTGGCGGCAAAAGTTTTGTGTCCAACTACGGTGACGCGAACATCTGCCTTTTTTCCGATCAATGGTTGAAGATATATGGGACAGGATCTGATCCGCCCAACATTATCTTCCGTGATATTCACCTTACTGGTAAAGATTACGCCTTCTTCATCAGCTCCACCTTGCACTAAACCGGACTTGATCGGTTTGATAATACATGACCGATCATGTTTGGAAAAAAAAGCTAACGCAGCTTCGGGATTACTCGTCACTAAAGAAGGCGGCACCTGCAAGCCCAACTGCGCGGCAAGCATCAATTGATACATTTTATTTTCTGCATTTCTAATGGCCTGTACCTTGCTCATCCAGAATGCGCCGTCCAGAATTTTATATAGTGCTTCTAATGTGTATGCTAATTCCGCGAAGGTAAAATTTCGTTCCCCCGGTGTAAGTTCTTCGTAATTCCGGTTAATTTCAGGTCTGCGGTAATAAACGCTGGTTACCGTTAACAGGTCGATAGTGATACCTGCCACCGTATCAATGAGCAGGTATTCCCCGGACTCGAAATTGAACTTGACTTCGACGAAGCGACCAATTGTTTCTGTATTGAGACGGTAAAAAGGCAAATTCCTTTCTCTGAGTCGCTTAATGATGAAATCAGAGGTGATGTCAGTTTGATTAGTTATGACTAAAATGCTCATCGTCCTGTTCCCTTTGCACCCTGGTTTTAGTGGCTAACTCCATCAAAAATTCTTTGCGCTCGTCATCTCTTTCACGGGCCACCAATGTTTTGGTGGATAGTTCCAGTAAAGAAAAATGCTCATCGTCGCTTTCTCTGACTTCCTTTGATTTAGTCATCAATTCCACATCGCCGGGATTCGCATCAATGAAGGGTTTATTAACGCGCCCTATTTTTATCACATTTAGGCTTTGTGAGTTATCATATTCATAACGGATTGGAAGGTCATCTTCTGATCTCGAAACTTTATAGTCTAAAATTAAAGGTCTCATAATTACAATAAGGTTTTTCTCAAATATAATAAAAGGATACTGCAATAGCTATTCTTAATAACGCTGACAGATTAATTTCGGTAGGATATGAAAATTTTCCTTGCTTTTATAAATGCGCCTTCCTATTTTCGTTATAGGAATCAAGCGCCCCAGTTGTGAATGACTGAAATGCTAGGTAAATCAATAATTGACAAGTCAAACAGCAAATTTTTGTTAAACCGCTGGCATGATTGTCTTTAAACATTCACGGCGATTAAAAAAGCCAGCTTAACAAAAATTGTTATGAAACTTGAAATTACAAAAGCTTGCGCGGATTCTTTGCGCGCTTTCACCCAAAACAATTACGGCATCCAATTAAAATCGTCCCATGCACATGAACTTGTGGCGGCTTACTTGGGTTATTCGTCTCGTGCCGCGCTGCTGGCGGACACAAATTGTCCAATGAGTAATTTAATGCAGGCGGAAATTATCGTCCTGAACCCTCCGACGCTTTTCGTCGATCAAAGGCTTAAAACCTTGGAAAACCTGCCTTCAGGACTTCCGTCCAGCTATATGCTTGCGGAGGGCGTCTATGCGCCCATTGTCGCCGATGAACAATTCTCCGGGAAAATATGGCCAGGCTTTCATGAGGTGGCTATGGCTTTTGCCGAGGAACGGGCCTTTGCAAATCTAAGAATGATGGGAATGAACCCTAAAGAAATAAATTGGGTTATTGACTTCGATATCAAAACGACGGAGTTTGATGTGCTGATGACCGTAACATTTGATTATCCTGCAAATACAAAGAAGCCACTAAGGCATTCCAAAGTCAAGATAACGCTTCACCGAGTTGCAGGTGATATCGGTTACAGTGAGCCCGAAGTCCTGCCAACTTTTTATCACGGGGATATGACCGACCCGGACTTCCGGCTAAAACACGGAATCGATTGATTATCGTTGCGAAGGTTAGCCCCACTTCAGCAAATGGGGCTTTTTTTATTGTCTAATTCGCGATATTAGTTTACAAATGGAATTTCAATGGAAATTGAATTAGAAAAAATCAATCCAAAGTTTGTAGAACTGTTCACTCAAACTTATGGGTTTACCGAGGCAGAGTTTGCGTTGTTTTTAACTTATTTTAAACCTAAAACCATTTCCAAAAAAGATTATTATTTGAGGGCCGGCGAAGTATGCAAGTCAAAGGCATATCTCAATAAAGGTTGTGCCAGGAACTTTGTATTGGACGACCAGGGCCATGAGCGAATCTTATTCTTTGCGTTTGAAGATTGGTGGCTCGGCGACTTCGATAGTTACTATTCGGGCAAACCGGGAACAAATTATGTTCAAATTCTGGAAGATTCCGAACTACTGGTGATCTCAAAAGAAAATTTTCAAAAAGCAGAAAAAGAAATACCTAAACTCCAGCAATGGTATTCTTCAAAAATGCTCCGTTCAGCAAGCGCTTCAAGAAACCGGATTGAAGAAATGAAAACCCTGTCTGCGGAAGAGCGCTATCTCAAATTAATGGAACAACAGCCTCATATTTTTCAGCGTATCCCATTACAGTACATTGCGTGTTATTTGAACATCGAACCGCAATCGCTAAGCCGGATAAGACACAGGCTGACGAATAAACATTGAATTTCTTCCCGCCTTTTGTATTTCTTAACCCGGGTTAAGTGTTTGTTATTTTAAGTCATGCAGCTTTGTATCATTAATTATTCAATCAATAAAAAACAAAGACATGAATTTAACTCAAACCAAGGTGTTAGCGCCAAATGAGGGATTAAGATTACAGTCTGGTCCCGGTCGCGACCTTATTTTCAAACTTACCGGTGACGATACCGGCGGTGCATTCGATTATTTTATCGTCAATGTAGCACCGCATGGCGGCCCACCGCTGCATGTACACCACAAGCAAGACGAAACCCTTCATGTGCTGAAAGGCAAATTTAAGGTAAGGGTTGGTGACGACATAGTATATTGTAACGAAGGTGATTTTGTGTATATGCCATCAAAAGAGCCGCATGCCTTCCTTAACTTAACCGACGAGGAGGGTGAGATCATTATGGTTTTCGCACCAGGCGGGGGGCATAAATTTTTTGAAGAACTCGGACCGCTTACGCGCAGTGGTTCCCCCGATAAAAAGGCAGTCGCCCAGGTTTTTGAAAAATATGACATGACGCTGCTTGGTCCGCCCCTGAGCCAGGAATGACCTGAAGAATGATTCTGCCGGTTCAGGAGATCGCTTTGCAGCTATATCCCGTTGATC
>JAFDZL010000076.1 GCA_018266935.1 Bacteroidota bacterium | reverse complement strand
CTGGACAGCGGACGTGTATATGATCTCGGCCCTTCACCGCGCGGATATATTTCCCATCGGTGATTTGGCAGCAGTGAATGCTTTGAAACGGGTTAAAGGTTTGCCGAAAGTAACTTCGCAGGAAGAATTGCTGGAAATAGCGTCTGGATGGGCGCCATAACGGACATTGGCTGCGAAGTTATTGTGGCATTATTATTTGAGCACGCCCCGGCCAAAATCACCACCAAAGAAGAAATGACATTTTTTCTAGTTTACGTTAAACAGCCCGTTCCTTTCTTGCTCCTGGTAGTTCTGCACGGTTTCTATCGCGTTATCGATCACATCGCTCAGCGCTACGATAAACGTGCCTGTTTTCGCCAAACTCATGGCATATTTGATCGCTTCAACTTCTTTGGCAACCACTTCGTAGGGTTTAGCCGGGTCAACCGAACTGATACCGTCAATCAGCAGGTTGAGTATATTTTCCTCAGTCCGCCCGCGCAAGTGTTTTTCCTGCCGTAAAATGATATAGTCAAACATTTCGGCCGATATTTTTCCCAGCTCTCGGATATCATCGTCCCGCCTGTCGCCCGTCCCGGCGATGATACCGATCTTCAACGGCGAATCGATATGGCTCAGGAATTCCTTCACACCGCGGTAGCCGTCCGGGTTATGGGCAAAGTCGATCATGAAGCGGAAATCTCTGAACTCGAAAATGTTCATGCGGCCCGGCGTTTGAGCGGCGGAAGGGATGAAAGTTTGCAGGGAGGTTTGAATATCCTCCGTTTTAAAACCCCAAAGGAAGGTGGCCAAAGTAGCCGCCATCACGTTCTGGATCATGAACGGCACCGTACCGCCGAAGGTCAGCGGGATCAAAATGGTGCGTTGCACGCGTATCTTCCAGTCGCCTTTTTGAATTGTCACAAAGCCATTTTCATGCACGCAGGCGATGCCGCCTTTTTTACAATGCGAACGGACAACCGGGTTATTTTCGTCCATGCTGAAATATGCTACGTTACAATCGGCGCGGCGGCCGATCTTCACGCAATAATCATTGTCGGCATTAAGCACAGCCCAGCCGTCTTTTTTTATTGAATTGGTCACCACGCTTTTTACACGGGCCAGGTCTTCCAGGGTATGGATGTCGGCAAGCCCCAGGTGATCTTCCTGGATATTGGTGATGATGCCGATATCGCAGCTGCCAAAGCCAAGCCCCGAACGCAGGATACCCCCGCGGGCGGTTTCCAGTACGGCGAACTCCACTGTCGGGTCCTTCAGGATAAATTCGGCGCTGACCGGTCCGGTGGTATCGCCCTTCATCATCATATTGTTCTGCACGTAGATACCATCTGAAGTGGTAAATCCTACGCGAAAGCCGTTATTCTTCACAATATGCGCGATAAGGCGGGTGGTCGTAGTCTTTCCATTGGTGCCCGTAACAGCGATGATAGGTATCCTTGCTGATTTCCCCGGCGGGTATAGCATATCGATCACATGCCCGGCGACGTTTCGCGGCAGGCCCTCACTCGGCGCGATATGCATACGAAAACCCGGTGCCGCGTTCACCTCTAAGATGACACCGCCAGTTTCGGTCAGCGGTTGAGTAAGATTTGTGGCCATGATGTCGATGCCGCAAATATCCAGGCCGATGATCTTGGATATCCGTTCGCAGATAAAGACGTTCTGCGGGTGCACGTGGTCGGTCACATCTACCGATGTTCCGCCGGTGCTCAGGTTGGCCGTCGATTTTACAAACACCTTTTCGCCTTTTTTCGGCACGGTTTCCAGTGTATAGCCTTTTTTATCCAAAAGGTCCAAAGTATCGCGATCGACAGTAATCAGCGTTAATACTTTTTCGTGTCCGTAACCTCTTCGCGGGTCGGTGTTTTCCAGGTCGATCAGCTGCTGTATGGTCGAATGGCCGTCGCCTTTCACGTGCGCCGGATCGCGCAGAGCCGCGGCCACCATCTTGTTATCGATCACCAAAACCCTGAAATCATAACCCTGTACAAAACGCTCCACGATAACCCGTCGCGAAATTTTAGCGGCATGCTCATAGGCTGCGGCGGCGTCTTCCTTATTCCGGATGTTAATGGATATACCCCGCCCATGGTTACCGTCCAATGGTTTAAACACTAATGGAAAACCGACTTTTTTTATGGCCTCGTCAACGCCGGCGGCGGATGAAATCGTTATGCCGTTAGCCACGGGTATGGCCTGTTCCAGCAGCATTCGTTTGGTTTCATCCTTATTGCTCGCTATGTCCACGGCGATAGAACTTGTCTTTTCAGTCATGGTCGCACGAAAGCGCACCTGGTTTTTGCCATAGCCCAACTGGACAAGCGACTGGTTATTTAAACGTATCCAGGGAATGTCCCTTGCAATGGCTTCATCGACTATCGATCCGGTGCTTGGGCCGAGGCGCGTATCCTCGCGTATCTCGCGCATTTGCTGCAGGTCGTACTGCAGGTTGTAATCCTCGCCGCTGATAAGGGCTTTGGTTATCTTTACGGCAGCTTCGGCCGCATAGACGCCTACCTTTTCCTCGATATAGCTGAATACCACGTTATACACACCCGGCTTCTTGGTCTCGCGTGTGCGGCCGAAACCCGTATCCATCCCAGCAAGGGTCTGAATTTCCAGGGCAATATGTTCTACCACGTGCCCCATCCATGTCCCGGCTGCAACCCTTTGGAAAAATCCGCCCGGTACGCCCGGCGAACAGCGGTGCTCATACAGCGTCGGGATCATCTTTTCCATGCGCTCAAGAAAACCGTCGATCTTATTGCTGGGCCGATGCTCCATCTCCTGCAGGTCCAGCCGCATCTGTATCAGTTTCTTCCGGTTCGTACTCCAGATATTGGGCCCGCGCAGCACCTGTATATTTTCGATCTTCATAGTATATGAGCTTGAGAAATGACGGTCAATTTTGAATAAAGCTAAAAAACTTCAAATGCTATAAAAAAGTTTTCGGTTAAAAACCCGTATTTGTTTAAAATTTATGCCGCGTCCTTGAACTCATTTTTAGTTAATTTGTAATTAATGTACCCCGCACGATGCGGAGGACGCCTCATAATTAATAAATTACACCGGATATGGTTACTCCCAAGGGGAAATTGGTAATAATCGGAGGGGCCGTTGACCTGGGCACCAGCATCAGTTCGCAGGAACATATCGTAAAACCTGACCACCTGAAGTTTTTTGACCGCGGCATATTGCGCCGCCTCATTACGGAATCGCCGAAACATGAAGGCTCGATAGTGGAAATTGTAACCACCGCCTCGCAGATCCCGGAATTGGTAGGAAACGAATATATCAAGGCCTTCAACCAGCTGAACGTACCGAAAGTAAACACGCTGCATATCAAAAGCCGCGAAGATGCCGGCCACAAAGCGTATCTCGACCGTATCCAAAAAGCCGATGTGGTGGTTTTCACGGGTGGCGACCAGCTGCGTTTGAGCTCCATCTTCGGCGGCACCCAGTTTTTGCAGATACTTAAGCAACGCTATCAAAAAGAGAATTTTATCATAGCCGGAACATCCGCCGGTGCGGCTGCCGCATCCACTAATATGATCTATAAGGGTCAGAGCAATGAGGCGCTGATCAAAGGCGAGGTGCAGATAACCGCCGGGCTGGGTTTTATCGATTCGGTCATTATCGACACCCATTTCGTACAGCGCGGGCGCATCGGCAGGCTGATGTATGCCGTGGCCAGCAACCCCGGCATTTTAGGTATCGGTCTGGGCGAAGATGCGGGTTTGCTGATCACCGAAGGCAGCATGATGGAG
This sequence comes from Bacteroidota bacterium, assembly GCA_018266935.1. Taxonomy (GTDB): domain Bacteria; phylum Bacteroidota; class Bacteroidia; order Sphingobacteriales; family Sphingobacteriaceae; genus Mucilaginibacter. Next base: position 777 of record JAFDZL010000076.1, on the reverse strand, counting down.
GCTATTGGCTCGGGCCTTATCATCCTGGTCGATGGAACGAATATGGTCGAAACCAATATTTACGATGTAGAGCTGGGCTCGCCGGTTTCTATCGAAAACCTCAGATTGCATGTAATGTCGATCTATGATAAATATGACCTCGATCAGCATAAGCTGTATATCAAAAAGGTAGTCAAGGTCGAAGAAGGGGTTTTTATCCAGGGCCAGGATACGGATTTGACCAAATAACCGTTAACTTTGATAACATTCCCCTGATTAGCCGTGTTGTCCGAAAAATTGTTTCGGCGCGCTTTTTGTAAAATTGTACTTCAATTGGCTTTCGGACTTACGCGGACTTCCGGACTTGCCGACTCAAAACATTAGCCTATGAAACTGATCATTCATGGTGGCTTTTTTAGCGAATCGAAAACCAACCAGGAGGTTAAGCAAGCTAAACAGGAGGCCCTGTTGCATATCGTAAAGCTGGGACACAAATATCTTGAAACTCACACTGCACTTGATACAGTTGTCTATACGGTTTCCCTCCTGGAAGACTGCGACCTGTTCAACGCCGGTACCGGTTCGCAGATACAAAGCGATGGAAAAATACGCATGAGCGCCTCGCTGATGGATGGCAAGACCATGAGCTTTTCGGGGGTGATCAACATCGAAAATGTAAGAAATCCCATTTGCGTTGCCGAAAAGCTGCTGCGTATGCCCGATAAGGTGCTGGCCGGCAAAGGCGCGCAGGAGTTCGCCCGCGAGCAAGGCTTTCCTTACTATAACCCGGAAACGCCG
>JAFDZL010000075.1 GCA_018266935.1 Bacteroidota bacterium | reverse complement strand
TATAAACACCGCCAGGGAAAGCATGATCTTCCTGCGTTTGTTTTGGAAGAAACAATGGATGGGTAAAAGACGAAAGCACCGCCAGGGTAAGCCTGCACAAAAGCGGATATACTATTGCAGCGATTGCGGCGGCTATCATTTAACAAGCTGGTCAAAAAAGTATAAAACGGGGAAACCGCATAATGATGTTTTAAGAGAATTGATTATTATGCGACATCCTGCTTAAAGGACTTTAAGGGAGCAACTTACAACCATTGGCCGGTTAGGTCCTATTCACTAAAGGTAAGCCCCCCTAAGGCTACAGTCCGTGAACAATCCCGCCTTCACGAACTAATGATAAAAAGCGCGGGTATTTCATAACAGCGACAATGCTTAAAAATCGAAGCATTGGGCATTTTCCTTAAACATTAAAACCAACAACATGACTAAATTACGATTAAATCTCGCAATAATCGCCGTCGTACTCGGCGTGATAGGTGCCGTAGCAACTAAAGCAGCTACCATGCACAAAATTTCTGACCAGCTGTATGACTGGACACATTATGATACGGATGGCACCACCATCCTCGGCCATGATAATGGGCTGTCTTTGTCTGATGCAGAAACTATGTATGGCTGTAGCACACCACCAGCCACAAAGTGTGCTGTAGGTACCGCATCCGGACAACCCAATGTAGAGATCTATTATCAACCGTAATAAATATCTACTTGGCAAATACAGGAGGAAAATTTTTCTCCTGTATTTTTTTGTCATAAAATTGATTAATGTATCGGCACCTCAAATGATTGGTCTGCCGCAGGCAAACACATCTTATCAGTACAGGTTTGGAATTCAATAGTACAATGTACGATGAGCGGCAGTTTCCCCGTTACGACAATACCCTGCACAAAATCAACCGTTTTTTCGTATTGATTCGCCTCGATACCTGCATCAGAATTATTATAATGTTCCAACTTGCCTACTTCCCTTGTTTTGCCAACTAACTGCCAGGCCGGGTCTTTTTTAAAGGCAATTTTGGCGGGGACTGCGATAGCATCTTCCGGCTGGTTTTGCGCGTACAGGTGCCATCCGTTACTAATATTCGCCTTAAGGTGTATCTCGTACTTACCTGTTCCGACCTTTTTTATACCGTATTGCCAATGCACGGGAGTTTGAATTTGCACACCCGTCATTACCCAAATCGCGAGATTAATTATTATAGACATTTGTACCATTGATCGCAGATTAAATGTTTGTGTAACCGAATGTTTGATTTTATTTGTTAGTTTGAACGGGCATCATCGAGAACAATACACTTCATCGCTCTTTTTCCTTTAATAATAGTAAGCCCGTATCTCGCCAAAGATTGCCGCGCAGCGTCAAAATCATTTTCAAAATCCATATCGAAAGTGCAGGTCACTTTCATTTTAGGGTCCAGGCCGGTCTCATCAACCAAAAGCATTTTATCCATGCGACGCTCATTGAGTCGCTTGATCATAGCGCCAAAATCACAATAACTGGCTGTCAGCATATTGCCGTCAAACCCGAGTTGAAGGTCGTTGTTTTTGGCGTGTAAGCTTGCAGTATTGCCGGAGCGTTTGAGAATATAACAAGGTATTTCCCTGGTTTGAAAACTGCTTTTTAAACCAAAAAAAGCATTCAATTCCTGCTGCATTAGATAATAGAACTGCGGCCTGGTTATTTGCTTGTCTTTTATCGTTAAGTCATAATCATATATATTTTTATTATTGATGAAGTCTGGTTTATACTTTTCAGGATGGTTGTAATTTCTAATAACTCTGCTATCTGAAAAGTCGATCGGTTCCATATTTAAGTAAGCTCGTTTGTAAAGGGTGAACATATCTACATCGCCAACGCGTATTGTTTTTAAAGCGGTGGTGTTATCATTGGCCCCAAACGTGCCACCGCCGTAATGATACTTATGTTCATCATGCGGAGCCAGGTAGGAGGAAATGATAAAGTTGCCTTTATTGATAGGTTGTAAGGTGACCGCAAGCGGCACGTTTATATCGCCAGCCAAAATTGTATCTTTTGTTTCATACAAATTCAGACGCTTACCTTCGAGATAGTCCCTGATATAATTATCTTCTGCGATTTCTCTATTGGTATTATAGACGACAACGCTATTACCGTCGAGCCAAACCTGATGTGGCGCCATGAGATAATCAAAAAACGAGGCCAGGTCATTCTCCCCGGTAATGCTCGGCAGCGTACAGTCCCATACCAGCTGCACTCTTTTTTTTAGCTCTGTTACCAGCCCTTTGCTATC
>JAFDZL010000074.1 GCA_018266935.1 Bacteroidota bacterium | reverse complement strand
CAAAACATAACCTATACGCCTGCGCAATTCTTCCGGTTTTTGTTTTGAAATATCTTTCCCGCCGATCCAAATGCTGCCGCTTGCCGGTTCGATCAGCCGGTTGAGCATTTTTAGCGTGGTGGTTTTACCGCAACCGCTGGCGCCTAGCAGAATCAGGTTCTCGCCCTCATTCACTTCGAACGAGATGTTCTCTACTGCTTTAACAGCACCGTAATTTTTGCTCAGGTGTTCGGCCCGGATCATGCGTCAATCCTCAATGGTCATGAAAAGATTATTCAGCGATTCGGCATACAACGGGTGCGCGAAAACGCAGTAACGGATGCGATCGTAGGTGATACCGCCTTCCATTGCCATCTGCAAAATGGTCATGATCTCGCCGCCTTCTGGACCCAGCACCGTCGCGCCCAATATCTTTTTGGTTTTGACGTCAACAATCGCTTTCATAAAGCCACGTGTGTCGCCGGTCTCTAAAGCCCGCGCCACGTGATCCATGGGTAGTTTGGCCACTTTGATATTAAGTCCCTGGTTCTTAGCCTCGGTTTCGTGCAGTCCGACATGCCCCAACTGCGGATCGGTGAACATACAGTAGGGCACCGGGCGGTCTTTTGTGGTATAATTAGCGCCCTCGAACAGATTCCGATAAACAATGGTATAATCATTATAAGAAATATGCGTAAAAGCCGGGCCACCCTTCACATCGCCGAGGGCATAAACGCCTTTCGCGGTGGTCTCCAATCTATCATCTGTCTGAATAAAACCGTGTGCATCGGTTTGGACGCCGGTTTTGTCCGAACCCAGGTTTTCGGTCTGCGGCGCGCGGCCGACAGCCACCAATACGTGCGAGCATTTGATCTTGCTTTCTTTCCCACCGGCCGAAACCGTCGCTACGATGTTGCCTTTGCCGGTCTTTTTAAAGTTTTGTGCCTGGGCATCGGTCAATATATCGATCTGCTCGGCCTGGAGGATTTTCGATAACTCGGCCGAAACATCTTCGTCCTCCCGTGATACGATCCGCAGCCCTTTCTCAACGATCGTTACCTTGCTCCCGAACCGCCTGAACATCTGGCCGAATTCCAGCCCAATGTAGTTGCCGCCGATTACGAGCAAATGTTCGGGCGCCTTGTCAAGCCCGAGTATTGAGGTTGAAGTCAAATAATCAATGTCTTCCAAACCTTCGATATTGGGGATGATGGGTTTGCAGCCGGTGTTCAGAAAGATCAGGTCAGCCCTCATTTCGGCTTTACCTCCTTTCTTCAATTTT
>JAFDZL010000073.1 GCA_018266935.1 Bacteroidota bacterium | reverse complement strand
ACTTAGTCGAGGTATGCAAGTGAATGTCGGTGATCGGCGTCAGGTAGAAAACAAAAGTATTAACCGCTTTCTGTGCTTCGGCGAGGCTAACTCCCATATCGCGTTGAACTTCCGGCACGACATGCTCGGCAACCAACTTTGGGAATTGGATTTCCAGCTTTTTGGGATCAGCGTTTTTATCCAGTAGCAAATAAGTGTAAAAGCCGACGTTGCTCCATGTCTGCGGCAGATTAGAACCGAAAGAAGCCATGCTGACAAATGCGTCGAAATGAAAATGTGAATTATCCGGTACTTTGTCTATCACCCCGGTTACCTTCATCAGCCCGGTACCTATTTTCAGCATCTTGCCCACAGGCTGTTCATCGCCGAAGTATTTGGTGGCCAGATATTTATTGATCACAATACTGTTTGGTTCAGCGAGGGCCGTTTTATCGTCACCCCGGAGCAGCGGAATCGAGAACATCTGCAAAAAGTTAGCATCGACCGTCGCTATTTTCTGCTCCTTGAACTGTCTGTCACCGTAACTCACAAACGTTGGGCCTCGCCCTGTTAGCCGCGTATAAGACAGTACTTGCGGATATGTTCGTTTGATCCCCTCACCCACAGCAATATCAACCGAAGCAAAATCGGTACTGCCGCCATTTGCCAGGGTTTTCACACCAAGCCGGTAAATTTGTTTGTAGCGGGCCGGATAAGTATCATACGTAAGCTCCGAGTAGAGGTATGCCGCGATGAGCATGCAGCAGGTCAGCCCTACTGCCAGGCCAAATACGTTGATGAACGAGAATACCCTGTTCTTAAGCAGGCTTCTCCAGGCTGTTTTGATGTAATTCCGGATCATAGTTTGAGCTTTTGTTATGCACAGTTAAATAATGTGCCAAAATTGCATTCCATTAATTTTCAATATCTTACCACAAATATCAAAATACGAAGCTGTTCGTAAATGAACGACCTGTGTGCGAACACGATACAATATGTTCAGTTACCCGGTGATTGGGAGTAAAGTCAACCAATCACAAATTAACAAGTCAACTAATCACAGATTAACAGATTAACTAATCACTCAGAACGAAGGCTCCTCACCGGGTTGGCTAATGCCGCTTTTACAGCCTGCCAGCTTACAGTGGCCAGGCAGATAGCAAGACTCGTAAACAGCGTCGCTCCAAATACCCATAAACTTAGATCGGTCCGGTAAGTAAACTTCGCCATCCAGCTATGTACGTACCACCAGCTCAAAGCCGCGCCTATAGGGAATGAGATGAGCACAAGCACCACGAACTCATGCGACAAATTATACCACAAACTGCTTATCGATGCGCCTAAAACTTTGCGTATGCCTATCTCTTTGCGGCGTTGTTCAGCCGAGAATGAAGCCAGCCCGAACAGACCAAGACATGAAATAATGATAGTGAGGCTGGTAAAAATAATAGCCATGTTACCCAGGCGTTTTTCATTATTGAATTTGTTGGCGAACTTATCGTCGATGAATTTATAGTCGAACGGATACTCGGGGTTGTATTTTTTATAAATATTTTCAATAGATGCAATACTTGCTGTTGCCGATTTTGCCGGGTTAAGGCGCAGGCCTATATTACCGATCCAATCTTTAATATACCCGATTATGGCAGGTTTAACCGGCTCATAGGGCGAGCCCCAGACAAAATTTTCGACTACGCCAACGACCTTGCATTGCTTGCCCTGATATTTCACGATCTGTCCTAGCGGCTCCTTAAAGCGCATCAGTTGTACCGCGGCCTGGTTAAGAATAATGGCAGCCGAATCGGCGGGATACGCCTCGGAAAAGTCACGCCCTTCAACAAGTTTTAGCCCATACGTGTGGGTAAAATGATATGTAACCGCTATCTGGTCGATCGGTAGCTTATCTTCACCGGGCAACTGTCCCTGCCAGGTGATGCCCCACGAACTACTTTGATCATTAGACAGGGAACCACCCGTCATGGCGCCGTCGGTAATAGCGCCTGCCCGGACCAGATCGAGCCTGAAAGTTTCAAACTTCTTAACGAGAGCTCCTTCCACGGGCATTTCGATCAGGCCTTGTTTGTCGTAGCCTACGGGCCTTTCTTTAATGTAATTGATCTGTTTATAGATAAATATGCTGACCAATATCAATGCTACGGCGAAAGTGAATTGAGCCACAACCAATATTT
>JAFDZL010000072.1 GCA_018266935.1 Bacteroidota bacterium | reverse complement strand
CTATATGGATTCAATGCGGGCTGGCCGGCTAAAGTGGCCTGCTGCTCCATCGACACCACGTTTTTCAAAGTGTTGTAGTAATTGTCGCCAGACCCAAAAGCATAAGTATTATTACCGTAATAATTGTAATTATAGATATAGTACTGGCACCATATCTCGTCAGCGCCGTCGGGGAAGTCAACCATGCTGTTCAGCACGCCATTGAACAATAGCGATGCAGGCACGGCCGTTGCCACGTTGCCGTTTTTTGTGAAGTTGTCAAAATTCTTTTGGCAACTGCTTACTGTCAGCAACATCAGCGCAGGCAGTAAATAAAATCCAAATATCTTTTTCATGATCATTTTCCTCACTTCATTAGAATGAGAGTTTCAGGTTAATACCATAACTGCGCACCGACGGCGACTGCAAACCGGTAAGGGTTGAACGCGTATTGGCGTACTGGTCAAGGTCAACGTCTTTGAACTTTGGATCCTTGTAGAAGTACAGCAGGTTACGGCCATATATCGAAGCGGACGCTTTAGTGATAAAGGTTTTTTGCAGCCAGCTTTGAGGAAAGTCGTAGCTAAGGCTTACTTCGCGTAGTTTTGCATAGGTTTTGCTCATCAGGTAGGCTTCAGTGACATTGTAGTATTCGCTCGCATACTCCTGTACCAATGCAGGGGTTGCATTTGGCGCAAATTGCATCTGGCCATAGTTCAATACCGCGCCTGTGGCCGAATTGTAGTTTGGCGCTACGCCGTTTGATATTTGTACACCCTGGCCGATATAGCTCCCTTTGTAATTCGGGTCGGGTTGCTGGTTGTTTGCAGGATAATGCAGCCAGTCCTGGTAACGGGCAGCGCCCAGTGCGCCTTCAGCTGTAAGGGCGTTTGAACCGCCGCGCATGGTTTTATTGAACACATAGTCACTGGTAACACCGCCTACCGAACCGTCAAACTGGAAGCCCAGGCTCCAGCTCTTGTATCTTACGTTGTTATAAATGCTCCAGGTATAGTCCGGGTCAAGGTGGCCCATATATTGCAGCACAGGATTGACCACCGGTTCGCCGTTTGAATTATAAATGATCTGTCCATCAGGCGCCCTGACAAATTTGGTTCCATAGAATTTGTCCACGCGGTCGCCAACGTGGAAGAACGTGTTGTAAACAGTCTGTCCCGGAGGTAGCTCTTTATATACTTCTTTATAGGTTGACCAGTTAACCAGCACGTTCCAGGTGAACCCGCCTGCATTTCTTACCGGCGTTCCGCTCAGCGAGAGCTCATAACCGGTTTTTTGCGTTTTCAATGCGTTCAGGAACTCGGTGGTGTAACCGGTAGCTGTTGAAATATCATTTTTCAGCACCTGGGGGCCGTCCGTGTACTGGAAAGCGGTGGCAGATAAGCCTAACCTGTTTTGCAGAAACTTGATATCGAAGCCTTCTTCATAGTTTAAACGGGTGGAAGTCACTATACCATTTTCATACAGATAGTTAGAGTTATAGCCCGCCGCAACGCTATTATATGGCTTGCTGATGGTGTAAAAAGTATTCAGCGAATAAGCCGGCCCGTTATATGGCGTGGTGTAAACGCTGCCATAATCGAGCGGGTTCAGGAACAACGGATTAACGTTCGGGTTGCCTGATACAGTCTGTCCGCTGAAAGCGGTAATAGTATTGAACGGAGTCGGCCCGATCGTGGGGCTGGTGTCATCCGAACGCACGTCAGAGAATGACGCCCTTGCTTTCAGAAAGGAGATAAACTCAGGCAGTTTGATATAATCTGAAAGTACTGTCGAGGCCGACAAGCTCGGATAGTAATAAGTCGTCACATTCTGGAATGCCGAAGATTTATCGACACGGCCGGTGCTTGATAACGTAAGATACTTATTGAATGTAAAGTCAACCGAGTAGTAACCGCTCAGTACGTTCATGTTGGAGTCGAAACTGGCCGCCTGCACCGGGTTTTTCGAGTTGGAAAATGCATAAACATTCGGAACGTTCAGGTAGTCGGTCGATACCCAGGTCGAATTGTACTTGAAATTCCGAAAGTTGCCGCCGACCAAACCTGAAATGTTGACGAACTTCTGAATGTTGTAATCAAAGTTCAGCTTCAACTCGGTATTGTTTTCGTACAGATCGCGGTGATCTTCGCGGTAGTCGCCCTGGTTGCCTTCACGTCCGTAAGGGTGGGCCGAGTAAGGCATGTCTTCTGTCTGCAACAGGCTGTACACGTCTATTTGTGATTTCAGATCGACATTCAGGTGGTTATCGATCTTATAGTTAGCGGCAACATAGCCATACACATCATCCTTATGATGCGCGCGGGTCCATATCTCCGTCAGGAACCATGGGTTGTGGTAACGGGTATATTCCTCAAAATTCGATTGTACGCCTACCTTTCCGGGCTGCCATATTGCCTTGATATCCGGTGCATTCACGTTCCAGTCGGCGCCTGTCCATATCGCCATGTTGTAGATAATACTGTTTGGTCCGTATTGTACATCCGGAAAATCGTCAGTGCTCTGACGGTTGAAGTCAACGCTGCCCTCAAATTTCAGGCGCGGCGTAGGATTGAAAGATGCGTAGAAATTTACGTTCGCAATGTCCAGGTATTGAAACGGGATATAGCTGTTCTGGTGCTGTTGGGACACCGAGAACCGGGTAGTGTATGTGTCACCGTTAGCGGTCAAAGCAATATCGTTGTTGGTTTGGAAGCCGGTTCTCAGGAAGTTTGCCAGGTTATTGGCGCCACGGGCAGTCCACGGCGTAGCCTGGCGCACATTGTTTATTACCGGGCTATCATACTGAGGTATCAGCTGGCCGTTAAAATACGGGCCCCAAACGTCGTAGTCACTATCCACACCGCCCGGCGCTCCGCCTTTGCCATCCACAAACTCATAAAAGGTATTCTCACCCGGGCCGAACGAATGCTGCACCCTTGGGAAAGCGACAAAGCCTTTGTTCATCACGGTACTGCTGTTGATATCCACAGTAAGCCCTTTTTTATTGGCTTTGCCTTTCTTAGTGGTGATCAGTATAGCGCCGTTTGCCGCACGGTTGCCATACAGCGCCGCG
>JAFDZL010000071.1 GCA_018266935.1 Bacteroidota bacterium | reverse complement strand
TATTTTTTCAATAGCGTCATTGACCCTACTTTCCAATTCTATTTTGGCCGCTGCTTCTCGTAGTGAATAAAAAGTTAATGACGGTAACTTTTCTTCAATCAGCCAATCGTTTAGTACGGACAACTTAGTTCCAAAAAATGAGTCAACTTGGTCGATATCAGTTAAGATGCCGATTAAGAACGGAGCATTTTCTCGAATTACAAATAAACCGCTACCTGATGTACCGGCCATATTAGTAGAAGACGGAGAATAATAACTATCCATCTTGCTAAGAGAATCTAATTGAAATTTTTGCGTATGACTCTTGATCTCCTCAACAAATCTAGCGTCAAACGGTCGATCTGTCTCATTTTCTGTGAAATGCGGAAAGCCCCTGAAATGTACAGGGAGTTTATCTTGATTTTTGTCTATCAGTTTGAAATCCAGGTAGTTGCCTGTCTTTTCTAACAAAGATGCTTTTTGTATAATTATTAAAGCGACATCATCCTCGTTATCCGTTAAAACAATTTTATCATCATCGGTGCAACGATATTCAGAGAAAGTATCCCTCGTTTGATTGTATATCTTGTCGATTTTTATATCAGAGTTCACAAACGATCGGTCAAATTTTTTCCCTAACAAACAATGTTTTGCGGTAATGACATAGACCGATCCAAGGTTATTTTCAGGAAAATGTATAACGCCTGATCCTTTTTCACCGTTACATTGAATCCTGACAACAACCTGTTTTAAGATATTTTCCGTAGTAATATTCACGAAAATTTAAAGATTATAAGTCAATTGAATATAGTTATTCCCCTCCTCAGGGTATATTTCTATAAAGTTATGGTTTGCGTGGGCGTTAACGTCTACTTTGAAAATATCTTTTAATTCATCATTCTGACTTACAAAAGATATTCGCCGTTTAGTTTTTGGATTTCTTAAATCGTGAGTTAGTATCCTTACTAATACTTCTTTATCAGGATGAAAATGTGATATCCCATTAGCACTAATAATATAATTTTCACAATCAACTAAATTGAGCAAGTCATCATTAGTATTGGCCTTACTACCGTGATGCGCTAATTTTATAAAATCTACCTTTAATCTGTTCCCTGCCGAATACCCTAATGACTTTAACGAACTAATAACATCGGACGGGTGTGAGTCGCCCAAAAAGAGACATTGGTAATTGTGATAATTTAAAATGAACGATATCGAACTGCCGTTAGACACATCGTCATCTTCCGTAAATATATTATCTTTAAGTTCCGCTATCGTTTTTTTATGATCGGATTCCTTTCTAGCGGATGCCTTACTTCGTTCCTCTAATAGCCAATCTTCATCTGCCTTCGCTCTTTTTTCGGGAATTGGACTTAAAATTTTAAATCTGATGCCGTGTAAAATTTGCACATCGTAAGTAGTGTCAATAAAACTTTCCGCTACAATACCGACTGATGCAAGGTGTTTTCGAAGCTTTATCCCTTGATTAACTGAGATAGATGATGAGAGATTAGGCATTTCGAAATTGACATGATTAAACCAATAGGATTTAACTATCTGATCTTTTTCTTTAATATCTGCATCCTGCAGAAATGCCAAAATAGCCCCGATATGATCGCCGTCAATATGTGTAATTATCCATAGATCAATCACCTCTCTTATTCCAAGTATTTGATCAATGACCATTTTGAATGCTGCATTATAAGATTTTCCATACCCGCCATCTATAAGAATATTATGAAATTGTCGAGATTCATCTCTAAATCTTATCCAGATACCATCCCCACCGTTGACATCAAAAAATGTTACTGTAAAGTCTTTATCAGTAAGCATAGCATCATTTTAGCTTCTTTGTTAATCTATGAAAATTAGGCAGAAAATTATTAATTGTCATTTACATGTGAATAAATTCCGCAACTTGTCGTATTAATACCAGTTAAGGCTGGGCGCTATTACTTCTTGAGCATACATAGAATGTTTCCGCGCCAGGGTGGAACCGGATACCGGCCGGGGATAGTGATTAGTGATTGGTTAATTAGTGATTAGGCATGCAGGATGTTCAATAAAGCACAACGAGCGTAAGGCCTGTAGGCGTATGAATGGATGGCCCGGCCCCGCTTCTATCAGCGGGGACACGCCCTTATTCAGTTGGCAGTCCCGATAGCTATCGGGATGAGTTAGCAGTTAGCAGTTGAATTCTGTTCATTCTTTAATTCGTTTAATTCCGGTTCAGATAATACGCGGACTTTGCAGGGCGTATAAGGTCCCTCTTCGCTGCGCTCATGCGGGATGACATGGTTTTTGAGGTTGCCCTTCGCCTTGCCTAACCATTACAACCAATACAACATCTACAACCACTACAACCAACCAAAATGCCTAAACTTGCCCCTGAAATACCAAAACGATGATCTCATTTTTCGAGGCGGCGATCAGGTCGCTTTCCATACACCGGCTGGGCAACCGTTTGAACGACGAGGGCTATGTGCTGTCGGAGGCTCCGCTGGCGGTGGAGGACGAACTGCTGGGCAGTCTGCTGATGCAGTATTTTGTGACGCCCTTTACCAAAACCAGCGAGATGTACCGCTTCTACCACGCCAGCGACGACCTGAACCTGAACGCGCTATATCACTTTGCCGAAACGATATTCGAAAACCCGGATACTTTCCACGAGGGCAGCCGGCAGATAGCAAAATACCTGTACGAGGCGGCCGCACACCCCAAGATCAAAGGCGGCGAGCTGTATGTGGCGCTGTTCCGCAACCTGCAGATTGAGGGCGAACTGCTGGATGCGCTCGGCATTTTCAAGAGTGAGACGAAGGAGACTTACCTGAAAGTTTCGCCGCGGCAGGACGGCTTCGGACTGGCGTATGACAGCGAGGGCATCGATATCCGCAAGCTGGATAAGGGCTGCTTAGTGTTCAATACCGAAAAGGAGCAGGGCTATAAGGTGGCCGTGGTGGATAATACCAACCGCGGGTCCAACGGACTCCTGTCGGACGTGGCGGTGTACTGGAAGGACGACTTTTTGAAACTAAAGGTGCGCAACGACAATTACCACCAGACGAACAACGTGCTGGGCATTTACAAAAACTTTGTGACGCAGAAGATTGACCAGGAATTTGAGGTGAGCAAAGCCGACAAGATCGATCTGCTGAACCGCAGCATGAAGTACTTTAAGGAGAACGAGAACTTTGACCTGGGCGAGTTTGGGAACGAGGTGATAGGCAATGAGCAGGGCATCGCGTCGTTCCTGAAATACAAAAAGGTCTGCGAGGATGAGTTCGAGTCGCCGATACCCGATACCTTCGACATCAGCAGCGCCGCGGTGAAAAAGCAGAACCGCGTGTACAAAAGCGTGCTGAAGCTGGACAAGAACTTTCACATTTACATTCACGGCAACAAGGAGCTGATAGAAAAGGGGTTTGACGAGGGGAAGGGGATGAGTTTTTATAAGGTGTGGTTTAAGGAGGAGGTTTGAAGTCGGAAGTCGGAGGTCTGAAGTCTGAAGTCGGAAATCAGATGTTCAGGGGAATAATATAAAAAAACCCGTCATTGCGAGGAGCGAAGGGGCCGATAGCGGGGGATGCGACGAAGCAATCTCGTGTTGTGCACGGGATTACTGTGCGTTTTGTCTTGACAGGGAACTATATACTTGTTAGGCCAAATATCACGCTGCCATCATAGCAAATGCCACTATCAGCAGTGCGGCAACGAAAAGCAGAACGTAAAAATATCTCATAATCAGGGGCTTTACAGTTTTAAATATAATATGTTTTACGTATTATTTTTTGAAAAGTTCAGGCTGCGGCGACTGCCCTTGCCTGGCAAGCCAAAAGAGGGAATCAGAATCCCTGGTGAATTGAGAACCCCTCTCTCCGCCTTCGGCGCAAAGAGGG
>JAFDZL010000070.1 GCA_018266935.1 Bacteroidota bacterium | reverse complement strand
GGTGCAAAAGCTAACCGGGGTCATTATTCCGTACGAATGGGAGCACTATGTTCCTTACCGCGGTTTTGTGAGCCTGACAGACGACCAGTTGAAACAATTTACGGGCGTGTGGCACAACGAACGTTATGATGCGACGATCAGTTTAGTGAATGGTAAGCTAACTGTTGCAGCGCCTAAAGTTGAATTACCGCCAACGCGCCTATACCCGCAGAATGATCATCATTTGTTCCTGAGGATCATGGAGGCTGATTTTGAATTCGTCAAAGGGCCCGATGGTAAATTCGACAAGGCCATTGCCGATGACGAAGGCGAACATTACGAACTGACCAGGGTGAAATAAGGAGATCCTTCCCGGGGAAAGGGATGGCACAGCCTATCGCTTGTCTAAATCCCTAAACAATTATAATTTCTCTCCGTGCTGAGTAATGTCCAAACCCATAGCCTCCTCTTCTTTGGTTACGCGCAGCGGCGAGATCATGTCGGTGATCTTCAGCAGCAATAACGATCCGAAGAACGAGAATACCGAAGCGGCGACAAGCGCGATGCATTGCACAAAGAACAGGTGCGTATGCCCGAAGAACAGGCCATCGCCCGTGGTATTGCCGGGGTTGACATTCTTATGCGCGAAAACACCGGTCAGCAGCATACCCACCATACCGCCTACGCCGTGGCAGGGGAAAACGTCAAGCGTATCGTCAATAGAAGTGCGTGTGCGCCATTCAACCACCAGGTTACTTACCACGGCGGAAATAATGCCTATAGCTAATGAGTGAGGTACAGAAACATAGCCAGCCGCAGGCGTAATGGCAACCAAACCAACCACCGCACCGATACAGGTGCCCATTGCTGACGGCTTTTTACCGCGCAGCATATCGAAGAATATCCAGCTTAAACCCGCCGCGGCCGAAGCCGTAGTGCTTGAGGCGAGCGCGTTCACCGCCAAATGGTTCGCGCCAAACGCTGAACCTGCGTTGAAACCAAACCAGCCGAACCACAATAAACCCGTACCAATGATGACATAGGTAACACGCGCCGGGGTATGATCGGGCTCGCTGCGGCCTTTGAGGTAAATGGCCGATGCCAGCGCCGCCCAGCCCGCCGACATGTGCACGACCGTTCCGCCCGCGAAATCGAGTACGCCAAGTTTAGAAAGAATACCATCGGGGTGCCAGGTGGCGTGCGCCAGCGGCGAGAATATAAAGACGGAAAACAGGCAAAGGAATATGATATAACTGCTGAATCGGATACGTCCGGCGAAAGCACCGGTTATAAGCGCCGGGGTAATGATGGCGAACTTCAATTGGTACATCGCAAAAAGCAGCAAAGGAATGGTCGGTGCGAGCTTCCAGGTGGCGTTGCCGAGCATACCCTTCATCATGAAGTAGGTGGACGGATTACCGATCACCCCGCCGATACTATCGCCGAATGCCAGGCTGAAACCGAAGATACCCCAGAGCACGGTGATGATCACCATACAAATGACGCTCTGCAGCATGGTCGAGATCACGTTCTTTTTATTCACCATCCCTCCGTAAAAAAAGGCAAGGCCCGGCGTCATGATCAAAACCAGCGCGGTTGACATCAGCATCCAGGCGATATCCCCGGTGTTAAAGTTCGGGTTTGATATCGTTTTATCGATATCAACGGACGGAAAAATAAAAGTTAAAACAAGGGCTACTACTATAAGCAGGAATGGAACGTAACGCTTCATTATTTACAAAAACCGGTTTACAATTTCGGGTCGCAAATTACGGATTTTATTAAAAAATTAGTAATTGAGTCGAATTATCGCAGCAAAAACCGATATTTTTTAGATAATTATAAATATTTAGTCAGAAAATCCGGGAAAAGGCCCAAATAAACAACCAATATTGTAATAATGGCAACAACCGTAAGCAGCCAGCTGTTCGCAGCAGCGAAACCGGTGGTCCGATCGGTTTTTCGGAGAAATAAATTGAGCGGGATTTTGATATAATAGAACAAAGAAACGACGGTTGTCACCGCGCCGGTGATCATCAAGGCCAGCAGCCAGGCATTATGCGCATTTTGATAGGC
>JAFDZL010000006.1 GCA_018266935.1 Bacteroidota bacterium | reverse complement strand
TAATGTGCCGACAGGTGTCGAAGTGGTGCAATCGATGCAGCACGGCGGCCCTTTCCCGGCTACGACCGACGGCCGCTTCACTTCGGTTGGCACGGGCGCCATCAAGCGTTTTGTGCGGCCGGTTTGCTGGCAGAACTGGGGGAATGAGATGCTGCCCGATGAGTTGAAAGATGGAAACCCGCTTGAAATTTGGCGGTTGGTTGATAATAAATGGACGAAATGAAGTCGGAAGTCAGAAGTCAGAAGTCCGGAAATTTGGAAGAATAATAAATGTCGAGTAAAACTTTTTTTTGCGTTGATGCGCATACATGCGGGAACCCGGTGCGTTTGGTGGCTGGTGGGGGCCCAGACCTTAAAGGGGCCAATATGAGCGAGAAACGTCAGCATTTTCTGGAGGAATACGACTGGATACGCAAGGGCCTGATGTTCGAGCCGCGCGGGCATGATATGATGTCGGGGAGTATTTTGTATCCGCCGCATGATCCAGCCAATGATGTGGCTGTTTTATTTATCGAAACCAGCGGATGCCTGCCGATGTGCGGGCACGGCACCATCGGTACGATTACTATCGCTATCGAAGAAGGTTTGATTAGCCCAAAAACACCCGGTATAGTGCGTATGGAAGCGCCTGCAGGCCTGGTACTGATCGAATACAAGCAGGAGGGAAGCAAAGTAAAGTCGGTTAAGCTGACGAACGTACCCGCTTATCTTGCAGCCGAAAATCTTGGGGTAGAATGTCCAGATTTAGGTATATTGACCATAGATGTAAGCTACGGCGGTAATTTTTATGCGATAGTTGATCCTCAGCCCAATTTCAAAGGACTGGAAAATTACAGCGCTGATCAGTTGATATCCTGGAGCCGTGAAATGCGTAAGCGCATAAATGAAAAATACACTTTCGTCCATCCGGAAAATCCTACCATTAACAGTTGTACGCACATCCTGTGGACCGGAAAAACAATATCGCCTGAAGCGACTGCGCGCAATGCAGTTTTTTACGGTGATAAGGCTATTGACCGTTCACCCTGCGGAACAGGTACTTCGGCACGCATGGCGCAATGGCATGCTAAAGGCAAGCTAAAAAAAGGCGACCAATTTATACACGAAAGTATTATAGGCAGTAAATTTATCGGGCGGGTTGAGGATGAAGTGAAGATCGGGGATAAGCCGGCTATTATTCCGAGCATCGAGGGCTGGGCAAGAATTTACGGTTACAATACAATAAAAATTGATGATGAGGACCCGTACGCGTACGGCTTCCAAGTAATATAACATGAGCAAAGCAATAATAATCGGCGGCGGGGTGATAGGGTTATTCTCAGCCTATTACCTGCACAAAACAGGTTGGGAAGTCGAAATTGTCGATCAGGGAGACCTGTCGGACAATTGTTCATTCGGCAACGCGGGTATGATCACCCCAAGCCACTTTGTACCGCTTGCCGCACCCGGCATGGTGGAACAAGGCATCCGATGGATGTTCGACAGTAAGAGCCCATTCTATGTCCGGCCGTCGCTAAATCCCGAACTTATCCGCTGGGGGTTGAAATTTGTGAAAAGCGCGACCAAAAAGCATGTTGACCGTTCGGCTGCACCTTTGCGTGATATTTCGATATTGAGCAAGAACCTTTACCATGAATTCGAAAAGGATACCGGGCTGGATTTCAGCATGGAAGACAAGGGGATCCTAATGCTTTTCAAAACGCCGAAGATGGTGGAAGAAGAAAGGCATCTGGCTGAAGAAGCCACTAACCTTGGCCTTGATGCGCAATACCTCAGTCCTGATGAGTGCCGCAAACTACAACCGGGGGTTGAACTTGATATTGCCGGAGCGGTACATTATCACTGCGATTCACATCTTTACCCGAACAAACTGATGAAAGTGATGGTGAAATACCTGGAAGAAGACCTAGGTATAAAAATGCACCGGAATACCCGCATCGACCGGATAGAGCATGACGGCGGAAAGATCACGTCAGTAAAAAGCGGCGATACGGAATTTAAAGGCAATGCTTATGTGATCGCAACAGGCGCATGGTCGCCCGCGGTTGCAAAATTGACTGGCCTGCACGTGCCATTGATGCCGGGCAAAGGTTATTCATTCATGATGCCGCAGGATGAAAAGAAACGAATGGTTATTCCTTCAATCCTGGTTGAGGCAAAGGTGGCGGTAACTCCGATGAACGGCAGCGTTCGATTCGGTGGCACAATGGAAGTCGGCAAGATCAATAGCAAGGTGAATATGAACCGTGTGAAAGGTATCGCCGAATCAGTGCCTAAATATTTCCCGGATTTCAAACTGGCTATTCCCGCTGAAAAGGATGTTTGGTACGGTTTCCGCCCGGTTTCGCCCGATGGAATGCCTTACATCGGTTTAACGAACAAGTACAAGAACCTTGCCGTAGCTACCGGTCACGCTATGATCGGCCTAAGCCTTGGCCCCGCTACAGGTAAATTAATCGCTGAAGCGTTAAACGGGTCGCCAGCGTCGGTGGATATCAAACCTTACGAGGTAGAACGCTTCCGGTAGGAGCTTACTTTGTGCCTTCTTCCAGTTTTTTGATCCGTTCGCCGCTCCAGGTGTTCTTCGGATTCAGCTCGATCGATCGTTT
>JAFDZL010000069.1 GCA_018266935.1 Bacteroidota bacterium | reverse complement strand
ATACTAAATGTTCCCGCCAGCTTAATTTCTGGATGAGGCCGCCACACGTACAGGGTAAACGCATGCCCGACAGGAGGAGCGTGCCAACATAAACCGTAAATAAAAGCATGGCAATAAAAGACGCCCACAGGCCTGCATATCTTGTTCTTGTAATAAACAATAATGAGGCAATAATTAACTCTCCTGCCGGTATGACCCATGCCACCCACACTGAAAACCTGCCGAAATATGGCGCTCTTGACAGTTGAAAACGGAAAAGCCCGAAACTCATTAGTTTACTGGCAGCAGCATACACAAAAAGTAAAATGAATGAAGCGGTAATGATTTCGATGAAGATTTTCTTTTTCATGGAATGCATTTTAAAATGTGTCTTTTAAAAGCTATTTCCAGTCTGAAAGCTAAGTATGGATGGTTTCTCTCTTGTCCGATGTAAAAGTAAGACGCTGTATGCTGCAATACTTTTCATTTTGCGACAAAAAGTATGCAAAAGGCGACATTTTAAGCTGGTTTGTTATGGTGCCTGTATTGGCGCGGCGATTTACCAGTATGCCGGGTGAATGCTCTTGCAAAGCAGGAAGGACTGCTGTAGCCAAGACGCGCAGCAATTGTATAAATGCTTACATCGTGCTCAGCTAATAGCTGTCTGGCCAGTTCCATTCTTTTATTTTGGATGTATTGCTTAGCTGTTTGTCTATGCACCTCCTGAAAGTGGCGCTGCAATGTCCGCACAGTTTTATTGAACCGCTTGGCCAAAGATGTTACACTCATCCCCGCATGAAAGTGGCGGTCAATGTAATCCTTTATTTCTTGTTGCTCTGCGATGCTCATGATGCCTGTCATTGAGTGCTGAATGAACAAAACCATCGACGGTGATGCCGATAAGCTTCAATTCAGAGAGAGACGAGATGAAATTATGCAAGCGTTATCAGACTTTGCAGGTGGAAAACAACCCTTTTGAAAGGGTCATTTTCTACCTGCACCGTCACTTTCGTGCTATTGTATCCGTAGTCCATACTGAGATTTTTTTGCAATGTATCATGGCTTAACGAACGGACAATAGCTATTACACGAACGAGCGTTTTCGATAGACACAAACCCATATATGGCATATATTAGCCGGGTGCATTCAGGGAAATAACCCGAATGCTGGAAATGAATCAGTCGTTAGCCCGCTTTGCTTTTTTATGTATGGTCTTTTGCTGGCGCTCCATTATATCCCGCTTTTTGATCGCGTCTTTTGTTGCCTGCAACACGCCTTCCGGATCCCGTGCATAAGCAGTGTCTGCCCAGTGTACAGCCCAGGGGCTAACCAAGCCCACAAGTCCATATTTTACTTCCTGGCTGTGTAGCGAGCGGTTCTCGGACCAGAGGCTGAGTGACAATCCCGATGAGCCTGCCGTAACAATTAAAAGAATAAAGGCACCGATAATAAAACCTTTGGAGCGTTCATTGAAATGATGGTGATGCTCAACGGGCATTCGTGTGGGAATACCTGCAACTCGCTCATTCAACTGCCGGATGGGAGCAAGTATTTTTTCGCCGAGCTGTTTAAAATCCTGCCTGGTTTCCTGTAGTTCGCTTTGCAATGGTTCGGTGTCTATACTTGCCTGTTCAGGCGGTTTTGTATCGGTTAGCCTGTTTAGCTTTTCCTCTATTGCTGCCAGGCGCTGTATCAGTTGTTGCAGCGCTTCTTCTATCAGGTCAAGCTGCTCATTGTGTTCTTTCATAAATGTGGACTTTGATTTTTTCTTTTGCGTTTGCGTACCTGTTGCTGATGAAGCGTATAATCAGGCACCTGTTGTTCCTGCCCCGGCCGAAGCAACTGGCTGACCAGCCTGCCCGCAAGATGACTTTCAGCCTTGCTGGTATTTTCCTCCTGCTGCAAGGGGGCCATCTTTTGCGACTGTGCCGCTGACAGCTTATTAAGGCTAAGCCGCTCGCTGATCCTGCCATAGCTCAGGCTGCGGTCTATCTTCGAGCCTTTGAACTTGACATCCCATTTGCAAAAAGAAACGCCCTGTACTTCCTGCGTGCCGCTTTTGTATTTATACTGTAGGGTGACACACCTTGCCAATAAATCCCTTTCCAACTGCTCCCAGCTTTGCGCCTGTTGCAATGCCTTTGTGATGTCATCGTATAGTTCATATTTGATTTTATCCGTGCCTGTCAGCCGCTGGCGGTTGACCTGTTCTTTACCTGCTGCTATGTAGTAACCATATTTCTGCGTCAGCTCTTTGCATACTTTGATGTTGCGTTGCTTCTGGAACTGATCGCTGATGGTTTTTCCGTTATTATCGACCCGGTTATAGACGATATGCAGATGGGGATGCTGACGGTCGGTGTGCCGGGCCATAATATATTGGGTGTTCCCGATCTTCATTTTATCCATGTACTCTTGAGCACGCTCCACCATGATCTCGTTAGTTAACAAAACGACATCATTGGGACTCCAGGTAAGGGCAATATGACCGACAGCCTGGCCTAATCCGGGATTGAGCTTTCTTTGCATATTGAAGTCGTGGATGATGATTTTGACGCT
>JAFDZL010000068.1 GCA_018266935.1 Bacteroidota bacterium | reverse complement strand
GCCTTGCGGCGGAACGGACCCTGACGCCACCTGCCCCATCGATTCCTGGGTTATTCTACTTGCCGCAGCTTCTGCTTTTTTTGCTGCTTATACGCTTTTGAAAAGAAAAAAGACCGTTGCGGCGTATGCGGGTTAAGTTTATCCTTCTGAAGTTTTAGAACGCCGAACCACGGCGTACATCAGATCGTCATAGACAACGCCTACTTCGGCAGTGCAAATGCCACGTAGCTATCCCCCGATTTCGTCCCCAATTTACCGCCGCCGCAGGCGATCACCAGGTATTCCCTGCCATTGGCCTCATAAACCGCCGGTGTAGCAAAACCCGGCGCGGGCAGCTTATATTCCCACAATAACTTGCCGGTGCGTTTGTTAAAGGCCCGCATTTTACCATCCTGCGAGGCGCCAATAAACAGCACTCCGCCCGCTGTCACTGCCGGACCACCATAGTTTTCGGTGCCGGTTGGGTTAGCTTTGTCGGGGTTCATTTTATCATAATTGCCGAGCGGTATACGCCAAACCATTTTGCCGGTGCTCAGGTTCACGGCGTTCAGCGTGCCGTAGGGAGGCGATATAGCCGGGTAACCCTCCTTGCTCAAGAATTTGTTATAGCCCGCCATTTCGTAGGGAATATCAAGGTATGGGTCATGCACTTGTTTCGGAGCGATGAACTTAGCCGCACCCAATTTTTGGTCGTTAGCTACAAATGAAATAATGGCTTGTCTTTCCTGCGGCGTAAATTGCTTGAACGAGGGCATCATGCGTCTGCCGGTTTGGAGCAGCGTATCGATCTGGTTGTTTTTATATTTTGCCTGGATATTGATCAGCGAAGGATTATTGCCCGTTCCTTTGCGGTCAGCACCATGGCAGCTCATGCAGTTATTCGTGAACAAGCGCTGCCCCGCCTGTATGAAGGTCTCATTCCCGGGAGCATTGGTTTTGGTGTCCGTGATGGTCATCACCCAGGCCATTTCATTGGCGTTGATGTACATAATGCCTGTTGACGGATCATAAGCCGGACCACCCCACTCCGCTCCCCCGTCGAATCCGGGGAGGATCACCGACGGCTGCTTACCCGGCGGCAAAAACATATTGCCGTAACGGTATGTTTTCAGCCGGTTCAGCACTTCGGTTTTTGAACTGTCGGGCAGGTAAGGGTTGATGTCTTTATCGGTCAGGGTTTGCCTTGCGTAAGGGACCGGAAGCTCGGGAATAGGCTGCGTCGGCCAGGGTTGCTCGCCGGGGAGCGCGGGGCTTGTCGGCACAGGCGTTTCTTTCACCGGGAACAACGGCTTGCCGGTTTCGCGGTCAAGTACGAAAATGAAGCCATGTTTGGTAGGTTGCGCCACCGCGTCAATATCTTTACCGTCTTTTTTGATCGTCACCAAAACAGGCGCCGTCGGCAGGTCTTTATCCCACATATCGTGATGGATAACCTGGTAATGCCATTTCAGCTTCCCCGTTTCCGCATCGATAGCCAGCACACAATTGGCAAAAAGGTCCTTACCCAAACGTTTGCCTCCGTAAAAATCGTAAACCGCCGAACCCGTCGGCGCGAAAAGGACGCCGTGCTTCTCATCCATACTGAAGCCGGCCCAGCTATTGGCCGAGCCAATGTGCCTGTAGGCCGCAGTATCCGGCCAGGTATCGTAACCATATTCACCCGGATGCGGTATGGTATGGAATATCCAGCGCAATTTACCCGTCCGCACATCGTAAGCGCGGATATGCCCCGGAGCGGCATCGGCTGTTTCGTTCACCCTGCTCCCGATGATATATAGGTCCTTATAAATAATGCCCGGCGACGTCGCCGTAACATACATCTTGCTGGCGTCAAGGCCGAGGTCATTATGCAGATCGACTTTCCCATCGTTACCAAAGGTGGCAACAGGTTTACCGTCCGCCGCATTCAGTTCATAAATATTCGATCCCGCGCAATACAGGATGCGTTTATCGTCGCCATCTTCCCAGTAAGTAACGCCGCGGTTGTTGTTCATGATAAAATTCCAAAAAAATTTATTGGCGTTACCCTTAGGGTCGAATATCCATTTTTGTTTCCCTGTCGCGGCATCAACTGCAAACAAACGCAGCTTGGGTGTGGTGCCGTAAACCACGCCGTCAACCATGATGGGGCTGCACTGCAATTGGGAGTGCGAGGCGGTATCCGCATCGCCGCTGTGGTATTCCCAGGCAACCTCCAATTGGTTCACATTAGACGAGTCGATCTGCGTAAGTGACGAGTAATGCTGCGCCATTTTCGATCCGCCGGTCACGCGCCAGGTAGTATAACCGGAGCTATTGTCTTTACAGGAGCTGAACAGAAAGGCGATGCCGCAGGCGGATAACGCTGAAAGTTTTAGGGCAGTCATTCAATTGTCAATTAAGGTAATTGGATAGATGCTAATTTATGATAATAATTAGTATTGCAACACATTTCGTAACCATCATGAACCCGCAGATCGACAACCTGAAGAAAGTACGCGCCTTCCTGCTCGAAGGCATCAAGGACCTGACCACCGAGCAACTGAACAAAATACCGCAAGGTTATAACAACAATATCATCTGGAACCTGGGCCACTTAGTGGCTGCGCAGCAAGGGATGTGCTATAAAAGGGCAAACCTGGCGCCGCATATCAGCGAAGAATTCTGGGAGCAATTCCGCTCGGGCAGTAAGCCCAATGGCTACCTCAGCACCGAGGAGATCGCCAAAATAAAAACGCTGTTCCTGCACACGATGGACGAACTGGACGCGGATTACGGCAAAGGCATTTTTGGCAACTACACCGCCTGGACTACACGTTACGGTGTTGAAGTAGCCAGCATCGAGGATGCTCTGAAATTCCTGCCT
>JAFDZL010000067.1 GCA_018266935.1 Bacteroidota bacterium | reverse complement strand
CGTTTCCGGGCAGGGCTCTAAAAGGATTTAAATTTATTTCAGCTTATTTAGCCTCTTCTGATTTTTTAGGAGCAGCTTTTCTCGCTTTGTTTTCAGCGCCTTCCATTTGCTCTTTCAGTTGCGCCAGAACGCTTAGGTCGCCCAGGGTCGATTTTTCAACCGATTCCTTAACCTTTTTCACCGCATTCACAGTAGCTTTCGCATCTTTCTTGCGGGTTTCGTTCTCCTGGTGCCTAACCTCGTCGCGGGCTTCTTCCCAAATGCGTGCGTGAGATACCAAAATGCGCTTCTGATCTTTGTTGAATTCGATGATCTTGAATTCAGCAGTATCGTCGGCTTTCAGGCTCTTGCCGTCTTCCTTAACGATGTGCCTGGTAGGAGCGAAGCCTTCAACGCCGTAAGGCAATGCGATCACAGCGCCTTTGTCGGTTACCTTCAATACAGTGCCGTCGTGGATAGAACCGATAGTGAAGATGGTTTCGAAAGTATCCCATGGGTTTTCTTCCAGTTGCTTATGGCCGAGGCTCAGCTTGCGGTTTTCAACGTCAAGTTCCAGTACAACCACGTCTAATTTCTCACCAACTTTGGTGAATTCGTTAGGATGGTTGACTTTCTTCGACCATGACAGATCCGAAATGTGGATCAGGCCGTCGATGCCGTCTTCCAGTTCCACAAACACGCCAAAGTTGGTCATGTTCTTCACGGTAGCAACGTGTTTGGTGCCGATCGCATACTTGTCAGCAGCATTTTGCCATGGGTCAGGGGTAAGCTGTTTAATACCCAGCGACATTTTACGTTCGTCGCGATCCAGGGTCAATACCTGAGCCTCAACTTCGTCGCCTACTTTAAGGAATTCCTGTGGGTTGCGCAGGTTTTGTGACCACGACATTTCTGATACGTGGATCAAACCTTCAACACCCGGGATGATCTCAAGGAACGCGCCGTAGTCGGCAACGGTAACCACGCGACCCTTAACTTTCGAGCCAACCTGTATCTTTTCGTCAAGCGACTGCCAAGGATGTGGGGTCAATTGTTTCAAACCGAGAGCGATACGTTTTTTCTCGTCATCAAAGTCGAGTACCACCACGTTGATCTTCTGATCAAGCGACAGCACTTCGCGCGGATGCTCGATACGGCCCCATGAAATGTCGGTAATGTGCAGCAAGCCGTCAACACCGCCAAGGTCGATGAATACGCCGAAGTCGGTGATGTTTTTAACGGTACCTTCCAATACCTGGCCTTTTTCCAATTTGGCCACTATTTCTGATTTCTGGTTTTCCAGGTCGTCCTCGATCAGCACTTTGTGCGATACCACTACGTTCTTAAACTCGTGGTTGATCTTAACAACTTTGAATTCCATTGTTTTGCCCACATAAACGTCATAATCCCTGATAGGCTTGATGTCGATCTGTGAGCCTGGTAAAAAGGCTTCAACGCCCATTATATCAACGATCAAACCACCTTTGGTGCGGCTCTTTACAAAGCCGGTGATGATCTCGTCTTTTTCCAATGCTTCATTGATGCGCTCCCATGATTTCTGGGTTTTTGCGCGTTTGCGCGAAAGTACCAGCTGTCCGTTTGCGTCTTCCTGCGATTCCACAAAAACTTCAACTGAATCACCGATCTTCAGATCAGGGGTATCGCGGAATTCAGATACGGATACCAAACCGTCCGACTTAAAGCCGATGTTCAATACCACGTCCTTGCTGTTGATGCTTACAACCACACCGCTGATGATCTCGCCCTTGTTGATGGAGCTGAAAGTGCCATCATACAATTTTTCGAGTTTTTCGCGGTCAGCGTCGCTGTAATTACCGAATTTTTTGTCGTCAGCATCCCAATCGAAATCTTCGTTCGAGGTTGCTACTTTTGATTTGATCTCTTCGATCGAGAGTGAATCAGCTTCTGATTCGATGTTTTCTTTTTCTTTGGTTGCAGCCACTACGCCGAGTTCTGCTTCCTTAGCTTTGAGTTCTTTTTCTGCTTCTTGTTTTTTTGCCAAAATAAATTTCTCCTTTTCCCAATGTAATTGGGACTGCAAAGGTACGGATATATTTTCGGGTAATAAAAAAATTTTTAATGGTGATTACACCGATTATGAGGGGATTACACCTATTTAAGGCAGGTTTTTGATCAATTTACGAGGTTGGGTGTTCTAACTTGTATTCGATCAGGTCAAATATTGTCATAAAACTGGGATAAAGCTCATCACGGTAAGCAACCAAAACCGCATTCATTTTACCTTCATGCTCGGGTGTGAATGGGTTGGCCCAAACACGCATACAAATGCGCCGCAGGGCATAGGCTATCTGCTGAGTTTCGCTGTACGTTTCCAGGTAGCGGCTGCGCTTGAAATTCTCATAAAAGCGGAAAAATTGATCGGTATTCGCTAATCCTGAGAAGTTCAGGAATTCTTCGATCACGTCATTTTTACAGGCGGCCAGATGCTCGTAAAAATCATTGGAGGAAACCCGGTTGGTGGTAATGAGCAGGTTGTCCAGCATCAGTTCGAGCGCAATATGCCCGAGGAAGAAGGTTTTTACAGGCGAACCATGCACAGCAGGCGTCAGTAATTGCCTCAGCTCGCTCGCCCTTGTGGTAAAGAAATGCGAAGAGTGGAAATACCTATCGACATCCAGGTGTTTTTGCCAGCCCGCTATCAGGTCGGTTATTTCGGGATCGTTAGACTGTAATTTTTCGGGATGAAGATTGATGGTTTTATCCGCATTTTTCAACAGATCGGGCAGCACCGTACCAAGGGTATGGTAATAGTTCGTGGTTTCCCGGTCGAAATAAAAATGCGAGAGAAAATTCATAAGGGCTCACTTCACGCAAGATTTTCTTTCAAGATACGCAATGTTTTTGGATTACACCGATTATAAACAGTGATTCCACCGATTTGATAGAGAGATTATTCACGAGTTGTTTTTTTTTAAAGGAGTTCATGAGAACGCTACGCTTAGTTACACAGATTAAACATAATATTGCACCCTAAATTCATCGGTGAAATCAAAATCACAATCGGTGTAATCATAATTAATATATTTGCCGCTTTGAACAGATGTACTCAATGAATTTCGTAGAAGAATTGCGCTGGCGCGGTATGCTGCATGATATAATGCCCGGAACCGAAGAATTACTCAATAAGGGCATGGTTTCGGGGTATATTGGGTTTGATCCGACGGCCGATTCGTTGCATGTGGGCAGCCTCGCGCAGATCATGACGCTTATCCATTTCCAGCGGGCGGGACACAAGCCGTTCGCTTTGGTTGGCGGCGCTACCGGCATGGTGGGCGATCCCTCGGGGAAATCGCAGGAGCGTAACCTGCTTTCGGAAGATGTGCTCCAGCATAACCTGGCGGGCATTCAGAAACAGCTTGAAAAATTCCTTGATTTTGACTGCGGCGCCAACAGTGCGAAAATGGTGAACAATTATGATTGGTTCAAAAACTATACGTTCCTGAACTTCATCCGTGATGTGGGTAAACATATTACGGTGAACTATATGATGGCCAAGGATTCGGTGAAGAACAGAATCAGCGGTGATACAGGCATGTCGTTCACCGAATTTACCTACCAGTTGGTACAGGGCTATGACTTTTATTACCTATGGAAGCACAACAATTGCGCCTTGCAGATGGGCGGCTCAGATCAGTGGGGTAACATTGTTACTGGTACCGAATTGATCCGCCGAAAGGATGGGGGTGAGGCTTTCGCCCTGACGACCCAGTTG
>JAFDZL010000066.1 GCA_018266935.1 Bacteroidota bacterium | reverse complement strand
CGCCTATTTCCCTGAAATGAATGTACTGGTTCCGATAGATACTGTCGCTTCCGGCAGTAATACCCCCGTGTCGAAAGCGGTTGTGATCAAAATCAGGAAGCACCAGCCCTGAAAATCTCAAAAAGCGCTTAGAAATCAGGGCCGATTTAACCTAATTTTCTCAGAAATTTCACATGCATTTAATGCAGGATTTTTTACGATTTCCTGTTTTCACGCATTTTTTATTTTTCCGGTGGTACCACTTTGACAATATTTTGTTAAGAAAGCGCTTGTTGAGAAGCGCGTAAATATTGATTTTTCATTTTGGCAAAACACTCTAAATCAGCGCCTATTAAATGTTAGCAAACAGCGAATTATCTGTTAAGAAACTGTTTATAAAAATTACAAAAAAAACTTGACAAGCGTAGGTTGGCGCACTACCTTAGATAACATCAAGAACGACGTACTTTGATAGCTTGGCAGGGAAACGGAAAGTGAATCGGGCGAATCTTCGGAAGAGCTAAAGATCACAGGAAGTCACCTCGGTACACTCAAAGGGGAAGGAGGCGAGAGCCGCCGGAACCCGCGAAAGTACTACGAAGCATAGCAGGACCGAAACAGCGAAAGCTGCTGAAAACAATGACCGAAACGGCGCAAGCCGCTGAAAACAACGACCGAAACGGCGCAAGCCGCTGAAAACAACGAAACCGAAACGGCGAAAGCTGCTGAAAACAACGACCGAAACGGCGCAAGCCGCTGAAAACAACGACCGAAACGGTGCAAACCGCTGAAAACAACGACAGACACGGCGCGAGCCGCACGTAACGAAGCGAAGCAAGACACGAGCATTGCAGGCCAGCTGTGGTATTTTACGGAGTAACGCAGTTGAGCGCAAAACAACCCGGTAAGGCCGGCGCCCGCAAGGGCCAGGAAAGAAAGGTTGATCGGGTACACAAAACTTGATGCTCTTGAATGACTACGGTCAGGCAGGAGTCAGGAAACGGAAGCTATTCGCAAGAGTACGCTTCCGTTTTCGCTTTTGGGGCTTCGCCAAGGTTGAAGTGGTTGTAGAAGTTGTAATGGTTGTAGTGGTTATTTTCTGCGTAATTTTTACATTTTTAACAATTACAACAACTCCAACCTTTGCAACTAAATAGTAACTTGCCACCATGTCAGCCAATGGGAAAGAAAAGATATTTGTCCTCGATACATCGGTAATTTTATACGATCACAACGCCTTCGAGAACTTCCAGGAGCATGACGTGGCCCTGCCCATACAGGTGCTTGAGGAGCTGGATAACATGAAAAGCGGGAACGATACCCGCAACTTCGAGGCCCGCAGCTTTATCCGGCTGATGGACATCGTTTCCCGCAGAACTTTACTGAATAAATGGACGCCGTTCGGCCACAATAAAGGTAGCTTTAAGGTGGTGATGGATGTAAAAACCACCGGTGTTGACGCCGAAGCTGTTTTTGGCACCGACAAAGTTGACCATCGCATCCTGAACGCCGCGCTTGGTTTGCAGGCCGAATATCCGGATAAAAAGGTGATCCTGGTATCTAAAGACATTTGCCTGCGCCTGAAAGCCAAGGCACTCGATCTACATGCCGAGGACTACGAAACAGGTAAGATCAAAAACCTCGAAGACCTGTACACCGGCGAGACCATCCTGACCAAAGTGCCTGATAAGCTGATCACGCAATTGGATAAGCAAAACGTGCTGGATAATGGCGCATTGGACATTCTGCCGAATAAAAGCAATCATTTTTATAGCCTGCACGGCCGTACGAAATCGTCCACGGCATTTTATAACAGGCAGACCAATACGCTGGAAAAGGTATCGGACCAGCCGGTATTCAATATCTATCCCAAAAACCAGGAACAGGCTTTTGCCATTCATGCGCTTATGCATCCGGATATCAAGCTGGTGACGATCCAGGGTAATGCCGGCACGGGTAAAACCTTACTGGCTTTAGCAGGCGCGCTGGAACAGCGTAAATATTTCCGGCAGATATTTGTGACCCGGCCTATAGTGCCTCTGAGCAACAAGGACATCGGCTTTTTGCCCGGTGATGTGAAGTCCAAGGTTGACCCCTACATGGCGCCGATATGGGACAACCTGAAGTTTATCAAAGACCAGTTCAGTGACGACGAAAAGATGCAGGCCAAGATAGACGAACTGGTGACCAACGATAAGATCTCCATAGCGCCTCTGGCTTTCATCCGCGGGCGCACGCCAACCAAAATATTCTTCATCGTGGATGAGGCCCAGAATCTGACACCGCACGAGATCAAGACCATCATCTCCCGCGCGGGAGAAAACAGCAAATTTGTTTTCACCGGCGACATTTACCAGATCGACACACCGTACCTGGATGCCGAAAGTAACGGCTTATCCTACCTGATCGACAAAGCCAAAGGGCACCCGCTATACGCGCATATCACGCTGCAAAAAGGGGAAAGGAGTGAGCTGGCTAATTTGGCGACGGAGAGGTTGTAACAAACCGTCATGGCGATCATGGTTTACATGGTTTACACTTTTTGTTGGATTTGCATACTTAATTTCCTCACTATAAGCACATTGTGCAAAATAAAGCAGAAAAAGTGTAAACCATGATTTTTCCCTGTTGACCCGTCCTGAAATAGCTAAATTCCACCGATTTCTGTATTCTAGCGCCTTCTTTGTGCCCTCTATAGTTTCTTTTTTAACCACAAAGTTCACAGAGAATTTCACAGAGGACACGGAGATTTGTAGCTTTATAAACATAAACTTATCGCATATGAAATCTTCCTTCTCGTTGATGATATTATTTTGCTTAGTGCAGGTCGCACGTGCTCAGAAATTAGGGATTGGGCTACAAGAACATGAATTAAAGGGTCGGGTGAAGGAGTTAACTATGTCCATATTCTCAAATGCAAAGACATTAGAAGATACGATACAAAAGCCCGAAAAAATAGCAGTAAAATTCGATGAAAAAGGCAACGTAATATCAGAGACAGATTTTGGAAGTGACGGAAAGATTACCCATAAGTTTGTTTACCTATATACTTCAAAAAACACCATTATAGTTAAGCATTTTGGTTTTCGTGGAGATTTCATAGAGAGGACGACTACTAAATACGACGATAAAGGACACAAAATTGAATCAGACAATAGTCCTGTTTTTTCTGCCCCAACTAAATCCGTTTTTATAAACGATAAAGACGGAAATGTTATAGAGCGGGACGATTATATGGACAAGGTTCTCAAGGACAAGACAATAATGAAATACAATGAGAAAGGGCAAATGATTAGTGCGGGTTCCTATTCCGCCGATGGTGTTCCCAACATTACGGATTCAGTTAAATATGATACGTTAAAAAATTCAATACAGCATACGGAATATCTTGACGGGGGCCTAACGTTAAAACGCAATATTGTGGATAGAAATAATGATCAATTCGGTAATTGGACATTAAGAACAATCGAAACGCAAAAGTTTTCCGCTTATGAACTTAATAATTCAAATACTATAATCAAAAGAAGCATTAGCTATTATTAATCACCCCAATATCTCCCCCGTCACCCTTTCAATATCATAACTGATCTTATTCACAAAGCCCAGTTGTTCTTTTAACAGGGCTTCATCGGCGGAAAGGTGTGGCTTTTCAGTTGCGGGAATAATGTTGTTGAAATTGCAACCGACACCGGTTCCACCAAGTTTCTTGTCGCTTTCATTCAGTGTCGCGATGCTTTTGCGGATGATGCGGATATTTTCAGGCTGTGAATAGGATAAGTTTTTTGCCGAAATGCTTGAAGACAAATTCTCCAGGTAGGAGGAAAGGATATGGTTCAGCACGACGAAGCGGTGAATTTCTTTTAACTTTCTCTGCTTGCTTTTAGGCTCCGATGTCATCCTTTCAAACATGGCCGATAGGTTGGCCGATTTCACATAAATATCCTTTCGGGCCAATTTATAATCGGTCACGCTAACTGTCCGGCCGGTTATCG
>JAFDZL010000065.1 GCA_018266935.1 Bacteroidota bacterium | reverse complement strand
TCAAAGCTTTCCGCGCATAGTCAAAAGCGGACGGGTAGTCCATCTTTTTATATTGCAGCAGCGACATTTCGGCCAACGCGGGTATAAAGGGAGGATTAAGCTTCAGCGATTTTCTAATGCTTGCTTCTGCTTCCGCATAATAACGCGTACCTTCCTGGTATTTCCCTTTCACATAAAGCCCGTAAGCCGAATTGTAGTCGGCATTAACCAGCGGTTTGGTAGGACGGCTTAGTATTTTTTTGGTGCTATCGCTTAAGATCAGTTCACAGGTGCCAACTCTTATGCTGCCAATGACCTGATCTTTATCTAAAGAAAAGCTCTTCTCCAGCGTTTTCAAAGGCTCCAACCCGACGCCCTCTTCGACAATAATTTTTCCGTTCTTATCCATCACCGTAATCGAACTTGTCATTTGCGTTACGGATGAGAAATAGATGGTGATCTTCCGGTCATCCCGTTTATAGTTGAGCACTCCGCTTGTATCGGCTACAGCGACACCGCCGGTATTTGCATAAGGATACCAGTATTCCTTCCAGGTGTCGGTTTGGTAGGGCGAAAAGCTGAATTGTTTGTATGGCGTGTAAACGCTTTCCTGCATGTTCTGTATATATAGCCTGCCGCTTTGCAGCTCGGTATATTGGCCCGCGTTGTCGTTCAGGAGCTTGTCCCAGATGGCTCCGCTGCGCGCCTTACCCCATAGAAATACTTTCTTACCGAGTTTGTCATCCCGGTTGGCATAGTGGATCATACCATAATCGCCGTCCTGCCAGTAGCCTCCCCAGTATTTACTGTAAACGCCCGTGATATGGTAGGATTGGCTGCCGCCGAAATCATTTTGCTTGTAGAAAGAAATGTTACGGTTATGTTCCCGATCGTACGGCCATTCGTATGATTTGCCGTCGTGGAATAAATGGTTAGTACCGGGCTCAATAAATTCAAGGTCGTCATCAGCTTTTACGGCAAGGTTCATCCAGCTGTAATAAGGCTGGTCGACGCCCGATTGGTTATGCCAGAAGGCACGGGTTGTGAAATAAGCTTTGTCTTTCTCGAGCTTGATCTCCAGGTTCCAGCGCGTTTGGGTTAACAGGTCGAGCAGGCTGAGCGTGCAGCTTACGCTGCCGTCGGTGTTCTTTTGGGTGATATAGTCCACCGGGTTGGCAACGCCGGGTGTATGGCCGATGATACCGAAATTAGCTTCGATGCCGCCGCTGGTCCATGCGCCCCGCATGGCAATGTCACGAAACTTAACGACATCATTCTGGTAGATGAAAGCGCGGTTGTGCTTCTTATCAATAGCCGTCCATATCTTACCGCCGATCTGCGGCATTATCCATAATTTGATATAATCATTTTCCAGCTCCACAACTTTCCATTTCTGTTTGACCGGCTTATTGGTAAATCCATCGAAACGGAAATAAGGATAAAGCTTCGCAGGTGCAGGGACCGGATCGGGGTCCGAAAATGGATAAGTCGTGAATTCTTTCTCGGTTTCCCTTATTGTCGCATCGCTTTGTGCTGTGGCGATGAGCCCTGCCTGGCAAAGCCAGCAGATCAACACACCTGCGAAAAAATATTGCTTTTTCATTTTCTGAAAATGATCGGTACATAACGTAGTTCTTATTCAAGTATCAGCAGCCAGCCCTTCCCTTTTTGTACGGGTATTTCATCATTGACCCCGAATGTCTTGCCCGGCTGAAAATTCCTGATCTCAGGCGCGGTCAGCTTCGCTTTTGAAGGGTCGATGCCCAGCGCTTTCCAATCGATCTTCAGTCTGACCTTCGTTTCGTCAGCGGCCCAACTTGCAATGGCGATCATGGTCTTTTTGTTTTTTACATAGACGGTAGCCAATACATCGCTGTTATCAGTTTTTACCGGGTTGTGGCTTACCCAATAGCCGATCATCCGGCTGCCTTTTATGCCAAATTCGTCCCAGACTTTCCAGATCGGCCGGGGATCGGCGTTGTCAGACCATGGCATACGATTGGTCATTCCATAGATCATGCCTCTCCAGGGATTGCCACCGCCCTGCAGCATTTCGCCCATTAAACCGTATGGGATACCCGATACTTCGACAAGGAAGAAGTTCGGGTCATTTTTTTCATAGTCAAAATATTCGCCAAACCATAAGCGGTTGAGGTACGGAAAATGCTCGAGGTACAGGTTGGCGCTATTGTTAAACCCATCGGCTTTGTCGTATTGATTTGCCGAGTGCAGGTCGATAATACCCGGATGCCCGTTTTGGGTAAGCACGCGCTTGATGCGTTTCATGGTCACACGGTCGAAAGCTACATCGTCCAAATAGATCCCATCGATACCCACATTGTTCACCAGCCAGTTCATACCTTCAACATAATAGTTGTGCCACCGGCTCAGGCCGCTGTTGATGATCGCCGCATCATGCACCGCCGGAACATACCATGCCGCGATGTAGTCGCCGCCCAAATGCTCCTGCAGCCACGAGTAGCCGCCGCCTTTGCCCGGTGAATACACCTCGTGCCCCAGGCTGCGCATCGGGAAGGTCTCCCAGGCGCTGTTCGAAAGCTCGCGGACGGTATTGTAGATCTTGACTTTCAAACCCAGTTGATGCGCCGAGTCGATATAGCTCTTCATGCTGCGCCACGCGATGAAAGGGTAATTGATATAAGGATTGATCCTCGTGCCATGGTGAATATTGATCACGGTTGCGCCGGTCATTTTCACACTGTCCACCGGGGTGTACTTATGATAGAAGCGAAGATCCCACTGCTGTTCCGTATTGATGGGGTGGAACGGCGTTATCATCAGGTTGAAGTTGTAATACAGTACTTCCCCTTTTTTCATCGTGCGTTTACCGCTGTAGCTGGCCACGTCAGCGCCGCTTGCATTTTTATCGATGTCAATGCCGCCTTCACCGCCGTTTCACCATGAGGCAGGCAGCAACAATGGTTTTGACAAATAAAAGTTAGTGTTCAACGGGCGTACATATTTTTCATCGCGCAGCGAGAACTGAAGCCCTGCATTCACGTTGCCTATCCACGCACCGTCCTGGTTTTTATGCGCCACATCCCACTTCCAATGATAGCTTTCGGGAAGTTTCGTTCCTTTTTCATTAAGCCCCATCATGTAGTCTGAAGCTGCTTTACTGAAGGGAATGATCATCTGTATATCGTCGAGCGTGGCGTCTTTCAGGGCGGTTATTTTGACCTGGTAACTGATAAAGCCGTCAAACTCCGCATGCCCCTTCACGCTCATACTA
The DNA here is from genome assembly GCA_018266935.1 of Bacteroidota bacterium. Taxonomy (GTDB): domain Bacteria; phylum Bacteroidota; class Bacteroidia; order Sphingobacteriales; family Sphingobacteriaceae; genus Mucilaginibacter. The sequence continues at coordinate 198 of JAFDZL010000065.1, read as the reverse complement.
ACGTCGGTTGTCTTGCTTGTGCTGGACCACGTCACCGTTCCCGGTTCAGTTTGCTTAATGACCAGCTTTGCTCCGCGCCATTGCTCGGCTTTGCCCGAACCTTTCACATTAAATGCAAAAGGATGCGCAAGGACATGATTCGGCGTACTGCCGATGCTCGTCATTTCTTCTGTGAAGTAGGTGTCGATAGCGCCGGGG
>JAFDZL010000064.1 GCA_018266935.1 Bacteroidota bacterium | reverse complement strand
GGTATAGGGATGTGCCCGGTTGTTGGTGTCGCGCACGTGGCTGAACTTGTAATGCACCAGTATTTGTGCGGTATCGGGCTTTTGTGCAAAAGCCGCGACAACAGCGAATGCCAGCATCGTGCTTATCGTCAATTTCCTTTTCATGACTGCCATCATTTGAGCCTTACGATCCGGTTTATTTTTTGTCAGGCAACTCGATAGGGTTGTTGATCACCGGCTGCGGCCCCACCTTGATGTTTATTTTCATTTGATCGGAACCGGCCGGCCGGTTGGCATTATGCGCGGCCATCATGGATTGAACAAAAGCATCAGGGTCCTTTCGCATGGCGTCCTGCAGTTTCGAAAACTCCTTATCAGTGGTTTTGATAGCGTTCTTGGGCAATTGTATGATATTGGGATCGCCGCCATCGCCTCCGCCTATCACTATCATCTTGTTTCCCGGTCCGTCGGATGTTGGTCCGGAAAGCTTGTCATCTGCTTTTGGTGTAAAAACCACTTTTTCTACGCCATCAAACATAAACTGTACGTCTTTTTTTGCGTCGTACGCTTGCACGATGACTCCCGGTAGGCCATTCAACTTCCATGGGCCCACGTGCAGCGGCATATCCGGGCAAAACCAGGCTGTATAATCGCGCCCTTTAAAATGAGCGGTGGCTTTCTGGCAATGCAAGCCGCCAAATGTCTGGGTGTCGCTGCCTACTTTCCAGTCGATAGCCGGCATAACACCATCTATGAGATAGGTGTCCATCACCAGCGGTTCTTTTCTGGCCAGCTTTTTTTCATTGGGGAACTCGTAATATTCCGCACCAGATCCCCGCCTGTTCCTGTGAACGCTAACGCGCCCATCGGGCGAACTGGCCCTTGCGGCTTCCAGTTGCTTTTTAAATTCGGCCTGCTCGAGGACATTATCATAGCTTCTGTATGCGCTCGAGTTCCTGCCGATATACAGGGCCATGTTTTCGGTATAGGGATGCCCGCGGTCGGTGGTGTCACGCACGTGCGTAAATTTGTAATGGATCATTACCTGCGCGGTATCGGCCGTTTGTGCAGTGGCCACAAAGCCTGGTAAAAGCAGTGCTGTAATTATTATCAATTTTCTTTTCATAACTGTATTTATTTGATTCTTATGATCGGTTTATTTTTTCTCAGGCAGTTCCATAGGATTGTTGATTACGGGTCCTTTAGGAGCAGGACCAGCTTTGATCATGATGTGATCCATAGGCGCGTCTCCGCTTGCACGATTGCCTGCTTCTACAGCTTGCGCAAATGCCTGGGGGTTTTTTCTCAGGCTCTCCTGCAATTTATCAAACTCCTTTTGCGTGGTTTTGATGGTTCTTGGCGGTGTCCCGATCAGGTTCATATCGTCATCAAGGTCGCGTATTATCGGCGGCATATCTTTTTCTGCAACGGTCGGGCCGGCTTTGGGCGGCGCAGGGACGGCTTTCTCTACCCCGTCAAATTGAAAAACTACTTCGTTTTTCGCGTCGCGGGCATCTACGATCACACCCGGCAGTCCGTTTAATTTCCACGGGCCGACCCGCACCGGCAGATCGGGGCAAAACCATGCCGTGTAATCTCTCCCCTTGAAGTGACAGGTGGCTTTCTGGCAATGCAAACCGCCAAAAGTTGCCGTATCGCCGCTCGTCTTCCAGTCGATAGCGGGCATCTCGCCGTCGATGAAGTAATTGTTCATGAATATCGGGTGTTCCGTAAACAATTTTTTCTCGTTTGGAAACTGGTAGTATTCAATGTTTGAACCGACGCCATGCCTGTTTATCATGGGGCGCCCATCGGGGCTGGCGGCGACTGCTTCGGCCCAAGCCTTCTTAAACTGGGCTTTATATACTACCCCGTCGTAGCTCCTGTAAGCGCTTGACCTCTGGCCTATATATAGCACCATGTTTTCCGTATAAGGGTGATCGCGGTTTGCAGTGTCCTTTACCCAGGTAAACTTATAGTGGACCAGCATCCGCGCCGTATCCGGTTTTTGGGCCTTAGCGGTAATAAATGCCATCAATAATGTTATGGCCAACAGTAATTGCTTCTTCATAGCGTAATAATTTTAAGCAATACTATTTTTTGTGCTTCACCTAATAAAAACTTTGGTACGAACGGCGTTCTATGGTGCGTGAAAAAGTGATATTTGGTATTCGACGCAGGGATTTGCAAGACGGCGGAGACTCACCCCGACTACGCTTCGCTGGTCGGCCCTCTCTCCGCTGCGCGCAAATAGGGCTTTGAAACTTTCCTTTAAATATAAGACCCTCTTTACAGCTTGCTGTGGAGAGAGAGGTCGAGCTCAGCAACGACCGGGTGAGTCTTCACAGCTGTCCGGCAATCGCCCCCAAATCTCAAAAACCCGTTGTTCACGTCGTTATTCTAAAGGTTAGTCACATAAATTTTTGATGCCATCGCCAGTATTTTACCTTTGTTTATATGGTTAGGATCAGGAAGAAAGACTGGATAGAGATCGTGCTGCACGTTGCGTTTTGGATCGGGGTTTTCTATACGCTTTTGTCACTCACCGAGACACACATAACTATACGCGTCGACCACGCCCAGGGTGCCGTAAAAAAGGATCCTGTGATGATAAAGGATGTCAGGCATACTTTGTCGCCGTAGCTGTTTGTCACACTCGGTTTTCTGGTACTTTTATTTTATGGCAATATCTTTTTCCTGTTTAAAAAGGCGCTTCGCTACAAAAACGTTTTGGTGAAGGTGGCAGTGCCAGCGGTTTATTTTGCTGCTATTTTTGCGGCGAATTACTACATCGGTCAAACACTGTCAGCGCCGAAAAGCGACCACCCTTTTTTGCGCACTTTTCAAATCGACGGGAAAACCAGGACGCCTCCAACCCTTCCTGTTATTAAAAAAGACCTGGTGTTTCGAAGCGACGCCATGATATTCGCCCGCGATGGTTTATCCAATACCGTATTGTTTATATTCATCATCGTATTTGGGCTTTCCGTCGCTTATTTCTTCCTGAAGGAATGGGCCAGGGTGGAGAAAATGCGATCGCAATTGGAGGCGGTTCAATTGGATACCGAGGTCAAATTTCTCAAATCGCAGGTGAACCCGCACTTCCTTTTCAATACGCTGAACAACCTGTTCTCGATGGCGCAGAAAAAGGGCAACGATGACCTGGCCGACGGCATCTCCAAGCTCTCAGGCATGATGCGCTATATGATCTACGAGAGCAATGAAGAAAAAGTGCCGCTAAAAAAAGAGATAGAATACCTGGATGATTGCATCGCGCTCAATAAACTGCGTTATGCCAATGGCGAGGTTAATGTAAAATTCACGCATCCTGAAAAAGCTGGTGATGTAGTCGTGGCGCCCATGTTGTTTATTCCGTTCGTGGAGAACGCCTTTAAACATGGTGTTGCGATCGGCCAAACGTCAAGCATCATTGTAACGATCTCGGTCGAGGATAACAAACTGATCTTTACGTGCGAAAACGCAAACCACAGGGCGATCAAAAAAATGGAAGAAGAAAAAGGTGGTATCGGCCTGGAAAATGTGAAACGCCGCCTCGAGCTGGTTTATCCGCGCAAACATGAGCTGCGAATACAAGAAACCGGCGGGAAATACCTGGTAAATCTCGAACTTAGCCTGGCGTGATAACCTGCATTGCTATAGATGACGAGCCCATGGCGCTGGATGTGATAGAACGCTATTGCAGCAAAAGCAACCTGCTGGACCTGAAAGCCACATTCCGCGAACCGGTAAAAGCGATCGAGTACCTGAACCGCGAGAAAGTTGACCTGGTGTTCCTGGATATCAATATGCCTGATATCAGCGGGATGCAATTGGTGCAAACCCTGTCGCCGAGACCGATGATCATTTTTACAACAGCATACAGTCATTATGCAGTCGATAGCTATAACCTGAACGCCCTCGACTACCTGCTGAAGCCGATCACTTTCGACCGCTTCCTGGCTGCTGTGAATAAGGCGGTTGCGACCATACCTGTCAAAAACAACGGCGCGGCCAGGGACGATGAGGCCACCATCTTTATCAAAAGCGGTCCGCAAACCTACCAGGTTAAGCTGGACGATATTCTTTATCTCGAAAAAGACGGCAATTACATCACGGTGCATTTAAAAGATAAAAATATCCTGATCCGCGAGAACATGGGCGACATTTTCGACCTGGTGCCCGAGATCGGTTTCGTGCGGGTGCATAAATCATACGTCGTGGCGGTAAAGCATATCAGCCTGATCGAGGTACACCAGCTGACGATCAACGGCGAAAAGATACCGATCGGCAGCACCTACCGTGAAAATTTGAAGAGCAGGCTGGGGTTGAAATAAGTTTGCAGTGGGTGGTTTGCAGGTTGCAAATTATAGCTGAACTTATGCCGCTGGATGGAAATGAATCCTTCAGGGCTTTAATAGTGTCCCTTTAGTGAGTAAATATTTATTTTATCAAAATCGACACTGTAAATTATTCGATGTTCCCGATTGATGCGCCGCGACCATTTACCAGACAATTCATGCTTTAATGCTTCAGGTTTACCTATACCAGTAAAAGGGGTTTCACGTATGGATTGAAGTAACTCTTTGATTTTTTTCTGAATATTTACATTTCCGCTTTTTTGCCATTCGTTAAGATGGGATAAAGCTTTGGGCGTAAATATTACTTCCATAAATTGTCGATGTCAACTTTAACACCTTTTCCGGCTTTAAGGTCTTTATCTCCCTGTTTTATCATTTCGACAAACTCCGGGTCATAAACTGATTTTTCTTCCTCAAATGCAATTTTGAAAGCTTTCATGAAAGTTTTTAGGGCTTCAGACTGCTCCTTGTTGCCTGGATGGACTATTAATGTTTCCATAATACAAATTTATAGAAATATAATGGAAATGTTTTTCTGCTTATCAAAAAAGCCTGTCCTTCACCACCAGCGTGTCCGTCATCAGATCATGCAGGCATTGCTGGTGCCGGTTGAAAAAACTCATCAGGTAGCCTATGACGCTTACGAAGGAAAATACCTTGCAGAGGTTGCGTAAAACGGCTTTGCCGGGGCTAATTCTTTTCCCTTCCATATCCGTCACCTTGATCTTCAGTATTTGTTTGCCATAAGTAGCCTGGCGCGACGAACTTTCCATCACGATATGATAGATGAGATTGGTAAGCGGAATAATGACCAGCAAGCTGATAGCCAGCGCTATTCGCGTATCATGGTCATAAATGAAAAGGATAGCGGTGAATGCGATGATGATGTAAAAACCTGCTATAAAAAACCAGTCGAGCGCCGATGCCAGCAGGCGCTGGTCGAAGGCAGCGAAGTACTGGGGCATTACGGTACGTTTTTTAAAACCAAATATTCCCCGTAGTTCTTCTATTTCGTGCGCCTCTTTGTAATCGGGCATGTCAGGTGTCTTAACAAAATCGCCGGGTTTAATGCGGCGGGACTTCAGCTCTTCAATAGTAAATGGGCCTTCGGGTTTGCCGCTGACTACGAGGATATATTGATTGTTGGAACGCTCCAAGGCTAAATGATTTTTCCTTTAGACAAATCTAACCTTCCAACATTACAACCTTCCAACTTTTCAACCAATATCAATATCTGCTCACCTTAAAATCGGATATGCCGCCCGAAAAATGGATCACAATCTTGCGTGAGGCGGCTGCGTATCCCGGTGTCTCATAGGAGCTGTCGTTTTTTTTGTCGAAACCGTCAAAAGTGGCTGATGACAATGCCGAATGTTCCTCGATCCGGCAGGCGGCGTTTTTAGGAACGTTTATCGTAACCTCTGCTGCCCCAACCGCAACCTTGATGGTGGTTTGTGCCTCGGGCTGACCTATTTTAATATTAAACGAGCCCGCCGAACCGGCGATCTTTAAACTGCTGACCTTGTACTTAGTCAAATCAAAGTTCAGCTCGGTAGCGCCGGAGTTCACACTGATATCCCATACCGGTGCGGGATTGAGCTTGAAATTCACAGAATCTGACTGTCTTCCAAAATTTGTTTTCGATTTGGATTGCATCGTGAAGTCCATGCCGTAAGCCGAACCTTCTCTGTGGCCGTTAAGCGCATAACGGCTATGAAACAGCATAGCGTCCGCATGCAACAGTTGGTTGGTCGTATCGCTTAGTGTATAAATGCTGGTGCCCCCGTTCAGGATGAACTTCGCTGTTTTGATCGAAGGGTTGAATGGCTGGGAATAGGTGGTATCGAAACGTTTTTCGCTATAATTGCCTTCAATCACTTCGTGCTTTTTGTTGTGGTACCAGCCGATTGCCTGTTTGGCTTTTTGTATCACCAGCCACCCACCGCCAATCACCAGCACCACCAATATCAAAATGATAACCGTCCAATGGCTGCGTTTTACTTTGTCGCGGGTTGGCTTGAACTGGTCGGGGTCGAAAGGATTGGGATTCGGATTGCCTGGTTCCATGGGTTTGGTTATTTATCGAACCAAATTAGCAAAACGATGTGATTTTCAAGAAAAACAAAAGGTTGTAATGTCCGGAAGCTAACCTTCCAACATTACAACCTTCAAACAGTACGGCAAAAAATCAGTAGGTATGCACCTTAAAATCGGATACACCGCCGCTGATGTGGATATAATATTTGTTTTTAGCCGAGGCAAAATTATCTGTCTCGTAATGGCCGTCATCTTTTTTGACGCCGGGGTAGTCCGTGGACGATAGCCCTGAGGAGCTTTCTACGCTGCAGGCCGCATCTTTCGGGATATTGATAGTCACATCCGATGCACCGGTTTCAACGGTGATATTGCTTGTGGTTAACGGCTCGCCCATTTTGAGTACGAATTGCGCTGCGCCGCCCTTTAGGGTTACCTCCCGCATTTTGAAGCGCGACAGGTCGAAATTCAGGTCGGTGGCGCCCGCTTCGATGTGCATCTCCCATTCGGGGCGGGTATTCAGACTTATGGTAGCCTGATCTTTATCGTCGTTCCACGGCCATGAATTATGGTTCTTCATGTGGAAATCAAGCACATAAACAGAATCTTCACGGTGACTGTCGAACTGGAACTTGTTGTGGCGCGAGGTGACGTCGGCAGCAAACAATTGGCTCGTGGTATCATTCAGCCTGAAGGTTGTCGCGCCTCCGCTGACGTTTAGCCGAGCTACTTTAATGCCATCTTCAAAGGGGTGCGAAAATTGCCCGGTGGCGATGGATTTGCCGTTATCCGTATTGTCATCATCATTATTATCATCGCTGTTATCATCGTCTGAACGGTGAGTATAAGTCCAGTGCGGCCACCAGCGATACCTCGTTCCGCTGAAATCGCCGAACAATATCAGCGCAAAACCGCCGATAATAACGGCTGCTTTCAGAACCGTCGCCCAGGCCGTCCGGTTATGGGCCAGCACTAAGTTTACACCGCCTATCACGATGAATATAGGCCACAGGAAGGCAAAGTTTTCCCAATGAAAATGGAGGTATCCAAAGTTATGCAGCAGGAAGGCCGCGCCGATGAGTACCAGGATCATGCCTGGCACAATTTTATCGTTTCTCATGATCTTGTCAAGTTAAAGGGTTAATCAAACTGCAGGCGAATTGTCTGCAGGCGGGTTAGTTTCATTAGTGTCGGCGGCATCCGTTTTGTCGTCCTTATTAGCGTCGGCTTTCTCGTCCTTACTGCCGGATTTGCTGTCCCAATCTACGCCCGGTACCGGGTGCTTTCTTTCGCCCGATATCATGATGGCGCAGCCGATCACGATCAGGACGACGGGCCATAGGGTACCGAAATTCCAATCGGGGATGAGGTCGAAATTATCCAGCAGGATCGATCCGCCTACAATGATCAGCACGACACCGATCACGATAGCAGCTACTGACGTACTGTTATGCTTGGGTACCGGTGGGTTGGGGAACGGGTTGTTTCCAAAAGAATTGTTCGGGAACGGGTTATTGCCGAACGGGTTGTTACCCGGCGTGCCCGGACTTTGCGCATTGGCATCCTGCGGAGGTACCCTGTAATCGACCGTTGGGTCGAAGTATGGGTACGGCCTTTTTGGTAATACGATCCATAGGATAATATAAACCAGCAGGCCGCCGCCGTGGAATATACAGGTGAGTACAAATATCAGCCGTACCACCGATACGTCCACCCCGAAGTATTCGGCCAGGCCTGCACAAACACCACCTATCTTCTTGTGGTATTCGTCTCTATATAGCTTCTTTTCCATTTTGTGATAAATTCTAAAATCTAAATCCTAAATTCTAAGTTATAATCAAGCGGTCAATGACTTAATGCCCCAATGACCTGATGACTATTAAATTTGCCCTGTCGTGGGCCTTATTATAATTTCCTCGACATCGGCTCCAACGCTCATTTGCTCAATGTTGATGATTGCTGAAGCAATATCTTCGGGCAGTATAAACTTATCCTTGCTGATCGTGGTCCCTTCCCACGAGTTGGTCAGCGTTGATCCCGGTATCACCGCCGTTACTTTCACGCCGTGGGGCATCATTTCCTGCCGCATTACTTTGGTGAGACCCAACAGCGCATATTTAGTTACGCTGTAGGTGCCTGCCGACGCAATGGGATTTAATGACGCTACCGAGCAGATAGTAAAAAAGTGACCTTGGCGTTTGGCTATCATTTTTTTGCCGAAATGACGGTAAAGATGATAAGCCGGCATCAGGTTGGTGTTCATCTGCTTTTCGAAAGCGGCGTCGCCTTCGTCCAATATGCTCACCGGCTCGAAGATGCCCAGGCTGCTCACTACAATGCCGATGAAACCCAGGTCCTTTTCTGCCTCCGCGGCAAATTGCAGCAATTGTTCCTTATTACTGCCGTCGGCCGCTTTGGTAAATACCGTGATATGCGGGTTTACCTGCAATAATTCATCCTTAAACTCTCCCAGGTTCTTTTCGTTCCTTGAGCAGATAGCCAGGTTTACTCCTTCTTTTGCGAAGGCGATCGCGATTGCCCGGCCCATGCCTTTGGTTGCTCCTGTTATGAGCGCAGTTTTCATCTGTTGGTTTACCATTTTGGTCAGTACTAAATTAGGGTGAATATAGAACGCGCCCCTATGCTTTTTGGGAAGCGCAACGAAATTTTCGGTGAATGACGGAAAAAAGACGGTAAATGAGAAGTCGGAAGTCAGATATCGGAGGTCGGAAGACGGATATCTGGCGTCTAAGTCAGAAGTGAGTTTGATGAAAGCATTTATTCGATTAACCTGAAAATGGTGTTCTCAAATCGCGATATATCGAAAGGTTTCCTTAGGTAAGCGTTGGCGCCGCAACTTTCTGCGATTTCTTGTATGTCATGTGAACCCGATAACATCATTACCGGTATGGGTTGGGTAGAAGAAGTGCTTTTTAAGTTTTGACAAAGCCTGCTGCCAAGCCCTGTGCCCAGCCGATGGTCGAGTATGATGAGATTGGGTCGTATTTTTAAGATATCATCTAACGGAAGAACGTCGTAAGAAAAACTTACTTCGAAACCCAGGCGCTGCAAAAGGTAACCCATCAGCTCAGAAGTGTCCGGATCGTCTTCTATAAGCAATATTTTTTTCATTGGACAGAACGGAGGGGCAGTATTATAACAGGCACCGATCCGTAACTGTTTGAGCAAGGCGTTGTAGAGCCAAATCCCCGTAAAGCAGGGCTTTTTATGCCCGATTATCAGCAAAAAGCGGCCAAAAATAGCATTGGGGCAGCTTTTTCGCTGGTATGGTTATTGCCCTGTATTCAACAGACTAAACATCATCATTATGAATAGTGCATTAACAGTAACAGGAGTTGTGATCACTTTGCTGCCATTAGTTTTGATCGTTGGCACGCTGATCGTAAGAGGGAAAAAGTTGTTTGATTGATGGAAGTTTCTTTCGCCAGATACCTATCCCGATACGCCTTTGCAAAGAGCCGCTATTGAGTTTTTTGCATACCGGCTGAAACATTTCAGCCGCCCTGCCCATTTATATCCTCGCCGGTATCGTTCCGTGTATCAATATTAAAATGTATTTTTAGCCGTTTACGGCATTTTTAATGTTTCACGTTTTAGGGAGATACATACTTTTAATCCGTTTAAGTTTCCGCAAGCCCGAGAAGTTCAGCGTCTATTGGGCCGAGGTGATGCGCGAAATGGTTTCGCAGGGCGTAGGGTCGCTGGGCATTATTGCTATCATTTCCCTGTTCATAGGCGCGGTGGCTACGGTACAGGTGGCCTTCCAGCTATCCAGCCCGCTCGTCCCGCAAAGTATAGCGGGCAGCATCGCGCGTGATTCGACCATTCTTGAATTCAGCCCGACGATATCGGCATTAGTGCTTGCCGGGCGAATCGGATCGAGCATCGCTTCACAGATCGGCACCATGCGTGTTACCGAGCAGATCGATGCACTGGAGATCATGGGCGTAAACACGCCGGGTTACCTCATATCGCCTAAAATACTTTCAGGTCTCAGCATGATACCGCTGCTCACTATCATATCAGTGGTGCTTGGCTTAAGCGGCGGTTACCTGGCCTGCGTGTTCTCGCGCGATATTGCACCCGCTGATTATGTTTTGGGTTTGCGCGATAGCTTTAAACCTATTATCGTCACCGTTTGCGCGGTTAAGTCCATAGCCTTCGGTTTCATTATCACTTCGGTTTGTTCCTATTTCGGTTTTTATACCAGCGGCGGTGCGCTCGAGGTGGGCCAGTCGGCTACTAAAGGTGTTGTTTTCAGCTGTATCTGGATATTATTTGCCGACCTGGTAATCACAAGTACCATCCTATGATCGAAACTCAAAGCGTGTATAAAACATTCGGCGATAACGAGGTGCTGAAAGATATCACCGCTCAGTTCAAACCGGGCAGGAACAATCTGATCATCGGCAGTTCGGGATCGGGCAAAACAACTTTGCTGAAATGTATCGTCGGCCTGCATGAGCCGACCAGCGGCGATGTATTGTACGATAATCAGAACTTTACCGGTATGCATTTCAAGGACAGGGTGCATATCCGCAAAGAGATCGGCATGTTGTTTCAGAATTCGGCGTTGTTCGATTCCATGAACGTCGAGGAGAACATCATGTTCCCGCTGAATCTTTTCACCCATATGAGCAAAAGTGAAAAGCTGGACCGCGCTAACTTTTGCCTTGAACGCGTTAATTTGAAGGGGAGCAATAAACTGTTCCCTTCCGAGCTTTCGGGCGGGATGAAAAAACGCGTCGGCATAGCCCGTGCTATATCCATGCAGCCCAAGTATTTGTTTGTGGATGAACCCAACTCAGGTCTCGATCC
>JAFDZL010000063.1 GCA_018266935.1 Bacteroidota bacterium | reverse complement strand
GGCTGCAACAACTATATTATGTATTCTAATAACATCAACATTTGGGAAAACCCTACCATATTACAGCGGCCACTGCGCCCCTGGGAATTTATCCAGATCGGGAATTGCGGTTCGCCGATAGAAACGGACCATGGATGGCTGGTCATCACGCACGGGGTAGGGCCTATGCGCAGGTACGTGCTTGGCGCGAGCTTGCTTAGGCTCGACGATCCCTCCGTAGAGATTGGAAGGTTAAGGGAGCCCCTGCTTTCGCCGAACCAGGATGAGCGTGAGGGATATGTGCCAAATGTCGTGTATTCATGCGGTGGCATCGTCAATAACGGCAAATTGATACTCGCATACGGGCTATCGGATTATGCATCTTCATTTATGTCGGTTGACCTGAATCCGCTCGTCGATAAAATATTGGCCGACTCAGGAACCTAACTTATTTCATCAAAGCCGCTACGTTTGCTCTTCCTTTATAATTGTACCCGGGATCGTCTTTTAAGGCCTGCTGTACAGCCAGGTGCGATATCAGGTAGGCCAGTGTGCTTTCGGCTCCCTGGTTCAGGTTAATGCCATTGGGATGCAGCCCGTCACAGCAGCCCTTGGTTTCATTGTCATACAAAGGAACACAAAGCGAATTTTCACCCAGGAACCAGGAGTAAACAGTGAACAGTTTCTTGAGATATTGCGGATCGTGCGTTATATGGTGCGCTTGCTGATACATCAATGCCATAGCCATAACGTCAATGGCCTGCTGGTCATACGAGGGCATCTTACCATCCCGGGAATACCAGCCCTGGTTACCTACCGGGTTAAAATATCGCGGCCCCATGGTAACGCTTTCAAGAAAACCGATGGATTCAAACGCGATGTGCAGAACGTCTTTATTCCGGGAGATATCTGCGGAATGCAACAGCGCTAACGGCAGGATGGCGTTGTCATAAGTAAGGTAATCCTCAAACCATCTCCACGTTTTGCCGCATGAGCCCTGGTACGAGTTTATAAGAGTTTCCGTAAGATGTTTCCGCAAATTCTCAACCCCGTTATCACAAGGGTGAGTTTTGAGGTAGTAACAAATACCGATCAGGGCATTGCTTATGCCGCGCAGGTAGGTCAAATTCCTGGTATTGGGCATAGCCTTGCAAAACAATTCTTCGCCGAATTTACAATAAGCGTTATTGGGCGCGTAATGCACCAGGTAGCCAAGCGCCCAAACAGCGCGGCCAAAAGCATCCTCCGAACCGATCTTATCGAGGTATTCATTCCGGTAACCCAGGAAATTCCTGAAATAGCCGCATTCATTTTGCATATACAATAAAAAACTCATATATGAAGGCATCAGTTTTAAAGCATCCGCGTACCCGAGCCGGTGAGCCATCAACGTCATGATAAGCGCCCTGGCATTATCGTCGGTACAATACCCTTCCTTCCAGTTCGGAATACCAAACTTGGCATGCTGGACGATACCCGTGCTGCTCGTAAGATGCTTCACATAGTCCAGGCTGAACTCCGGCATTATCTCCGGATCGATAATGCGCCTGAGTATTTGTTCATTTAGGTCGGGGCTGTCGATAACTTTCCGTATGGTCCTGAGATAGTTTTTGCCCACTTCGGGCCACCTCAAATTCAGGCCATAGGAATAAGCTCTGTCTCTCATGGTATGCAGCTGCAGGGGATCGTCCAGTAGTTCGTTAATAATACTAGCCAACTGGTCTTCATCTTTAAAGTTAAAGAGCCTGCCGCGGCCTTCGGCCAATAATTCTTTGGCATGCCAATACGGGGTGGCGACAACCGCAGCCCCGGCGCCGATCGCGTAAGCCAGAGTACCGCTCGTTATTTGCGCTTCGTTGAGATAAGGTGAAACATAAATATCGGCAGCCGACAAATAATTGAACAGATTTTTTTCAGATACATACCTGTTGATGAGCAGGAGGTTGTCGCGTACATTAAGGTCGCTGGCCAATTGAACAAGATGCTCGCGATATTCTTCGCCTGAATTTTTCACCACGCCCGGATGTGTGCTGCCCAGGATTACATACGTGACCTCCGGGTGATGTTTAACGATCTTCGGCAAGGCCCTGACCACAGTTTCCAGGCCTTTATTCCGGTTAATCAGGCCAAAAGTTAGCAGCATCCGGCGTCCCTTTAATAAAGTATCCGATTTGACAGGGTTTTGCATAGGCGGCTCCAGGTCGGGAGCGCCGTGCTCAATGAAATGAATTTTATGCTGCGGAATGCCGTATATCGTATTGAGCATATTGATGGCCACCCGGCCCATAACTATGATCCGATCAGAGCGCCTGGCAAGGTTTTGCAGAATAACCTTTTGCTGATACGATGGCCTTTCAAGCACGGTATGAAAGATGGATATCAGCGGTTTTTCGAGCCTGTTGACGAACGACAGAACATAAATGCCGTTATCGCCGCCATATATGCCGAATTCGTGCTGCAAAATACATGCATCGGTATCGCTCGCATTGATCAGATCAGAGGCCTGGATGTAGTCCTCTATTGACTGCTGCCGGATAACAAGCTCAACTTCGTCCGGATAGTCATACTGATCATCGGTATCCTCGTTAATGGCCACGACGGCGGCATGCGGTTGTGTATTGTCCGTTAAGTTCACGCTGATGGCATTTAAGAGACTTTTATTGAAAGTCGCCAGGCCGCATTCCCTCGGCGGATAGGTGGATATATAGGTTAGCTTCATTTAAGAATTAATTTAATTTATTAACATAAGGTTGAAGATTAAGTTTGGCAGTCAACAACAAAAAGGCCTTTCCCTGTAGTAGAAAACAGCTTTTTTGCGATGTTGTACCGAGTTTTATGCGGACCAACCACGGTTTCGCGAAATCCGCTTAAAATCATTCATATACCTATGCCAGTAGTGGTGGTAACCGAAGAAACGGCAAAAACTAATGAGGGATATCATTAAAGATCGTGATGGTTGTCATCAGCGTTATAAGCGGTTTCTGGCAAATTTGTTTCAGGACTTGTAAATCATCTGACCGATCCTCATGAGAACCATTCTTTTGTTTAACGACAATTCGCGGGGAACCGTCAACGCAGGAAAACTTGCCTTGCGCATAGCCCAAAAAGTAAAGGCGGATATTTTGTTGCTGAACCTTTGTAAAGTTCCTCATCCCGCAATTTTAGTTGATCAGGTGATCGGTTCGGGGAACCAGACATTGGAAAAGACCGAAAGCCCCGACCTGGTATCTTACCTGGCTGATGACATCAGCGATGGAGATTTCAGACCGGTGATTGCTGCGATCGACGCCAGTACTTATACTGAACAAGATATAGTCGAACTGGTGATCAGAAAGAATATCTGGCTGATGATTAAGAATATTGGGACGCGTACAACCCGCGGAATTTTACCGACCGTTGATGTGCAGGCCGTTATCAACCGCGTGGCATGCCCGCTATTACTGGCGCCGGATACCTTCACCGCAGGAAATTTCGAATATATTACCTACACGCTCGACATGCGGTATTGCCGCATGGCTGTACTTCGCTTCCTTGTTGAGCTGGCACGCGGGTTTGGGGCCAGTCTGGTGATACAACACTTTTCAGCTAAGGGCCTTCCGCATCTAAACGATAGTTACGCCCGCGAACTATTCGAAGCGGAAGTTGCCAGGAAAATAAAATATGACAAAATATATTTTAATAACATAAAAGAACGAAATTTAAGTGTTGCCGTTGATGTGATGGTCGACGATCTGCATGCCGATCTGCTGGCCCTGGTCAATCACCGGTTCCATTTCGAAGAATTGTTCGGCAGATCGATAAAAAGTGTACTGCCGGCGCATGTTAGGATACCTGTGATCGTTTTTCCGCTGTGATAACTAAAGTTTCGAAACTTGGACATTAAAAACCAAACCTCCGGCCTCGAACATTTCTGGAGTCTGACCGCCGATGAGGTCAAAGGCAAATTATCATGCGATCTGAATGGCCTGAATGCCAAGGAAGCGGCGGCGAGGTTAAAGCGATATGGGCCGAACACCATAAAATCGAAAAAACGTAAATCAGCGGCATTGCTGTTCCTTTCGCAATTCAAAAGCCCGATCACGGTATTGCTTATCGCCGCCGCGTTGCTGTCGGCAGGGCTGCAAGACCTTACTGACGCCGTCATTATCCTGGTTATTGTGCTGATCAGCAGCATACTCAGCTTCTGGCAGGAATATGGCGCGGCAAACGCGGTTGAAGAACTCCTGAAATTGGTCCGGCTGAATTGCACCGTATTGAGGAACGGACAAAAAACCGAGATTTCGCTTGAATCGGTGGTGCCGGGCGATATCGTTTTTCTTTCAGCGGGAGACATCATCCCAGGCGACAGCCTGATCATCGAATCGCAGGAAATATTTGTGGATGAGGCGGCATTCACCGGAGAAACT
Source organism: Bacteroidota bacterium (assembly GCA_018266935.1). Taxonomy (GTDB): domain Bacteria; phylum Bacteroidota; class Bacteroidia; order Sphingobacteriales; family Sphingobacteriaceae; genus Mucilaginibacter. Next base: position 3,711 of record JAFDZL010000063.1, on the reverse strand, counting down.
TACCCGGTGGAAAAACAAGGAGGTACGGTGCAGGCCGCTACACCGCTGTCTAAACGCAGCAACACCTTGTTTATGGGTTCCCACGTTATTAGCGGTAAGGCGACCGCTCTGGTCGTCCGGACGGGCAAGGCAACTGAATTTGGTAAGATATCATCGGATCTGCAGATCAAGGCTCCAGAAACTGATTTTGAAAGGGGCATACGAAAATTCGGATACATGCTGATGGAAGTGACCCTGTTGCTGGTGATCGTCATTTTTGCTGTGAATGTCTATTTGCACAAGCCGGTACTCGATTCGTTTATGTTTTCGCTGGCTTTGGCGGTGGGTTTGACACCGCAATTGCTGCCCGCCATCATCAGCGTCAACTTATCCGCCGGTGCAAGACGCATGGCAAAAAAAAAGGTGATTGTCAAGCGGCTTTCGTCTATCGAGAATTTTGGCAGTATGAACATCTTGTGTTCGGACAAAACGGGTACCATTACGGAAGGGAAGGTAAAGTTGAAAGACGCGCTTGATATTACCGGTGCGCATAGCGATAAGGTTTTGCAATATGCCTGGCTTAATGCGTCCATGCAGCAGGGTTTTCATAACCCGATAGATACGGCAATATGTAATGCATACCATGACCGCGGCAAAAAGTTTAAACTACAGGCTGAGGTACCTTATGATTTCTTCAGAAAACGCCTTACGGTTCAGGTTAGCGACGGCAAACAAAATATTGCGATCACCAAAGGCGCACTGAACGCGATATTGAACGTCTGCGATAGCGCTGAAACAGCGGATGGTATTATTAAGCTTAGTGACTGCCGTGAAAAACTAACAAAACAATATCAGCAGTTAAGCAACAACGGCTTTCGAACGCTGGGCGTGGCTTATAAGCCGGCAGACAAAGGTGTCAGGTTCAGCAGGGATGACGAGAAGGGAATGATTTTCCTGGGCTTTATCGCCCTGTTTGATCCGCCGAAAGCCGGCGTTGATATAACCATCGGAAAGCTGAACAGCCTTGGCGTTAGCCTCAAGATCATCACCGGCGATAATGCCCTTGTGGCCGCCAGCCTTGCAATGCAGGTGGGAGTTAAAGACCCTATGGTGCTTACCGGTGCTGATTTACATAAAATGAGTAATTCGGCCCTGTTGCACCGTGCGCCTGCCACCCACATTTTTGCAGAAGTTGAGCCAGATCAGAAGGAGCGCATTATTGCCGTATTAAAAAAAGCCGGGCATGTGGTTGGCTTCATGGGCGATGGCATCAACGATGCGCCGGCCCTGCACGCTGCGGATGTGGGCATCTCGGTCGATACCGCTGTCGATGTTGCCAAAGAAGCCGCCGAAATTGTTTTACTAAGCAACAGTCTTGATGTTTTGATAGACGGAATTGTTGAAGGCCGGAAGACTTTCACCAATACCATGAAGTATATTTTTATGGCAACGAGCGCCAATTTCGGCAATATGTTCAGCATGGCGGGCGCATCGCTTATGATGCCTTTCCTGCCCCTGCTCCCCAAGCAAATATTGCTTACCAATCTATTACAGGATTTTCCGGAAATGGCCATCGCAACTGATAAGGTTGACGACATCAATATTCAGTCGCCGCAAAAATGGGATATTCGTTTTATCCGGCGCTTTATGATCATTTTTGGGCTTTTAAGTTCGGTATTTGATTATCTTACTTTTGGCCTGCTCATCTTCCTGATGCATGCAAACGAACGCACTTTTCAGACCGGCTGGTTTACCGAATCTGTTATATCCGCTATTCTGATAGTTTTAGTGGTACGTACCAGACTGCCATTCTTCAAAAGCCCTCCGGGCAAATTACTATCCATAGCCACTGTACTTATTTTGGTTTTTGTGCTGATCATTCCTGCGCTTCCGTTGTCCGGTTGGCTCGGCTTTGGGCATTTGCCTCTTCCTTATTACGGCTGGATGTTCCTTATTGTCGCCTTGTATCTTTTCTCGGCTGAATTGGCCAAACGATGGTTTTATCGAAATCTGACCAAAAGATGATCATGCGCACGGTATTGTCCACCTTCCTCAGGCGGTTGTCGGTGTGATCTGACCAAGATCATTTTTCGCCATGATGCCTGTCAATGACATCAAGTACCGGCAGACCGATCTTTGGGTTATAAAATTAACTTTATGGAAAAGACTGATCGCCTGTCGGCACGCACCCTGCAATATTACGCGATCGCAAAAAAATGGAGTTCGGACATTGAATTTTATAAGCATGAAACCAAATTTCTGCGCTCACTGCTCGACGATTGCTTTTTCAATACTACAAGTCCAGCCGAACGCGTGACGATCGCTGGGTTGAACAATGAGATAACGGATCTGGATGCCGAAAAAAACAAGCTGGAAAAATCATTGAACGAACAGCTTAAGGAATTGGAACAGATGGCCGAAGATCTGATTCCGGAGGATGCAAATCACATAGCCTGCAAACAGATCAGGCTCGAGTATTTGGTGAACGATCTGTTCGCCGAATACAAGGAACTGAAGCGGGATGTATTCACACTCGTTGAAAGGATTTCAGGCACGGCAAAGCCTTTTAATAATTTTTCAGTGCCAAACTGATTAGTTGGCCGGCATATTGTTCCGAAGGCGCCTGAACCGGAGTTCGGCGCCATTTTTATAATCGCTGCACCCGGTTGGCATGGCCACTATCAGTAATTTAAGTGACCCCCGTCATTATTTAGCCCGCTGTTAATGAGGACTTTTATAACAGCAATAGGCTTGATATGAAAACGATTAAATTAAGCAGTTTAAGGACTTTCCTGCTGGTAACAAGCGTAGTCTTTTGCTCGTCAAGTGTTTTCGCGTCCTGCAATGCATCGGGCGCCGGGGCGGGCATAGATAATGATACAACGGTATCGGCTTATATACAGCGATACCTCGGAAATAACAGGCTGATGTTGTCGTATCCAAAGTCAGTTGCAAGGTTTTACCATGCTTACGGCACCGAGGCTGCGTGGGTCAATCAAAGTGATACCAGGCACACATGGCAAGCTATGCTGCTGCTCGATTGCGTGAAACTATACGGTTTGTCCGCCAATGATTATCACCCGAAAGAGTTGTTATATGAGCCGCTTCATACGATGATCGAAGAGCCAGGCACAATCAGCAATGAAAAAAAGGCCAGGTTTGATATGCTCCTTACCGATGCGCTCATCACGCTGATGAACAATATGCATTACGGCAAACTGAACCCCGATTATTCATCCGATAAGTTGGATGACGGCTTGGCATTGCCATTCGACGCCGAAACGGCTTTGCTTAGCGCCCGCCAGCAGGAAAAATTTATGAGGGCCATCGAAAGCGCTCAGCCGCGCACAAAACAATATACGGCCATGCAGGATAAGCTGCGCCAGTTGAAGGGCGTTCGCCAGGGCGACTGTTATGAGACACCGGATGCAGAAGTTACCAAAATCGTTATTAATATGGAGCGGCTGCGCTGGGCTGCTATTGATACCAATTTTTATATCCAGGTCAATATTCCGTCATTTACGCTGAAGTTCGTTCGGCCCGACACAACATATCAATTTAAGGTGGTAGTGGGCAAAACCACGGCGCCGACACCGACGCTTAACAGCAATATCACCTATTTGACCACATTTCCGGAATGGAAGATCCCTCAAAAAATATTTATCAGGGAATTGGTACCCAAAGGACTAAGAAACCCCGATTTTTTTGAAAACAACCATTTTTCTGTTTATG
>JAFDZL010000062.1 GCA_018266935.1 Bacteroidota bacterium | reverse complement strand
GGGATTCATCGCCGCATAAGTGTCGGCGATCCAGCTCATTTCACGCTCGCCTGAACCGTAATCCGGCGCGGGTACGTCAATACTCGGGCCGATAAAATTCTTTTTGATCAATTCAACCGTGTAACGGCGGGTGATATTCTCCAGCTCCTGTACAGTATAGTTTTTAGGGTTGATCCGTATCCCTCCTTTAGCGCCGCCAAAAGGAACATTTACAATTGCGCATTTGTAGGTCATCAGTGCGGCCAACGCCATCACTTCGTCTTCATTCACCATCTCGCTGTAGCGGATACCGCCCTTTGTTGGCGACTGGTGCTGGGAGTGCTCCACGCGCCATGCGTCGATCACTTCAAGGGTATTTCCCTTACGCACAGGGAAACGAAAGCGGTAAACACTGTTGCACGACTTGATCTGATCCAATAAGCCCGCATCATGCTTGGTAAATTGTGCAGCATAGTCAAAATTCTTGCATACGTCGCCAAAGAAATGTGCGGTTTCCACATTGGCGATCGGTTTATCATTTGCCATAATTTAGTATTGAATAATTATTAGATTGTCAAAAAAGTGCACAAAGTTGGCACAAAAATTACCAATATTGCAAATATAAAGTTGTTAGTGTCTCACCTACACGTTCATCGCAACGTCATAAAACTATGTTTAAACAAGATAGCCTTATTTTTATCGCTTACTTTTCCTTTTCGATTTTTTTCAATCTCCTGTCCATGGCGAACAGGTATATAGCCAGTCCAACAAAAATTATTGATATCGTGGCTATCACTACATAGATCATACCCGAGCTGCGCATCTTGTCAGCCATTTCAACGCCATCGGTATTTTGTGCAAAAACGGCGAAGCCGGATAAGGTTAAACACAGGAAGATCAATAGTTTTTTCATCGGGTACGTAGGCTAAAAATTCATTCAAAAAACTTATTCATAAAATAAGCCTGTTATAAATTTATGTTATTTCTTTTATGTTCTATTAACCGCATCCGGTAACGGAGCGTTGCGATCAAAAACGCAAAAATGGTCCATCCTGCCACCGCCGGATAGAACACAAAACGCATATTGCTATCGAGATCATACTTCCCAAACGCCGGGTTGCCCCCGTTGCCGGGATGCAATGAATCGGTCATACGGGGCAACACGAACAGCAGCACTACCATAATGGGGAAGGCGAAAACATTATAAATGGCCGATATTTTTGCCCGTTTCTGCTCTTCGTCGATGGAATTGCGCAGCACCAGGTAGGCGCAATACAATAAAAACGCGATAGCGGCGCTGTTTTGCTTGGGGTCGCCGCTCCAGAATTCTCCCCAGGTATATTTCGCCCACAACATACCGGTAACCAGGCCCAAAACGTAAAACATGAGGCCGGTGTTCACACATTCAACCGAAGCCAGGTCATACTCTTCTTTTCCCGTTCTAAGGAACAGGATATTAAAAGCTACCGATGTAACCATTACGGCCAGCATAGAAAACCACATGGGTACGTGAAAGTACAGGTTGCGGATGGTTTCGTGCAGGATAGCCAGCCTGGGAACGGGGAGCAGAAAGCCCGCTATTAAGGTGTAGAATATCAGAACTACTGCCAATATCTTCCACCAGGACTTATAAATTATTTTCAGCTCCATTTGTGCGGTAAAGGTACGTTGTTGAGCTTAAAGCACAAAGCAAAAAGCTGAAAGCCGAAAAAAGGTAAAATGAAAATACTTTAATCCTCAGAAAGAGCTTTGGTCTTTCTGCATTAAGCTTTCTGCTTACTCGGCTCCCTTGCCTTCTCCCGGTATATAGTCAAAAGGCAATAGCTCTGACAATTTTGCTTTCGACCATGAACCCTCTATAAGAGGCGGATCCTGGAACACTACGCCGTTGGAATCAAACAGGGCATAGGGCTTGAAAAGCGTCAGCACACTTGTCTCGTAATTTGGCATATCCAGCGTACGGTATATATCCTTAAAATCCGTTTCTTCACGCTTTTTGGTATAAACTATATACAGGCAGCCCGTGAAATTATACCGCAAAGCATATACACCAGGCTTGCCTGTCGGTTCATATACCTGGAATGGCTGAAGCGGCTGTTTCGACAAACTCTCATGATAATATTTCGACATATTCAACTTGTTGATATAGTAGTTGAATGAGTCAACGTTCTGCCTTGTGCGGGGCATACCTTTAAACAAGGTCAGTTTCTCGTGAATTACTGCATCATCTGGCCTGTCGGGGTTAAGCTCCCTTGTCAGGCGGTGTATGATAAAACCATCCTGCGGCAAAGTATTGTTATAAAGCGACCTGAAAAAATTGCGGGATGAGCCGTAATAACTCTCTTCGCGCCTTTTTTTCCAGTCGGCCTTTTGCTCGTCGGTTCCTTTCATCTCTTCAAAATAAACCTGTCCCTGCCACTGCGTGATACCGGTGATACCAGAGGTTGAGAAAGTATCCAGTAAGAATTTGATACGGTAGCCGAGCGCCCTGTTCTCGACGACCAGAAAATCGTCTGTCCAGGCCTCGAGTGTCAATTTTCGGCCATGGTAGATCATGTTAAGCGTATGCGGGTTCATGATCTCGCATTTTTTGGCGTTTTCCGTGGTCCCGATAAATTCTTTTATGAAAAGCTCCAGGTTCTTTTTGAAATCAGCGGGGCTGGTGATCACCACGCCGCGCAATTGTTCAACCTTCGATTCCAGCGGGATATCAATGCTTATCGGGTCGTTACCCACCAGCACTTGTTTGGTATATTCTTTATAGCCGACCGAGCTGGCAACAAGGGTATATTGCCCGGGCTTTACATTCACCAGGCGAAAAGATCCGTCATCAGTCGATTCGGTGCCATAGGATGAATTGCTCAGGAAGACGCTAACTTTCCCTATGCCCGTATGTGAAACCGAAGTAGTTACCTTACCTGATATGGTGGTTTGGGCAAAAGTGATAACAGGAAAAAGAAATAAAAGCAGGATTAGCCTTTTGATCCTCATGCTGCAAAGATACTTTAACAGGGTATTTTGCTGCTAATAAACGGATTTATTGTGAATAATTAATGAATATGTAAGTGCTAAACCAAGCATTTGCTGTAATAAATTGCTTACAATAAACAGCGATCAGCTTAAGTGAATGACGATGTTTCCCGAAATAACTTCAGTTCGATATTTCTTTAACGGCCGCTCCGCAGGCCCCTGCGTAACCTGGCCTTCTTTATCAAAAACGCTGCCATGAAGGCTGCATTTGAAACCGTTCCCGGTTGACATCAGTTGATTGTCGGCATGAGTACATCTTAACAACAGAGCCGTGTAGGTATTATCTTTCTCCTTTCGTAACCCTATGTTATAGAAAAAATCTTTTGGCTCGATGATACGAAAATCACTTTGTGTGAACAATGATACCGGAACCATAACTCTGCCTGCATCAACAGATGTTTGATATACCGGCAGCGCCGCACACGATGACAGCGATGCG
>JAFDZL010000061.1 GCA_018266935.1 Bacteroidota bacterium | reverse complement strand
TAAACTGCAGCGACTCGCGCACATACATATCCTGGTACAACGGGTTGCTCTCAGGCAGGTAGCCGATGCTGCGCTTTACGTCAAGCGGCTGTGTTCTTACATCGAACCCGCATACTGAGGCTTTACCCGATGTTTGCGGGATATAGCCGGTCAATATCTTCATGGTGGTTGATTTGCCCGCGCCGTTCGGCCCCAGGAAACCCAGTACCCCCGGTTGCGCGCTGAACGAAATATTATCGACGGCATGTTGCTTGCCATAAACTTTGGTCAATGATTGGACACTAATGCTCATGGTTCAAATGTAGATGATAGATGTGAGATTTGAGATATGAGATGTGAGATGTGAGATGAGTCCGAAAGTCCGCATAAGTCCGCATAAGTCCGGAAGATTTTCGCCCGGGGTAATATTAAACGATCAGGGAAGGATTAACTGTGGCTTGGGTATTTCTGCCATTTAAAAATCTTATTATTCGTTTTGAGAAGAATAAGCATAGTCCAATGACAAGCATAAAGATGCTTCCGATAAAATTAAACCACCAGTCAGATTTAAAAAGGAGCCCCGGAGACATGAAAATAAATTTGACATGCTTCCAATAAAACCTATCAACAAGAAATGAACCTAATCCAGCCAACAAAACAAATAGTGAATTCAACCAGAACCATTTATGCTTTATAGAAAGTACAAGTGATATAAGAAATGCTATCAATATCCCTGCAAGACCCGCATATACAGCATATATTAAATCCATATACAACCTTATGCCATAGGGCTGGTTATTGTCCGCATATGCTTTCATGATATCGTCAGATTTATGGTGCATGATATATTCCAGGAATCTATAATCATACAAATAACCGAGTTGATTTAGTGCATGATATATAAACCAGCAAGCTGTGAAATGCATCAGCATCAGCCGCCAGTTGAGTTTGGATATGAAATTGGACAAGGCTATCTCGCTTTTGAAATACTAAGATAGTCAAAATAATCAAATGGACCGCCCGGTAGGAATCTAAACTCGGTCAATTCCAAAATCTGAAAAAAAATCTTACCTTTATATCATGACAACGATAACGTTACAGGTTCCTGACGCTCTTGAAAAAGACCATGATGAAACGGTTCGTTTGATTGCCGCCAAGTTATACGAGTCCGGCAAATTAACTTTGGGACAGGCAGCGGAAATGTGCGGTATGAAGAAGTGGGATTTTGCCGAAATACTGATCAATTACGATGTGCACTTTTTTGATGCAAGTGCGACAGCTGACCTAAATGACTTCAAGCAATCATCCGGAAAATAAAATTGTCATTGCTGACACCAGTTGTTTCGTTCTACTCGAAAAGATCAATGCCCTTGACGTTGTGCATAAACTTTACTCAACGGTACTTATCACCCCAGAAATCGCGAAAGAATACACCAGGCCGTTACCTGATTGGGTAATTATTCAGCCCGCAAGTCAATCTTTAATTGAAGAATATCAGCAATATGTTGACCAGGGCGAGGCAAGCGCTATTGCATTGGCGTCCGAAGTTTCCTGCGATTATATTATCATCGACGATTTGGCGGCGCGAAAGCTGGCCGT
>JAFDZL010000060.1 GCA_018266935.1 Bacteroidota bacterium | reverse complement strand
GGTTAAACTTCGTTAGGCCTGCAGCATCGCTAAACCCTGAAAAGCCGGCCAGCGGAAATGATACCTCCGCGGTGCTGAGATCATTTTTTGCCGAGTCGAGCAGTGAGCTTATCGCAGCCAGGGCGGGAGTAGATCCAACGATAGGGCCCAGGTTTTGCGGATTGGCCACGTTTATCCGGATACCGTTGTCGTCGGTAAGGTTCAGATTCATCAAAAGCTGGTAGGCTTTTATGGTACGGGCAAACCCGGTATATCCGGCCTTTTGTGCGCCGCTGATAACCGTTGAGTTGGTCGCGGCCTGGATAAGTACGTTGCAGTTTTTCACAACGGCATACCTGGCGGCCCAGGGCAATGTAATATAAAAATTGCTGCCGTTCAGGGCCGACCCGTTGGCGCCCAGCAAGTCAACAACATACCTGGGCTCGGAGTTTGAAAAACGGTACGATTCGCGGCCGATAATACTTACGTCGTCGAGGTAAAAACTGAGAGAATTGCGCATACCGGATTCTGTTCCGCTTACCAGGTTGTTTAGCTGTGCTTCCGACGCATTGGTCGTCAGGGCCTCGATAGTTTGCCCGTTCAGATCTCCGTAATCCTTTTTACACCCGGCAAACAGCAAGAGCGAGGCGGAGAAGAAGGTGATGTATGTTTTAATATTTCGTTTCATGGTTGTCGTGTTGTGGATTAGAAATTAAGTGAAACATGAAGGGCCGCTTGCTTGCTCGACGGGTACGGATCGACATCCACCCCCTGCGAAAAGCCTGTGCCGAAATTGGATACCTCAGGATCGTAACCCTTGTACTTGGTAATGGTAATGTAGTTATGAAGCGATACGCCCACATTTACCGATTTGATAAAAGAAACGGGCAGCTTGCCGATATTGTATTACAAGCCTATTTCGCGGAAGCGCAGATAAGATGAATTTTCAACGGTTTGCTGCGCATTCGTTCCAACCTGCATCAATTCGGTCACACCCAGTGGCGGCCCTTGCTTGGTCGGTTTATCAAAGTCGGCGCTGGTCTGGCCAAATACATTCTCAAGATAGGTTACGTCCACATTCTGGCCGCCGTATTTCCAATGTACCAGGAAACGCAGGCTCCAGTCTTTAAAGAAGGTGATCTCGTTGTAAGTACTCATCTGGAACCTGGCTTCGGCATTACCCAAAACGCCAACGCCCTTTCCGTTAAGTCCGACGATCTGTGTGGCCGATTTACCCTGTTCGATCTGGTAAGTACCCAAAAGAACGCCGCCTAACGAGCCCAGCTGGACCGGGCCAACATCCAATTTGGTCACATCTGAGCGATTGAGCCAGAAATTAACCGATGTATTCCACACGATGTTCTTCGCTTCAACCGGTCTTGCGTTTATACCGAGTTCAACGCCATGGTTGGTCAAATTTCCCGCGTTGATCCATTGCTGGGCAAAACCAGACGACGGCGGAGGGGTGGTCAGCAGAAGAAAATCGTTGATATCTTTCGCATAGTAAGTCACTTCAAAACCCAAACGGCCTTTCAGCAGGCTGAAATCGACGCCGGTTTCAAGTTCGGTTTGTCTTTCCGGTTTGATGTCCGACGATCCCTCTATCGGGTTTACCAGCAAGCCTGGGTTACCGGCGATATTGGATACGCCAAACGCGGTGAATTTACTTCCGTAAGCCGGCACATTATTAGCCTGGCCGTAAGCAGCGCGCAGTTTAACGCTCTCGAACAAGCCTTGTTTGATCAGGCCCATGTCCGTCAGGTTCCACGAAATGCCTGCCTTGGGATACAGGTAATATTTAGATACATCGCCGTTGTTGCTCGACCTGTCGAACCGCAAACCGCCGGTCAGGGTAACCGAATTAGCAATGATCGCTTCTTCCTGCAGGAAAATACCGCTGTTCAGGTATTGGTTGCGGGTTTGCGTCGCATTCAGCGCCCCGGCCTGGTTCACGTTCGATTGGCCGGAAATCACTTCGCTGGCTACATCCAAAAGGTTATTGTAGTTACCTGTTTCTTCGGTGATGCCCGCTGACGATGTCAATGAGAGATTGCTTGACGGCGACCAGGTATTCACCAATGAAAAAATATAGTTGGTATTCAGATTTTTGGTGAACCCTTGTATAGACTGGCCCTTGTTCACCGCTTCAAATTGCAGTACGCTTGGGAACAGTTCGTTGGTTTGGAGGTTGTAAAAGTCAAATCCGCCGCGACCAACAAACTTGGTGTTGCTCCTGTTGCTTTTTTGCAGCGTGATATCCAGGTTGGCGCCCATCACGAACCGGTTCACCGATTCGTTGTTTGTCATCAGGGCGATAGTTTGCAATGGATTTGATGCTGCGAAGGGATTATTGGGATAGTTCCCTGCCGCATCTTGGTGCAACTGCGCAAAATCGGGGGTCGAAGATAACGCAATACCGATACTGGTTCCAGAGTTATCGTTCCCAAAAATGCCCCGGTCTGCCGATGAATTGATATAGTTAGAAGTAACGCCGAACTTAATATCGTCCGTTAATTTATGGTCAAGGTTCAGCCTGACGCTGGTGTTGTTGTAGCCGGTACGGTCAACAATGCCGCCATCGTCTTCGCGGCCAACTGAAAAGAAAAAATTTGTACGATCATTGCCGCCATTCATGCTCACGTGGGTGTTGCTGGCAAATGGTTTATGATCGTAAACTTCCTTTTCATAATCATATATCTGACCTTTGGATTGGGCGTCATTGAACATCTGGGTCAATGTCGCCGGATCGCCTGGTAAACTTGCGGCGGTTTGCGCGGTAAATTGCCGCACACCGAGTAGTTTGATCGGGCTGGAGAAGCCAACATCCTGCGAGATCGATACGCTTGTTTTACCTTGTTTGCCTCTTTTAGTGGTAATAATGATCACGCCGCCCGCTGCTTTGGAGCCATAAATGGCAGCAGCCGAGGCGCCTTTAAGTATCTCAATATTTTCGATGTCTTCGGGTCTCAGGTCGGCAATACGGCTTGATGGATTGTCCTGGGTAGATGTAGGGCCTCCGCTTGCTGCAAGGGTAACGGCGTTCAAACCGCCTGATGTCGCTGAATTATCAAGGTAAACCCCATCGACAACATACAGTGGCTGCGTATTACCATAAACCGAAGTAACACCGCGTAGTTTTACCGAAATGCCGCCGCCCGGTGCGCCCGAATTCTGGTTGATATCCGCGCCGCTGATCTTACCCTCTAAGGCTGCGTCAAATGTTTGGGCCGGTGCAACGCCGTTCAATTGGTTAGCGCTGATCTCGCCGACGGCGTTCGCGAGGTTCTTCCTTTTTACCGATGTCGCAAGGCCGGTAACAACCACCTCGTCAAGCTTGGATACGTCTTCTTCCAGTTTGATCTTCAGGTCCGATTGGCCGGCAACGTTAATTGTTTGCGTTTTGTAGCCTACTGCGCTTATAACCAGCGTGGCATCGCCGCTCACCCTGATCGAGAACCATCCGTTAACATCGGTAGTGGTGGATTGCGTACTGTTTTTAACCGTGATCGTTACGCCCGGTACGGTTATTTTATTGGCTGTAACGGTTCCCGTAATCGTCCGCGTTTGCGCCAGAAGCGAAAGCGGAAGCAAGGTTACGAACAGCCATGTTAGGATATAGTATAGTTTATGTTTCATGGTTGTGATTTGGTTGAACATTAGTGATTGGTCTAAAAATTTAAGCCTGCTGCTCATCAGCGACAGGTTGCTTGTTTGTGAAAATATGATTGCCATAACCTTTCTCCGCGATCTGGCGCGCCCTTAAAGGGTAAGATGACAGATCGGTCGGCGTTTTGGAAGCCAGCCCGTCAACGTATCGGTTGAACATGCAAAATGCGGCAGCTATGAGTACCGTATCGTGAATTTCCTTGTCCGATGCGCCGGCCTGCTTTGCAGCCTCAACCTGGTCAGATGTTACATATCTGCCGCCTTTCTGGACGCTGCCAGCAATGATCAGCAAAGCTTTAAGTTTATCAGACACCGGGGCCTGAGCCAAATCTTTGATCACTTCGTCCACCAGTTCGTTGTCGTCGTTCAGATAACACGTGACGATCGCCCCATGCGAATACCGGCAATAAAAGCAATCGTTCAGATGGGAGACATAGGTAGCTATAAGCTCCCTTTCGGCCATGGTCAGGCCTTCGTTGGTTCGTAAAAGCAGGTTCGCCAGTTCGCCCATGGGCGCGGCGGTTTCCGGGCTAAAGGCCATTAACGACCTGATACCCGGTAAATCTTCATTTACCTTGATGTGTGGCATTTTCAAATATTTATATGTGATTAAAATGGATATTCCGGCTAAGCGTTCGGTTATCCCTGGTTGTTACCCTTCGCAGAGCGTCCTGGCATAGCAGCAGCAAACTGATCCGGATAAAAGCTGATCCGATCTCATTTGGTTGCAAGTGTACGGCCAGGGAGTCGTGGGAAAAACGCAAAGTGCGAATAGCCACAGCATCATAAATCGACAGACACGTGTATAGAAATGAGATGGATGGGAGAAAAGATTATGCTTCGGGTGGCTGGCCGCCTACTTCGAGTGATGGGGTAAGAATACTGGCAACAACATGATCACAATAGCCATTTGCAATTTCGGCAGACGGCGATTGAATACCAGTTAAGTTCAGCAGCACACTTTCGCTCAGACTCTTTTTGGTTAAAGTATTGTTGGAGTGCTTAGTATTAGGAGTTGGAAGGTCGTTGACTAATTTACCATATAATACGTTGGCCTTAACCAGTTTACTTAGCTCGGGGTTGGGCATGACACGCAAATACAGCGTATCGCGTGTGATTTTTATCTCGGCGTAGTCGTATTTGTCATTTTTGATCTGGATCTGACCGCTCACCGGTTCGTACTCTCCGGAATATTCCCCTGGAGCCTGAGCTGGAAAATCAACAGGCACCTTTACCTCTATAAGATCGGAAGTCCGGTAACGGCTGTGATTGATGTTGTCAAATATCTTGCTGTCCGAACGGTACATCAGGTATTGAAAAAACAAATCGTAACCTCCTGAATTGAACAGGATGGCGACTACCATAACGACGGCAAATAGTTTTTTCAATTAATTCAGGTTAGCTGGTTGAAAAATAAAGGTATTTTGAAATTTTCGAAAATGCAAATACTGTATTGAACACACCTATTGAATATTTGCCGATAGTTATTGAAGTTCAATAGCAACTAAACGAAAACGTTCGCAAGTATGTCGGCGTTTGCTCTACCCTTAATCAGTATAAATCAGAGGTCATAGTACTGACAATGCCTGTTAGCATCAAGACATCGCTTGCATTGACTCTGAGCATACAATACACTGTTTTCAAGCCAGTTAGCAACACAAGTTCCATTTTAGATCAGAAGTCACCCCCCTTAAATATACCTTACTTAAGGTACTAACCCCCGAATGCAGCAAACGTAATAAGGATAAATTCAGAAGGCAAATGTGTGTGTGTGATAACTTCCCCGGAACAATGCAGGACGGATAGGACAATGCGAAAAAGAGCATAACCGGGGAATTTTTTATTTCATACAACTGTCAGTTAACAGAAAAGCTTGCCTGTATATACCTGGAATATTTTAAACCATATCTGTGTGCCATTTTCAGAAAAATAACAACAGCTCAAAGCCTTAAAGACGAGAAACGATTATGAAAAAGAGTATGATCTCAATAATACTTGCCGTAGTCGCGTTGGCATCCTGTAAAAAGGATACTGAGGTTCAACCAAAAAACACTGGAACCAAATCAAATTCTATCAGCGACCCTGATTCGGTTACCAAATCGCGGTTCATTACGGCTATCGCAAAGAATGCGCTAATTTTCTCAAAATCTTGCACTTATTTCCAACTTTTCACTTTTTCATTTCGTAAAAAGAAATTATTAATTGATAATTTAATTTTCTATTTAACCAATAATTAGCTGAATCTTATGTACTTAAGTGGTTCGTCTTAAAGGTCGCACCGCCAAAAAATATCTTCTATTTCTTGATTGTTGAACGATATGCGTGATTTCTTGCTTATGAATTTTTACAATTCTCTCTTTAAAAAGGCTTTTTTGCAACGGTTATCGCTTGCTCTGACAATATGCTTTTTGCTATTGACATTTTCTACCCGTTCAAGCGCTGGCTCACTGACACAATACAAGCCATCGGCCCGGCAGGACTCCCTGGAGATATTGCAGCAATGCCTTGATCTGCCTGTCATTCAGAATTACTTTACCAGGCATTCTGACGGCACACTAAAACAAGTTTACATCATGCAGTACCCCGTAAAATTTCCGGATGGTCTCGCCGTGAGCAAATTTGGGCGGCCCGTGCTGTTTCGCTCCAGGGCGGATATGCGTTCGGAAAAGGCTGAGGTCTTTCTGATTGTCAAGACCTTCAGTATCACCGGTGATGATGCATCGGTCAACTTTACGCTTAATTCCGACTACACCACGAAGCCCAATATCCTGGAAGTCACCGTTCAGTTACACCGTTCAGGGCAAACCTGGGCCGTGAGTCAAAAACAAATACGCCGCCTGATATGAACCGAACTTTACTTTCAAATACTGTGTCTTTGCCCGGGGAAAGACGGTTCTTTTACCAAACTCGTTTTAGAATAATCCTCATCCTGCTATTAACACTGACGGGATATTCTCTCTCCTATGCTCAATCGCCGCTCTGCAGTTCAGGGCCGACTATGTTTGGTTACGAATATGTTTCGTCCGTTACCATCAACGGCTCAACCGCGCAGGGAGCGACGGGCTACTCCGGTCCGGGCTATTTTGATCATACGAGTTCAAGCCTGACCACGCTTACCGCCGGTAACACTTATAACGTCAGCGTAACGGTGAACACCAATGGCGCCTACCAGGAATATGTCAAAATATGGATCGATTATAATGGTAACGGCGATCTCCAGGATGCCGGAGAGCTGGTTTTTGATCAAAACTACACCTTTACCGGAACACACGTTTATTCCGGGACCGTGACCATACCAACAACCGCTTTCAACGGTCCGGTTTATATCCGGACTATACTGGTATATAGCAGTTCACCTACAATATGCGGATCCTACGATTATGGCGCCACTATTGACTGTAAGGCGACGATTACCGGGGGAGTAACTCCGCAAAAACTTACCGTTGCTACATCGGGCACCGGAAGCGTGGTAAGTAATCCCGCCGGTATCATCACTGCCTCTTCTTATAACTACGCCAATTTTGCGCAGGGCAGCAGCGTTATTCTGACAGCTACCCCAAGTGGCTCTGCATCATTTGCAGGCTGGACAGGCAGCGTTACAAGCAGTAGTAATCCGCTGACTGTTACCATGGATGCCGATAAAAGCATAACGGCTACATTCGCAACCGCTCCGGTGCTGACGACGACAGCGATCAGCGGAGCAACGGCTACAACAGCGACAAGCGGCGGCAACATAACATCTGACGGCGGAAGCTCCGTCACAGCGCGGGGCGTATGCTGGAACACAACCGGATCGCCGACCACAAGCGACAGTAAAACGACTGACGGTACAGGTACGGGCGCCTTTACCAGTTCTTTAACCGGATTGTCGCCCTCCACTACCTACTATGTAAGAGCCTATGCTACAAATGGCGTATCGACAACTTATGGTAATGCGGTCAGTTTTACTACATCTGCGAATCCGCCAACCACTATCAGTTCTATAGCGCTTGCCGGCAGCAGTCCGACCAACTCTTCCAGTGTTCAATATACGGTCACTTTTGGCGCTTCGATTACCGGAGTAACCACAAGTAATTTTTCATTAACTACTGATGGAAGTCTCGCCGGCGCCAGTATCACCTCCGTAAGCGGATCGGGAACAACATATACTGTTACAGTAAATACAGGCGCCGGGGATGGTAACCTTACTTTAAATTTAGCCAACGCGACGGGCCTTTCTCCGGGCATCAGCACAAGTTTGCCGTTTACAGGTCAATCTTACGCCATTGACCGCACTCCGCCAACATTGATCATCACCAGTGATAAATCTCAATTAAAAGCTGGCGAAACGGCAACAAT
>JAFDZL010000005.1 GCA_018266935.1 Bacteroidota bacterium | reverse complement strand
CTCTTCGAGTTTATTGCGGAAATAATCCGTTTCTGTTTTCTGCGTATTCAATTTTAACCGCTGCCTGCGCAGGTCGAACAGGTTGTAGCTTATACCCACGCCTACTAAATAGTTGTCGCGCTGAAAGCCCCATCCCGTCGAAAGCCCGTTGTAATTTCCTTCAGGATCGACGCTGGAGCCACGCCCCCAGGCAGCGCCCTGTACAAATATTTTAGGGTTGTACTGGTGGCGCACCAGGTTTTCCTGCTCTTTGCTGTTCTGGTAAAGCGACTGGAAATAATTGATGACCGGATGCCCCGCGGTATCGGTGTTGAACATAGCAGCCGGCGCGTTGATCAATTGCTGCGCTACCAGCGTATCTGCCACGATGGATTGATAGGGGAGCCCGCTAAACTCGGCAAGCTGCAGCTGAATTTGCTGCAATTGGTTATTCAGCTCGATGTAGTTCAGTCTGGCTTTTGATAACTCTGCGTTGGCTATACTGGTATCTACCCCCGGACGTACGCCGCTTTTTGTTAAAGATGACACGGAACGCAAAATGTCCTGTGTGCGCTGGATGTTGCGGGCCTGGATGTTCCGGTAGTCCTGCAGGTTCATCAGCAGCAGGTAATCGTTGATCGTAAAAGCCTCCAGCTGATATTTGGATTGTGCGTAGTTATACTGCTCAACCTGGATATTCGACCGCGCAACACGATTTTGTGCGCCATAATATCCGAAATTGTACGCTTCCCAGTCAAACGAAGCGATGCCAATGTTCGTTGACAACGCGGTAGTTACACTGTTCGGGTGAATACCGCCCGAACTTGAGGGTATAATGCCGTAACCGAAATATGGCCCGGTAACGTTGTTGCTGGTGCCGATATCGGCCTGGTAGTTGAGCTTTAGGTTTGACAGCCAGTTATTGCGGATCTCCGCTGCCTGCGCCTGCCTGATCCGGATGGCCGACGAGTCGGTAACCAGGGTGGGCGCGTTCTTATCAACCCGGGCCAGTAACTGTTTCAATGTGACCGGGGTGGTAGTCTGCTGTGCTTTTAGCGTTAATGCGGGAAGCCAGCATAGCGCCGTAAACATCAGTATCTTTTGAAATTTTAACATGGATATTAAAATAATTTATTATTTCATGAATAGAAAAATTCCATGGGCGATGCCATGCAAATGACCATAAAGGTCTGCAGTACAAATCAAATAGAAAGCTTGCCTGTAAGCAAGTAAGCCGGAATAGGCTGCGGAAAAGAAATCTCTATTTTTGGAGGTTTTCCGGTGTTTTCGAGAGATGTGGGAAGCAAGACCGCTAAAAACAATATGATTACCGATTGCAATACGAATGGCGGGTCGGAAATTAGTGCGTGCAGGGCACGGGCTTTGGCATAACCTTCCTCTAAACTTTCAGGCTTGCGCTTGGTAAAGCTTTTTACAAGGACCGTATGGGAGATGCGCGGCTGGGTTTGCCCGGCGAAAGCGCAAAAGCCTAAAAAAGGCTTGGCGACAAACAGCAATGCTGCAAATGCGAATATTACCCGGAAGATTACCACTCTTGGCATTGCTGTACTAACGACTTTGCAGGTGCAAAAGTGACGCTAAAATGTTTACTCTATATAATGTAACAAAGATGTTGCAAAAGCTGAAATAAAAAAGGCCCCGATTGGAGCCGTCTATTGTTGATTTAGTGTGATTGCGATATCGTCAGCCGGCGTCGGTCTTGAACATCGGTACTCCAATCGTGACATCCGGATCAATTGGCAGCAGCGAGTCGTTGTTTATTTAACTCTGTTGTAAATTTTTTTTGAGATCTGGATACAAACTGTTTATACCCGTCCGGATCGATGAAAACCCTGGGACCATTCTTCGAATAAAGACGAAGTTTCTGTTGCAGACCAAAGTATGCACCATGGGCGCCCAGGAAAACATCACAGTTTAGCCGAGGTAACTCGGTAAATGTATGCTGAAAATCCTGAACGATACCGGGGTAACTAACAGGATGTGCGGAAGTGGCAACGAACCGATATTCCGACCAAAAGCCGGTCCCTCCAACGATGACGACATTTCGTGTAGTTCCTGTTGGCTCACCCGGAATATGAGACTGCATTGTCCATGTTGTGCAACCGCGTGTGTGACCGGCGGTTTTATGGGCGGTCAGCGTTACACCACCAAGAGATACGACGCCCCTGTCGTGAAGAACGCGGTCGACATGTGCCGGGGCGTATGGGTGAATATTTGGCGACGGAGACAGGAAATTGGTTCGCCCGCCGGACTCAACATCATTGACGTCGCCATCCATTACCATATTTTTTGCGTGCGTCTCATGAATTATTTGCGCCGCGCCGCCCATATGATCGTCATGCGCCTGGCTGTTAAGCAGTATCTTGATGTCCCGCCATTGAAAACCCAATTTCTCCACGCTTGCCTTTATCTGTGGCGGAGAGACGTTAAGATTTGCATTGATAAGGATGTCTCCTTTTGGCGTAACGACAAGATAGCTGGCAAGCTCCTGGCTTCCTACGTAATAGAGGTTGTCTGCTATTTGAAACGGCTTGACCGGTGTCGTCCATGATGGATCTACCTGGGCAAAAACGGGATGAAAAAATAAAAGTAATGACAGGCAGAAAAGGGAAGAGGGTATGAACCTGGTAATGGCTATTATTCTTATCATATGAATTTTCGTTCGTGATCATAAGCAAATTATTCCGACTGCTCGCCTTTGTATGGCTGAACAAGCTCGAATAATTGATTTGATTGCAATTTGTCAGTCGGCATTGGCCCTGAACATCAGTGCGCCAACGGTAACATTGGTGCGGCCATCGATCAGGATAGCGCCTCCGTTAGCTTTATTGTTCTGGAAAAGGTCGAATACGACCGGATCAGCTGTTTTGATCACGATGCGGCCGATGTCATTCAGCTTAAATTCGTCGGCAGACTCTTTTTCCAGCGTGTTGATATTCACTTTATGCAGCACTTCCTGTATGCGGCAGCGGGTAAGCTTGCTGTTGTGCTGCAGAAAGTAAGTATGTGTGGTATCCAGCGGTTTGGTATCCATCCAGCATAAGTCGGCCTCAATTTGCTGAGACACCATTGGCTGATTTTGCGCGCTTACCAGCATATCACCACGGCTGATATCGATCTCATCCTGCAAATGTACTGTAACCGACATGCCGGCAACTGCAACATCAGGTTCCTGCTCGGCCAATTCTATCTTGCTGATCGTCGATTGAAAGCCTGAAGGCAGCACCGTTACTTTATCGTTCACTCGGAATGAGCCGCTGGCAACGCGACCGGCATAACCGCGGTAATCGTGCAATTCATCCGTCTGCGGGCGGACAACCCACTGCACCGGGAAACGGCCGTGGTCGCTTTGCGTATCAACCGGTATCTCGACAGATTCCAGGTAGGGCAACAGGCTTTCACCCAGGTACCAGGGCATGCGCACGGATTTATGAACGATATTGTCGCCTTTAAGCGCACTCACGGGTATATAAGCCACATTTTCCAAACCAACCTTTTTAGCCAGCTTTTTATAATCTTCAACGATATTTTCAAAAACTTCCTGGCTGAAATCCACCATGTCCATTTTATTCACAGCCACCAGCACCCGCGGTAAGCCTAACAGCGAAACTAAGAAAGAATGCCGTATGGTTTGTTCGATCACGCCTTTGCGCGCATCGATCAGGATGATAGCCAGGTCGGAGTTTGATGCCCCGGTAACCATGTTACGGGTGTATTGTATGTGCCCGGGTGTATCGGCGATGATAAATTTACGTTTCTCGGTCTGGAAATATTTATAAGCTACATCGATGGTGATGCCCTGTTCGCGTTCGGCTTTCAACCCATCAGTCAAAATAGCCAGGTCGATGGTACCGTCATCAT
Organism: Bacteroidota bacterium; assembly: GCA_018266935.1. Classification (GTDB taxonomy): domain Bacteria; phylum Bacteroidota; class Bacteroidia; order Sphingobacteriales; family Sphingobacteriaceae; genus Mucilaginibacter. The sequence goes on along the minus strand of JAFDZL010000005.1, from coordinate 10,705 downwards.
TTTTGCGATTGGCGCGCTGCAAAGCTTCCAGCTGATCAGCCAGGATAGCTTCACTGTCATACAGCAATCGCCCTATCAGGGTGCTTTTCCCGTCATCAACACTACCGGCGGTTAAAAATTTTAGAATGTTCATAGTATTTTGATTTCGAATTTCGAATTTTCAATTTCGGATTTGGGCCGATTATAAATCGTAATTCCGAAATCGTAAATCGTAAATCAGAAATATCCTCCTTTCTTGCGGTCTTCCATGGCAGCTTCGCTCACCTTGTCGTCCATTCGGGCGCCGCGCTCACTGATACGCGAGGCGCTTATTTCGTCAATTATATCGTCGATATGGTATGCATAGGATTCGACCGCAGCGGTGCAGCTCATGTCACCTACCGTGCGAAACCTCACGCTCTTGCGCTCCACTATATCCTCGTCATCCATGTTCAGGAAAGGCGATGCAGCCATGTACACGCCGTTCCGTGTGATGACATCGCGTTCATGCGAGAAATAAAGTGATGGCAAGGGTATGTTTTCTCTGCGGATATAGTTCCATACATCCAGTTCGGTCCAGTTGCTGATCGGGAAGACGCGCACGTTTTCACCCTTGTGTATCTTTCCATTGTACTGGTTCCACAACTCCGGCCGCTGGCGTTTAGGGTCCCACTGACCAAACTCATCACGGACAGAGAAAATACGCTCTTTGGCACGTGCTTTTTCTTCGTCGCGGCGGGCTCCGCCAATGCAGGCGTCAAATTGATGCTTAGCTATTGTATTTAACAGGGTAACTGTCTGCAGTTGGTTACGGCTGGCGTTCTTCCCCCTTTGCTCAACCACGCGGCCGGCATCGATATCTTCCTGCACATAACCGACGATCAGTTTTTCGCCGATACGCTCGATCAGTTGGTCGCGGTAAATAATAGCCTCGTCAAAGTTGTGGCCGGTATCGATATGTACCAGGGGAAACGGAAACTTGCCCGGACGAAACGCCTTCAGTGCCAGGTAAACCAACGTGATCGAATCTTTCCCGCCCGAAAACAGCAGCGCGGGCTTTTCAAATTGCCCGGCAACCTCGCGCAGGATATAAATGGCTTCCGCCTCCAGCTCGTCTAAATAGTCCAACTGATCTTTATTACTCATGTTTTATAATCACTAATTCGCTCATTATTTACTCACCTCGTGTAATCCGCATTCTTTTTTCGACTGGTCTTCCCACCACCAGCGGCCCGCCCGGAAATCTTCTCCCAGCTGTACGGCGCGCGTGCAGGGCTGGCAGCCTATGCTCGGAAAACCCCTGTCATGCAGGGTATTATAAGGCACATTGTGTAACCTGATGTATTCTTTTACCTGCTCCAGGGTCCAGTCGAAAATCGGGTGAAATTTAATCAAATTATGCTGCTCATCCCACTCCAGGTTTTCCATAAACTGGCGATTGGTTGATTGCTCAGCGCGAATGCCGGTCACCCAAAGCTTATTTCCGGCTAATGCGCGGTTCAGCGGCTCAACCTTACGGATACCACAGCACTCCTTGCGGTTCTCAACCGACTCGTAAAAGCTGCTCGGTCCCTTCGCGTTCACCATTCTTTCCAGCAACTCGTTGTTGGGGTAATAGGCGTGGATGGGCTTTTCGTACATTTCCATCGTCCGGTTCCAAACGTAGTAGGTCTCGGGGAAAAGACGGCCGGTTTCCAGCGTAAATATCTTGATTGGAAGATTGTTGGTGAAGATCATGTGTGTGATCACCTGGTCCTCCCAGCCGAAACTGGTCGAGAAAACAATCTTACCCGGGAATTTATCGGCCAGCAAGGCCAGCGCCTCAACCGGCTTTAATCCGCTGAGTTCGTCTTTGATATTTTCTAACGCTGTCATTTTACAGTTTCGTCAAAAATTTAATTATGCTGTTCACGCTTACGATGATCACGATAATACCCACGGCCACCATCAGCGTTTTTGCTGAAAGTTTATTCGATATTTTAGCCGCTATCGGCGATGCCAGCGCGCTGCCGATAACCAACCCAGCTACAGGCTCCCAATGCGTACCATGACGCATCAGCATAATAATAAACGTGGTGGAGCTTACGATGGCTACAAAAAACCTTGAGAGTTTAACTGTACCCAAGCAAAAACGCGGGTGACGACCGCCTGCTATAAGGCTCGACAAAACGATGGATCCCCAGCCGCCGCCACCGACAGCGTCGATAAAACCACCGCCAAAGCCCAGCAGGTTGATCTTTTTTATTTTGGCGCCTCCGCGTTTGCCATTTAATTGAAACGCTTTTCTTAGGATAATAACGCCGAGCGTAAGCGTATAAACCGATATAAATGGTTTGGTGTATTTACTGTATTCCTCAAGCGAGGACAATATGAAAGCACCCAAAAATGCACCAAGGATACCCCAAACCACCAGCATTTTAAATAGCTTCCAGTTGATGTTACCCATGCGGTAATGCATCCAGCCGGCAATACCGTTACTCATCACTTCGGAAAGGTGCACGCCCATACTGGCGACAGCAGGAGTGAAGCCTCTTGTTAGCGAGAACGTGGTTGTGGTAACGCCGTATGACATGCCGATAGCGCCGTCGATCATAGCGAAGGCGAAGCCTGCGCCCAGAAAGTAATAAAATTCGGGATTGACGTTCTCGACATAAGCCCTGAAACCGGCGTCATTAGACCACAAGGCATAAGCTGTGACGGCTATGGCCAGTACCAGCGTGCCCCACACCATCCAGATCAAGCCTTTCTGATTAGCAGCAGGTTTTTTATCGACCAAAACAGAGGTAACCTCGTTCAGCCGTTTTACTTTGTAGGCGAAATCGCCGGAAAGGGAATTTCTTAACTCGCTCATTTGCTGTAAGGTTATATCCAGTTCCCCCGGCAGGCTCTCATTCAGCACTTCCTTTAGCCTTTTTGCCACAGTCGGCGATTTTCCATTGGTAGAGATGGCAAGTTTCAGGTCGCCCTTTTGCACGATCGATCCTAAATAGAAGTCGCACAGGTCGGGCTTATCGGCTACATTTACCAAAAGCTTGCGATCATGCGCCGATTCCCTGATATAGGTATTCAGTTCATTGTCGTTCGTCGCAGCTACCACGATATCCGCTCGATCCAGGTCGGTATCGACAAATGCCTTTTGTATTATTGTTACGCCCTTATTGGCTGCGGCCAAAGTGTGCAGCTCCGGCACGAATGCTTTGGCAACAACGGTAACCCTTGCCTGCGGACTGTTGGTGACGATGGCGGTCAGCTTTTCCAAACCGACATTGCCGCCGCCTACCAGCACCGTATGCAAGTCATTCAGCTTCAAAAAAACAGGGAACAACTGATTGCCCTCTGTTTTTTCCAGCCGGATACTGGTCACTCCGTTATTCCTGGGCGATGATGTCATAAAACTCTCTGATAGGCTGGAACATAGGGTGCAGTGATACGACCTCGCCGATAACGATCAGCGCCGGCGATGCGATCTTCTTTTCCTGCACAATTTCAACTATCGTATCTACGACACCGATAGCAACTTTTTCGTTTTCAGTTGAACCGCTTTGTATTACGGCTACGGGCGCCCGGTTTTTACCTTCCGCCTGGTATATTTCTACGATCTCGGCTAGTTTGCCCAGGCCCATCAGCACTACAACGGTGGCTTTGGTTTTCGCCGCGTCGTACAAATCGGATGATACCTTGCCGTCCATGGTGGTGCCGGTAACCACCCAGAAACTTTCGCTCAAACCGCGATGTGTAACGGGTATCTGCTGTAAGCCGGGAACGCCGATAGAACTTGAAATACCGGGAATAACTTCAGCGGGGATGCTGTATGAAGCCGCATGATCCAGTTCTTCGTAGCCGCGGCCAAAAACAAACGGATCGCCGCCTTTTAAACGAACCACATGGCCGTAATTCAAAGCATAGTCAACCATCAGCTTATTGATCGATTCCTGCGAATGGGAGTGATCGCCAGATCGCTTGCCCACATAAACCTTGACCGCTTTTTTGGGCGCGAACTCCAGCAGTTCTTCATTAACCAGGGCATCATACAGTACAACATCAGCAGTTTTCAACGCTTTGATGCCCTTGATAGTGATCAGTTCAGCATCGCCCGGACCTGCGCCGACCAGCGTAATGCGAGGCTGTTTAATTTCTTTATTCGCTTTTATATCGATCATGATTGTACCAATGCCTCCCTTTTGGTTTTTACCGCTTCCAAAAATTCAAATGCCGACGCCATGTAAGCGCGGGCAAATTCTTCAGAGGGTTCGCGTTTGTTGATCTCCAAAACGCTGTCGGTGAATGTGCCGTTCCACGCGAACTCGCCTTTATCAATATACTGGGCATCAAACTCTTTCATGATGCCGGTTTGTGTGCCAACGTTGATATTCTTATCCAGCAGCAGCGATTTTGCACCGCTGATGAATACGTTGTAGGCATGATAAATGGCATCGGCATAAGCTCCGTTTCTGAACGATTCCTCAGCCCAGCCTTTCTTCTCATCACATTCATACAGCAGGGTAGCCACCAGGTCGATCACCACGCCGGCGCACTCGCCGACACCGATCGCGGTGGCGTAGGTTTCTTCATGACCCCAATCCACAAACTCGTCATCTCTAAGGTTGGTCAGATCGGCAAGCGGTTTCAGCAACTGGTAGAAATAATCTTTGCCCTGCCGGTCATAGTAGTTATGATAAGTCTCGCCTTCTGAAGAGTTCGCTTTGTAATCATCCAACACTTTCCGCAGGACGTCAGTAGCCCGTTTCGCCGGAACTTTGATGATCTTCTCGGCAGCACGACCAACACCATCGCCCACCGTACCACCGCCAAGCAATACTTGTACAGAAGGCAACACTTTTAAACCGGCCTTCAGCGAGCTGCCATGGAAGCCGATGTGCGCCAAACCATGCTGACCGCAGGAGTTCATACAACCGCTTATTTTTATCTTGATATCCCGGTTATACACAAACTCTTCATATTCTTCATACACCAGGTCCTCCAGCACTTTTGACAAAGTCATGCTGTTAGAGATACCCAGGTTGCAGGTATCCGTACCCGGGCAGGTTACCACATCGGCCACGCTGTCAAAACCCGGAGCGGCCATGCCCAACTCAGCCAATACATTATAAATGGCAGGCAGCGCTTCCTTGCGGGCGTATTTAAGTAATAAACCCTGGTTTTGGGTAACGCGGATTTCGTCGGCGACATAGGGCCTGATGGCTTCCACAAATTTGCGGGCCTTGTCGGTATGGATGTCACCCATCGTCACCTTTATATATACACCAAAAAAACCTTTTTGCTTTTGTTCGAAAGTATTGGTGATCAGCCATTGCTCATAATGCAGCGGGTCGGTGATCTTTATTTCGGTACTTATTACCGGTTCAGGTATCGTCGGTTCATCCACCGCGTTCCGGTTAATCGGATAGCTTTTTACTTTGTTGGCTATCCGCTCCTCCTTGGCCAGGCGAACCACTTCATCCAGGCCCAGGCGCTGGATCACGTATTTCAAACGCGCCTTGTTACGGTTATTTCTTTCCCCATATCGGTCGAACACGCGGATAACCGATTCGATATATGGCATCAACTGATCCTCGGGCAAAAACTCTTCAACTAAGGCTGCGATGAACGGCTGGGCGCCAAGTCCGCCACCCAGGTAAACTTTAAAACCGCGCTCGCCTTTATCATTTATTTTAGGGATCAGCCCCACGTCATTCGCATACGCAAAAGCGGTATCATCCACGCCGGATGAAAAAGCGATCTTAAATTTACGCGCCATGTCCTGGCAAATTGGATTGCGCAGAAAAAATTCAAAGGCGGCATGCGCATAAGGCGATACGTCGAAAGGCTCCCTTGGATCGATCCCTGCAGCCGGGGAGGCGGTAACGTTACGCACGGTGTTTCCGCAAGCTTCACGTATCGTAATATCATCCTGCTCCAGCTCGGCCCACAATTGCGGCGTACGGTCGAGGCTGACGAAATGTATTTGTATATCCTGGCGGGTAGTTAAATGCAGGTTGTGGCTTGCGTACTCGTCTGAAATATCCGCAATACGTAATAACTGCTTAAACGTAACCTTACCAAACGGCAGCTTGATACGAACCATTTGCACACCCGGCTGACGCTGGCCATATATACCGCGTGCCAGGCGAAGGCTCCTGAACTTCTCATCATGGATCTTGCCTTCACGAAATGCCCTGATCTGTTTTTCAAGGTTGATGATATCTTTTTCAACAACAGGGTTTTCCAATTCGGTACGAAAACTTTGCATAGCTTATTCTATTATCGTATGCCTAAAAGGCGGTTTTTACAATTATTGCCCCAAATATATATATAGTATAGCGAATTAATAGGGTTTGTGGAAATATTTATTTCTTTTACAGTTTAATTACAGTAACAAATGTTTTTAACTATAGCTATAGCTAAATCTGAGCCAAAACACATTAGGCGTCTTTTTTACGCGTCTTTTAGCTTTTCAGATACAGAACATTGAAAATTTACACAGTAAAACAGACGGTCCGTGTAATTGTTAAATAAAAGAGAGCGTAAATGTGGAATTATTTACACTCTCTTAAGACAAAAAACTTTGCTTAAAGTAAAGCCCGTGTTAAACGTTGATCAGCATGGTTTCCCGCGCTATCACATCGGCTATGCTTGTTTCTGAAAGTATCTTTAGCGTAGCGTCGCGCACCTGGATGAATACGTCGCGAATGCCGCAGGTGGTTTCGGATTTACATTCCTCGCATTTATGGTAAAAGTTGAGGCTGGCACAAGGCACCATGGCAATAGGACCATCGGTAATACGCATGATGCTTACTAAGTAAATATCTTTGGGATCCTTATTTAAGCTGTACCCGCCGCCGGCGCCTTTCTTACTATAAAGAAAACCTGCGTTGCGCAGATCGAGTAGTATTTGTTCCAGAAACTTCTTGGGGATACGTTCTTCTTCAGCGATCTTCGAGATCTGCATCGGCGGTTTATCGGCGTTCTTGCCGAGGATCACCAGGGCCTTAATAGCATACTTGGTCTTCTTCGATAACATTGAGAAAAATAAAAGTTACAAAGATAAGGAATTTATATTAAGTCGGTATAATTGGTCTACAATGGCTTATTAGTGTAAATATAATTATTTTTTATCCGAATGGCCCAAACTTTTTTCCGGGCTCACTTTATCGCGCACCATTTGTTTCAGCGTCTTGATCTCAGGGAAACCGCCGTATAACTCTCTGTCGAATATAATTTCATTATCAACACTTATGCTGTAATGGCCTCCTGTTTCACTGGGGCGCAGTGTAACGCCGTGTAATTCTTCCTGGAACGTGGTTAAAAATTCCTGCGCCATATACGCTGCGCGTAATAGCCAGCCGCATTTGGGGCAATATTCGATGGTAATGGTGGGTTTCATATCCTTTTAAGGGAAATCCTATAAATTGAAAACGAGGTTCAGAAAATCCTCAATGCTAATTATGTTACTATCATGAGCTATTTTTTCCTCAAATGCTCATTGGCCCAATCATTTATCGTATCGTTATTCCAGCCTTTTTCTGCCCATAATTTATCCATCTCTTCGGTGGCTGAATTTGCAAAATATTTGGCGAGGATATTTTTGATTTCGGCGAGTTGCTTTTCCGGCAAATTATATTGGAACAATTTCAGTAATTCAAGCTGTACATTCGTCAGTTTTTCAGCAGCCTCCATAATTTGATTTTTATTTTGCGCTTAAAGACAAACTTACATAAATCGCAAACGAATTCTAATCCGGTTCCTATTAGTTTTGATTAGGATTCAAACCGGAACAAACGTATTTAGTAAGGTCAGATGACTTCATAAAAACAAAAACATCACCTATGCCTGTGATGCAAGGGTGATGTTGAGTAATTGTTAGCGTATTTAAATTGTTAAATCTTGTTTTAGAAATTGAAGCCTAATGAGATCTTAGGATTGAAAGGACCTGCCTTTTTCCTTTTCTTGAAAATTCCACCGTTGTTTGCCAGGGCAGGCACTGCCTTAAGGATTGGGGTAAGTAAAGTTTCAATAAATTTCATGTTCAGTATTTTGTTACGCCCACTTATTACGACTTTAAAGCACCAAAAGTTTGCGAAAAACCGCTCTTATACCTTATTTAAGGGGGTTTTTGAGGCAAAACCCACTTTACCTGGATAACCAAATATTGTTAGTAATTAGACAGTTATAAAGCAGTAGCTAAAGCGGTGAAAAAAAATCAACTTTTTTTTTCAATGAGGTCCCAAAGGTTGCCATAAAGGTCTTCGAACACTGCGACGGTACCATAACTTTCGTTAGACGGAGGCCTTACGAAATTCACACCCCGGCTGATCATCGCGTTATAGTCTCGCCAGAAATCATCGGTATGCAGAAACAGGAAAACCCTTCCCCCGGTTTGGTTGCCTACCCGGCTTCGTTGCTCTTCATTAACCGCTCTGGCTAACAAAATGCAACATTCATGCCAACCTGCCGGTGCGACAAGAACCCAGCGTTTTCCGCCGCCCAGGTCGGTGTTTTCCACCAGCCTGAAGTTGAGCTTTTCCGTATAAAACCGGACCGCTTCGTCATAATCATTTACGACAAGGGCGATATGCGCGATATGACGTTTCAAGAGTGGTAACGGGATTATACAAAGAAACGTTCGTCCTGGTTCAACTGCAAAACTTTTAGTTCATCTCCCAGGCTGATATATCCCAGCCCCTCATGGGTAAGATTTTGCCCGTACATGATCTTGTTATTTTTAAAACGATAACGGGCAAGCGTTTTGATCGGTTCCTTATAGGCGATGGCGGTATCCTGGTCGATACCGGGAATGTTGCAGCGGGCGCATAACTTTACGCCATGAAACAGCAGATCGCCGATTACAATGCTGTGCATCAGATCTTCGGCATAGGGGTCGCCGCCGGTAAAAACGATACTTGGCCGGAAACGGTTCATGGGCACCGGCTGAACGAGCCTTTGGTTTAAATCATCCAGCGAAGCCTGACCGATAAGCAGGAAAGGATAACCATCGGCAAAGGACACAATGCTGTCTTCGGCCGCATACCGCTGATCGGTGATACGCCGGCTATCGTCGGGCATATACACCAGCCGGCAGGCCGCGCCCAGCATCCGGCTGAACCATTCGTCTGCTTCTCTACTTACAAACTGGCCCATGCAGGTATCGTCCCAGATCGTGACTTCAGCAAATTCATCGGTTTGCGGCTGAAAGGGGATGATGATTGAAGCTCCGGTTGGTATAAAAGTGGTCTTTAACCCTTCGCTTATAATTTCGATTTGTATCAAAGCCAGTTCCGGAATTTCACGCTGAGAAATGAATAGATTATTTTCATCGACCAGCATCCAGCGCCGGTCATGTTCAAATCCCCGGTCCGTAACACGGGCCTTATCCAGCGATATGCCGCGCATCGATTTGACGGGATAAATATATAGTCCGCTTACTTTAAGCATGCCGATAAAGATACCTGACTCGTTTCTCAAAGACAAGTAACTAAGTAGCACCGGGCACGGTGTTTAATAAAATAACAAATCCGTTACATTTCGTAAACATTCGTGTAGCAATAACACTTTTATTTCTACTTTTAGAAAACCAATTCTAAAACATCTATTATGCATCGCAGAAAATTCATCCGTGATGCCTCGCTGGCCACAGCAGGGCTCACCATTCTAAATTTCCCCGTTTTCGGTAAAAATGCACCCAGCAACAAAGTAGTATTAGCTGTGATGGGCCTCAACGGCCGGGGCAGTTACCTGGCCAACTGTTATTCGCAATTGCCAAATGTGGAGATCGCCTACATCTGCGACGTGGAGGCAGGGGCAATTAAAAAAGGGTTTGAGGCCTTAAAAGACGCTCCCCGGAAACCGGAGCTTATTCATGACATTCGCAAACTGGTTGAGAAGAAAGATTTTGACGCGCTCATCGTTGCGGCGCCTGACCACTGGCATACGCCCGCTGCTATACTGGGAGCATCCCATGGTAAGCATGTTTATGTAGAAAAACCCTGCGGGCAAAATCCTCATGAAGGAGAGCTGATCTCGCAGGCGCTGCATAAATACGGCAAACACATCCAGATGGGTAACCAACGACGCTCGATGCCATCGCTGATCGAAGCGGTAAAAGAAGTGCGTAACGGCGCGATCGGGGACGTGTATTTTGCGAAGGCCTGGTACACCAATGAACGGAAGTCGATTGGTATCGGGAAACATATACCTGTGCCATCAACCCTCGACTTTGAGCTATGGCAGGGCCCCGCGCCACGAAGACAATACCAGGACAACCTGGTGCATTATAACTGGCACTGGTTCTGGCATTGGGGCACGGGCGAGGCCTGCAATAATGGCACGCACGAGATCGATTGCTGCCGTTGGTTTTTAGGAACCGATTATCCGACTAAAGTAACGTCTTCGGGCGGCAGGTATGCCTATAAAGACGACTGGCAAACACCGGATACACAGGTAGCTTCTTTCGAATTCGGGAATAAAGGCACCATTAGCTGGGAGGGACGTAGCTGCAATAACTTCCCGGTTGAAGGCAGCAGCCGCGGCTTCATCATTTATGGCAAGGACGGCAGCCTCGTGAACCTGGGCGGTGGAGACTATAAAATATTGGACGCCAAAAATAAGGTAGTAAAAGAGGTAAAATCGGAAGTGGCGCCCGATCCGAACAATACGCAGAGCGCCAACGGCAACCTTGATTTTTACCATTTCAAGAATTTTATAGCGACAGTAAGGGGAGAAGCTCAGT
>JAFDZL010000059.1 GCA_018266935.1 Bacteroidota bacterium | reverse complement strand
TTATGCCTATTCCTCGGCTAACTATTTTGACGCTTCTTATTTCCGCATAAAAAATATCGCATTATCCTACCGAGTGCCGATAAGATGGGTGTCGAAAGCGGGGATCAGTAGCCTGCGGTTGTATTGCCAGGGCGAGAACGTACTAACTTTCTGGCATAAAAATGTCCCGCTGCTTGATCCGGAATCAGGCGCATTAGCAGCTACATCCCCAAATCTGCCTCCAGCTAAAATTTTTATTGTCGGCTTACAATTATCCCTTTAACAGTAACAATATGAAAAATATTAAACAAATATTTCTGATAACCGCCTGCATTACAGGCAGCTTATTCGGCTGCAAAAAAATGATCGAAGTGGATACACCACAAAATCAGCTGACCGCAGACAAAGTGTTTGCAGATACAACGGCCACAGAAGCAGCAATGGTGAATGTTTATGCACTTTTTGACAAAACCATAGATCCCAATTATAACAAATGGATGGGGTTATATACGGACGAACTGATCTATCCTAATGCTACTTCCAATTCATTTTTAACGAGCAATCTGGCAACCAATGACGCCACAGTGCTTAACATCTGGAAAAATAACTATTTCGCTATTTACGGCTGTAACAATATTATTGGTCAATTAAAGGACAGTCGAAGCATTAAGACATCTAAAGCGGCGTCGTATACAGTGGAAGCTAAGTTCCTGAGAGCGTACGCTTATTTCTACTTAATCAATTCATTTGGCTCCGTCCCGCTGCTGTTGACTACGGATGTCCAGTTAAATTCAAACGCAACACAAGCGGATTCAGCTACAGTTTACCGGCAGATAATTGCAGACCTTACAGATGCTCAGGCCGGCCTGCCGGCCGCTTATGCCGATGGCAATAAAGTGAGGGCGACCAAATGGGCGGCTACCGCGCTGCTGGCAAGGGTTTATTTGTATCAACGCAATTGGACTGCGGCTGAGTCGGCAGCGTCCTCTGTTATCAATTCGGGGCTGTATTCATTGCCCGACCCTGCAAATGTGTTCCTGGCTAATAGTCCGGAGGCGATCCTGCAAATCTGGACGCAAAACGGCTATGCCAATGACGCTGCAAGTTTGATCCCGCGTTCCGGCAGACCCACCTATCCTGTTTCTGATACATTGCTCAATGCATTTGAAAACGGCGATACCCGCAAAACAGACTGGCTGCGGTCAACCGTTGCAGGAGGAAGTACTTATTTTTATCCGTATAAATATCATAACCACGCTGTCAATGTTGCCACCCCGGAATACCTGATGGTTTTACGCCTGGCCGAGCAATATCTTATCCGCGCGGAAGCAAGGGCACAGGAAGGCAATATCACAGGCGCAATCGATGATGTGAACACCATTCGCCAAAGAGCGGGACTTCCACCACTTGCCTCAACGCTTAGCCCTGCCCAAATATTTGATGCCATTATGCAGGAATGGCGTATTGAGTTTTTTATGGAGTGGGGACACCGCTACCTCGACCTGAAACGGACGGGCAGGCTGAACACCTATATGGGCGGCTATAAATCCACATGGTCAGCCAAGTCGGTTCTATTGCCCATACCGCAAAACGAGATCACAAACGATCACAATCTTTTACAGAACAAAGGATATTAATAGCAAAGTCATGTCAAAATACTATTTAACGACCATCATTATCGCGGTGGCTACGGCTACTGCATTCGGACAACAATCCGTAACACGCCCTGTCAGGTTCAATTCTTTTGACTCATATCATCTTGCGGATTCAGCATTTACTTATAGGTCGCTATTTGCGCCCTATAACCCACAAATAGGCGGAGGCATTGTATATGACTTGAATACTTACCCAAACAGGTATATGAAGCGTGCATTGGGTTGGAACACTAACGTTGTTCAACTATTCTGGCTGGCTGCATTTCCAAAATTAGGCTATGCTCCTGCTCATCCTTATTATCCGAGGATAGAGGTACATACCAAAGATTCCATTCGTTTTTATCCGGAAAAAAGTAAAGGTATCAGGCATTCAAACCCGAAGCAATGGTCGGAAAAAAACCTGTTTTGTTATGAATTGATCTTGCCTCAGCCTGTACCTGATACATTGTTTTCAAGCTATATGTTAGCCGACCTGCAACGCAATTTCAATATCACAGCATGGATTGAAAAAAGGGAACAGCCTTGCATGGTTTTAACCAGGTCAAACACGACAACTTTCCCTCATTCAACAAAAAAACAGTTTTCATTTGAAATAGGCGATCATACGCTTTCTGCGACGGGTATCACTATCGACCAGTTTATAGAAACGCTCTATTCCTATTGGGACATCAAGCCTATTATCAATGAAACCCGTATCGATTATCCCGTGGATATTATTATTCCTTTTGAAAAGGGCCTGAACCCGGCAATCGTGATGGATTATCTTAAAACATCCGGATTTGAGCTTAAAGAGGAAACAAGGCCGCTCAATAAGCTGGTGCTTTATGACAGGGATAATCCCCCACAATAATTGAGTATTAAGTAATCCACCATCTAAAAATTTACGGCGATGAAACAGAAAACATTTTATTTCCTGATATTAAGCCTGCTTGCCGGTACTGCATTGCGGGCACAGGAGCAGTTTACCAAAAAAATCAATAGCTCATTCGACCATGTCCGCCTGGACAGTGTGCTATATGCTTTGGCCGCTACGCAAACGGACCTAAAAGTAACCACAACTCCGGCTATGGAACATATTTTTATAACACTTCAATTCAAAGACATCACTTTGGATAAGGCGATCGACCTGGTCCTGGCAAAACAAAGTATGTACCACGATTATGAGATCACCAAATATAGTGAGCATTATAATAACCTGAGCCTGCTAAAAGGGAAAGCTACAGAGCGATA
>JAFDZL010000058.1 GCA_018266935.1 Bacteroidota bacterium | reverse complement strand
TTAACCAGGCAATAACCGACAACCAGGTAAACACAATTTTAAACACCTTAAAATAAGCAACTATGTCAATGGTCACATCAGCACTGAAAAGGCCCATCACCGCGATAGTTATCACGGCGAGCCTTTTGATATTTGCAGTGCTAAGTGCTATCAATATACCGATAGATATTTTTCCAAAGCTTAACCTGCCTACGATCTACGTGATCGAATCGTACGGCGGTATGTCGGCGCAGCAAATGGAGGGCTTTTTCGCCACCCGTATGGCCGACCAGTTCCTGTATGTAAATGGCGTGCAGAGCATCTCCACCAAAAACATACAGGGCCTGTGCCTTTTAAAGATCACTTTTTATGAAAGCACCGACATGGCCGACGCCTCGGAACAGGTGGCCCTGCAGGTAAACCGCGTGATGAGCTGCTTCCCGCCCGGCGCCTTACCGCCGCAGGTAATTCGTTTCGATGCCTCGTCGCTTCCTGTCGGTCAGCTTGTTTTCGCAAGCCCTACGCGCCCGCTGAAGGACGTATATGACCTTGCAGCTACGCGTATCAGGCCGATGTTCGCGACTATACCCGGTCTTTCTGCGCCGCCGCCTTTTGGTTCCAACGCCAGGTCAATAACCATCAACGTTGACCCGGATAAATTGCGCAGCTATGATCTTACGCCGGACGAAGTAGTCGCGGCGTTGTCAAAGTTCAACGTGATGTCGCCATCAGGTAATATTCGCCTGGGCAGCGACATGCTGGTAACTTCCATGAACTCACTGATTCGCAGCTCGGACAATTTCAATACGATACCCATTAAAACTGTCAACGGCGTTCCGATCTTCATTAAAGATGTCGCCCGCGTGGCCGATGCGGCGGATATCACGGTTGACTATGCGCTGATCAACGGAAAACGTTCGGTGTATATGCCGGTGGTGAAAACAGCCGACGCTTCAACCTGGTCGGTTGTGCAGCAGCTAAAGGCAAAACTGCCCGAAATGCAAAACTTATTGCCGGACGACGTACATATTTCTTACGAGTTCGACCAATCCGTCTTTGTAATAAATGCAGTAAAAAGCCTATTGACTGAAGGCGGGCTCGGCGCTTTACTTACCGGTTTAATGGTATTGCTGTTCCTTCGCGATTTGCGCAGCAGTTTGATAGTGGTGATCACTATTCCGGTATCTATCATTATCGGCGTACTGTTATTAAGCCTTTGCGGGCAAACCATCAATATAATGACGCTAAGCGGGCTCGCGCTGGCTATCGGTATTTTGGTTGACCAGGCGACGGTAACCATAGAAAATATACACCAGCACCTGGAAATGGGTAAATCCAAACGGCTGGCTATCTATGACGCCTGCGAGGAGATCGCCTTCCCATTATTGCTGATCCTGCTTTGTATCCTCGCGGTTTTCGCGCCATCATTTATGATGAAGGGTGTGCCAAAGGCGATGTTCTTGCCATTGTCGCTGTCGATTGGTTTGACCATGATCGTTTCCTACGTCCTGGCCCAAACCCTGGTGCCTATCCTGAGCAACTGGATGATCAAAGCGGAGCGTTACCAGCATTATCATCATGGAAAAGTGCACGCCCATGCGGGTGAAGCTTTGAACCGCGACCAGCAGCGCCAGGTTAACAAACACCAGAAAGCCGAAGAGAAGCATCCTGAAAAAAACGACCTTTTCGAACGCGTAAAAATGCGTTTCATTAAGATCCTGACGCGCTGGATGACGCGCAAAAAGCTGATCGTATCCTTATATCTCGGCATTGTGATCCTGTTGGCCGGCGTGGGCTTCGTGGTGATCGGCAAGGATATGATGCCGAAACTGAATAACGGACAATTCCAGATACGTATTAAAGAACCTGACGGCACACGCCTGGAGCGGACGGAAGATAAGTTTAAACAGGTATTGCAGATCATCAACGAAACGGTGGATAATCACGTAGCTATTACATCCGGTTACGTGGGCATTGTTCCCAGCAGCTTTGGATCGAGTAACCTGTATATTTTCAACACCGGTACCCAGGAAGCTGTGATACAGGTTGAGCTTGACCCTGACTATAAACTGAACATGGATGAGCTGAAAGACGCGCTCCGTCATAATATCGCGAAACAGATCCCTGAAATGCGCATCACGTTCGAGCCGATAGACATGACCGAAAAGATCATGAGCGAGGGAGCCTCTACCCCTATTGAAGTTCAGGTGGCGGGCAAGGATATGCAGCAGATACAAGGCTTTGCCGATAAAGTGGTTAACAAACTGAAGCAAAT
>JAFDZL010000057.1 GCA_018266935.1 Bacteroidota bacterium | reverse complement strand
CCAGATATCATACATCACCTTCATTACGCTGTCGAGGGGTGTGTTCTTGAGGTTCTTTTTACTGCCGAAAAAGTCTTTGGTCTCCCTTTCCACAAAGTCATACCCGGGTTCTTCCCTGAAGAACGCTTCAAGCACCTCGCGCTGGCCCTCAAACATCGAATTTTGGCCGGATATAATTTTATCCTGCGGAGTAAGGCTGGAAACGTAAGCGCCCCCGATTTCAATATAAGGATATTGACGCAGCGGCGCGGTCCAGAGGTGACTCTGATACTTGGGAAGGTTATGCAGTTTGAGGCTCAATAACTGATTGTCGTCTTTGTCATGGCTTTCGGCAAAATGCGGTGCGCCATTGGCAAAGATCATCTTGGTCTTAACCTTTTTATCGAATTGAAAATCGATGTTGTAAGATAATATCGGGTATTCGTCGGCCAGTATAAAAACGTTCTCATTATCCTCAAACGACTCGCCGCCAAGGTTTTCATTCACATCGACATTGGCTATGTAATAATCCAATACATCGCCCACCTGCAGGTCTGGGATCGCCAGTTTGCCTTTTTTGTCCTTCGTCTCATCCTTCAGCAATACTTCCTCGCTCGTATTTACGGTCACTTCCTTACCATTCGGCTTGATCACTTTAACTCCGATGAATGTATTTTTTGTGTTTCTTAATTTCGCGGTAATTCCAAACGAGGTACTGTTATCCAGTTTCTTTTGGTATTCTATCGTCGAAAAGTTTTCCAGCGCCGTTTTGTCATTGATCTTTACGCGTTCATGGAATATGATCGTTTTTTCCATGTGCTTGGAAAGGCCCGCGCCCATCAGCGTAAACTTAAAGCGCGAACCCGATGTCCATAACGCATTGTATGAACGGGCGAGCACCACGGCGCTTTCATTATTCATGTTTGCAGGGGTAGCAGTAGCTTTAAATTCCGCGCCGGGGTTCCCCCAAATGTCTTTTTGAAACTGAGCAGCTTTTTCTGCGTAGTCCTTATCCTGTGCGCATACGGTGATAGAAAATAGCAGGAAACAAATAAAAAATAATGGTGATCTCATTTAGTGATGGGTTTAAGTGTTATGTTATCGTTATATGCTTTTGCGAGTTGTTCAATGTCTTTATTCCACTGCGCGAATTTAGACTTAGCCAGGTGGGTATTTTTGATCAGTATCGATTTTTTGTAGAGGAGCTTTCCGGGCACCGCCTGGTACCTGATATGAAATTCATAATCCGGATTTACGATATCCAGCGGCGATGGCAAATTATCAGCCTTATAGTTTGCCGGTATAGCTAACTCCGTCTCTTTACTCAGGTTGGTTTTATAGTCGAACCAGAAATCGTTCTTGCGGTCGCCGATCTTGATGCCCGAATTCAGAAATTCCTTT
>JAFDZL010000056.1 GCA_018266935.1 Bacteroidota bacterium | reverse complement strand
TAAAAGGTGGTTATAGTCTTACTATCAATTGAAAAACAGCCATGTTACGCATCGAAATTCTCTCAGACGGGCGGGCAACGCTCGATCTGCAGAAGTTCAATCACCTGGAAATGCCCGTTCCCGAAAGCGGCATAGATTTGCAAGAAAATGGCAATGTAGTATTGTTATTTGAGGACGAGCAAGAGGCTGTAAGTTATTCGCTCGAACTCGACCGGTTTTCCGAAACGTTGAACAATCACCCATCACCGCAATACGAGGCCGTTGGGGAGGTTATGAAAGCAATTAGCGAAGATAAATTTGTACAGGCTTATTTCCAGGATTGAATCAGACTTCTATGATCACACCGGCAAAGGTTAATCCGCCGCCAAAGCCAAGCATCAATATTTTTTGCCCTGGTTTTATCTTGCCCGCTTTTCTGGCGATATCCCACGCCAAGGGAATAGACGCTGACGAAGTATTTCCGCAATACTCGATACTACTCAGCATTTTTTCTATCGGGTAGTTGATCTCGCCGGCCACACCTTCGATGATACGCATATTGGCGCTGTGCAGGATGATCCAGTCCAGATCTTCCAATTGCATTGCATTTTTTGCTAAAAGCTCGTTGATCTTGCCGCTTACGGTTTGTATGGCCCATTTGAACACCACCTTGCCATTCTGATGTATCTTACCATTGGCTTCAATATGTTCACCGTTAACGATGGAGTTGTTTTGTGAAAGATACAGGTCTTTGCCATGTCCGCCGTCCGAGCCCGTAACTGCGTTAAATATTTTCGCTTTATCCGACGGTTCAACTAAAGCCATACCGGCCCCATCGCCAAATAAGATACACGAGGTGCGGTCTTTAAAATCAGTGAATTTCGACAAGGTTTCAGCACCGAAAACCAATATTTTCTTATGCGTTCCCGCAGCTATCATACCTTTCGCGAGCACTAGCCCATAAACGAACCCTGCGCATGCCGCCATGATATCCAGGCAGCCGCAGTTTTGAATATTGAAGGCATTCTGTATCTGGCTGGCCGTGTTGGGCATCACCTGGTCTGCGGTGGTGGTACTTACAATAATGAAATCCACGCCCTCAAGACTGATATTCTTATTCTCGGCCAGCAGGTTATGTACCGCCTGGATGCACAGGTCACTGGTAAATTGTGTCTCCGATGCAAACCGCCGCTCCCTGATACCCGTCCTCGAAACGATCCATTCATCATTCGTTTCTATGAATTGTTGGAAATAAGCGTTATTAATCCTTTTTTCAGGTGTGTAAACTGCTATGGCGGTTATTTTAGATTCCATTGTGTTCGGACTGGGTATTTAAATCGGGGCAAAGATAGCAACTGTTTACTATCTTTTACTTTAAAGTAAACAATTTGCAATCAGCCCCGTCCATCCTGTTTGGTGCGAAGCGCCCAGCCCACGGCCGTTGTCGCCGTCAAAATATTCGTGAAACAGGATATGATCTTTAAAATTGGGGTCATTTTGGAGCTTTTCGTAATCGCCGAAAACCGCGCGGCGACCGTTATCATCCCGCTGGAATAATTTCAACAGCCGTGCATACAATTCATCCGCTATTTCCTTCAGGTTCATGAATTGCCCTGAATTTGAGGGGCATTCGATCTTATAATTATCCCCGTAATAGTAATAAAAACGATGCAGGCTGTCAATGATCAGGTAATTGATCGGCATCCAAACCGGGCCGCGCCAATTGCTATTTCCGCCAAAAAGACCGCTGTCGCTTTCCGCAGGCGTGTATTTTATACTGAACTGATGGCCGTCGATCTTGACTGTATAAGGGTTATTCAGATGGTACTTAGATAAAGCCCTAATCCCGTGGGGGCTCAGGAACTCGTTTTCATCCAGCATATACCGCAACAGCGATTTCATCCGGTAACCGCGAAGCAGGCTCAATAAGTGCTTGCCTTCGCCATTCTTTTCGTTCCATCGCGAAACAAGCGACGCCAGGTCCGGGCGGTTCCTTTCAAACCATTGCATCCTGCTTTTGAAGATCGGGCTATCAGTAATATCTTTATCATCCAATACGAGGGTCGCAAACAAGGGGATAAGGCCCACGACGCTCCTGATGCGCATTTTCTGAACGTTGCCGTCCGGCGAACGAAGCTGGTCATAAAAAAAGCCGTCCTCTTCATCCCACAGCCCTTCCTGGTTGGTTCCCAGGTTGTCAATTGCACCAGCGATATAGATAAAATGTTCAAAAAACTTCGAAGCAATGTCGGCGTAAGCCGGATCATAGTCGGTCAACTCGGCCGCTATGCGCACCATGTTCAGCGAATACATCGCCATCCAGCTGGTACCATCGGCCTGCTCTAACTGTTCGCCGTACGGCAATTGAGCGTTGCGGTCAAAAACGCCGATATTATCCAATCCAAGAAACCCGCCTTCGAAAATGTTATTACCGAGCGCGTCCTTGCGGTTCACCCACCATGTGAAATACAGCATCAGCTTGTGAAATATGCGCTCCAAAAAGCGTTTATCGCCCGTGCCGCCGTTCGACTTCTTTTCCTGGTAATACAATGTCCAGGTCGCCATCGACAAAACAGGTGGATTGGCATCGCCAAAATCCCATTCGTAAGCGGGAACCTGCCCGTTGGGATGCATATACCAATCGCGGGTGAGCAGCAGCAACTGGCTTTTAGCGAAATCCATATCTATGTTAGCGATAGCCAGGCAGTGAAAGGATAGGTCCCACGCGGCAAACCATGGGTACTCCCATTTATCCGGCATCGAGATAATATCGCGGCAATTCAGATGCGGCCACTTGCTGTTACGGCCATTAAGCCGTTCGGCCGGCGGTTTTGGCATCGCGGGGTCGCCATTCAGCCATTTATGGATATCGTAATGATAAAATTGCTTACTCCATAGCATCCCGGCGAACGCCTGGCGCTGTATCATGCCATGATCGCTGTCTTTTTTGTCTCCCTGGATATTGGCATAAAATTCATTGGCTTCAGCCTGGCGGGCACAGAAAATATTATCAAAGTCATCAAAATCCTTTTTGGCATCGTCAATAAGCCGGAGCCTGAGCGTAACACCTCCATTCGCAGGGACAGTAATATCATAATTTGCGGCCGCTTTAGTGCCCGTCTTTTTGGGGTTGATGGTTTCCGCTCCATGAACAATATGATCATTGATACCATCCTTGTAGTACATCTTTCCGTCATTGTAACCGTAGAGCCTGGTAGTATTGCTTTCGTTTTCGCAGAAAAGAAGTTCCGGGTTACCTTCAGCCTTTAGCCACAATTGACCCAGGCTGTGATGGAAAATATCAATCACCCCATGTGAATCGTCTTCCAGTCTTGGCTTGTAGTCATCATTGCCCCAGGCCCAGGTATTACGGAACCAAACTGTCGGCAGAACGTTGAGTTGAGCTTCGTCACCGCCCCTATTATAAACCGTGATCCTCACCAGGATATCCGAAGGCGAATTCTTGGCGTACTCGACAAATACATCAAAGTATTTATCGTCGTTGAAAATGCCGGTGTCGATCAGTTCAAACTCACGCTCGTCCCGGCTGCGGCGTTTGTTTTCCTCTACCAGCCAGGCATATGGATATTCCTGCTGCGGGTATTTGTACAGCATTTTCATATAGGAGTGCGTCGGGGTACTATCGAGATAATAGTACAACTCCTTCACATCCTCACCATGATTCCCCTCAGGATTCGATAAACCGAAGTAACGTTCCTTAAGGATCGGGTCCTTTTTGTTCCATAAGGCGATCGCAAAACACAGGTATTGCTGATCATCGCAAATTCCCGCAATGCCTTCTTCGTTCCAGCGATAAGCCTTGCTCCGGGCCATATCGTGAGTAATAAAATTCCAGGCGTCGCCATTTGCGCTGTAATCTTCACGAACTGTTCCCCACTGGCGGTCACTCACATAAGGCCCCCATTTTTTCCAGTTACCGTCCTTCAACCGTGTTTGTTCTGCATTCATTACTTCCACGCATTACGTAAAAACCTCAACCAATTACCATGCATCAGGTTTCCAACATTTGCTTCCGAATATCCCCTTTTTCGTAGTAATTGCGGCACTTTTTGAAGATCGGCAATGGTTTCCAGGTCGTAGGGACATTGCTCACGGCCAAATCCGCCGTCCAGGTCAGAGCCTATACCCACATGCAGCGTATTCCCGGCGATCTGACAAATATGATCGATATGGTCTATCATCACTTCCAGGTTACAGTTCATTTCTTTCGGCGTCGATTTGAACCTGATCCAATTCGGCACCATCATCCACGCATCAAGCGGAGCACCGATCACTGCACCCCGGTCAACGAGTGCTTTGATCATGTCATCGCTGAATTGGCGGTTGTGATTCACAAGCGCGCGGCAATTGTTGTGACTTGCCCATACATGACCATTAAAATTGTCTAAAGCCTGCCAGAAAGCGTCATCGCATAAATGCGTCGCATCAAGAATGATGTTCAGCCGCTCTATTTCCTTCAGTAATTCCAATCCCAGGCGACCCATTTTCCCGGTCGCATCCGTTCCATTAGCGTATCTTCCCGGTCCGTAATGTGCCGGACCGATCGCCCGAAGTCCATATCCGTACGCTCTCTCCAGGTGGCCAATTGTGACTATTGAGTCTGCCCCTTCCAGGCTTAGAATGTAACCTATTGGCTTATGTTCCCGGCTGTCATCATTCCACAATTGCAGATGTGCCTCAAGTCCGGCCAGATCGGTTACCTGCACCATCTCACCCACTTCTTCCATGGCTTTGTACCAGGCCAGCTGACCTTGCGTTTGGGCCCAGGCCTGCTCGGGCGAGTGCCAGCCGGGCAAAGGATTATCCGGCGCAACAAAACGGCCTATCTGCGTTGCCACCGCCAGGCCGATGTCGCCGTTGCGGAGTTCGGATAGCGAAACCACGGCATTGCCCCGGTCAGGTTTATCGGTCAGGCCATTTTCCCGCGCGTTGATCTCGGATACCGGCCTGCGCAGGTCGCGGTTCCATTCCAGTGCATTCATGCTCAGGTCAAGGTGAGCGTCGATTGCGAACATTTATTCTAAGTTGGTTGAGTTAAGTAGTTG
>JAFDZL010000055.1 GCA_018266935.1 Bacteroidota bacterium | reverse complement strand
GGGTCATGTTGTTGATGAAATCATCCTTCAGTTCGGCCAGCTTTCTTTGTTTTTGAATGGTTTTGACCAGGTAATTAAAGCCGGTGATGGCTGAAATGATCAACAGCACAGAAAGTAAAAGTACCAATGTCATATCTCTAATAATAGCGTATTGAGGTCTGGGGAAAATCGCCCTAGTATAAAATTCAGGTTCCTGATTGGTAAATTTCAGGAAAACAAACCCGTGATAAGCATACAGGTATTCATTGGTTTCGCTGTGGTGCGCATTGGTTGAATGGGCTATGTCTTGTTTAAGTGAAAATCGTAGATCGAAAGGTGAGTAAATGCTCATTTTATGGAGTTCTCGCTCAAAATAGTTGTGCAGTTTCAGGCTATCGGCCTGACGAAAGTTCTTAGGCAATTCATATACGCCACTGGTGATGATCTGATGGTGCGCCATTACGCTATCGCTTGGTTCATTGTTATGTGATTTTAAAAATGCTCGCAATTGGCCAGCATGAGCCGAGATATCATTCATGCCCAATAGTAGATTGAATTGCATCATTAAATTTGGCTGATAAAAAGACATTTCCGTCAATACCTGAGGCACGGTAGGATGAACGCCAAGCCTTTTCGCGTAGTAATTATAAACTAGGTTGGTGGTGTTAAACGGCTCTCTGATACCGGTATATTTCGTTTTAAAATAAATCAGGAGCTGTTTATGTACTGTATCAGCTTCGTGCAGTGTATCAATGCGGATATTTACTCCGGGTTCTGATAATCTCCTTACCAAAACCACGCGGATCGAATCGAAATAATCTTTTTTACAATCGTCCATGGCCTTTTGCATGGCCAGGTCGATGTTGGCATCAAAATTCTTTTTGTTGACTTTGTAGGCGTTCACACACCAATACACCTGGAAAGCGACAATGCCGATGAGTGAAAGCATCACTAAAAGAAAGATAAGGTTTAGGTTCTTTTTCATTGTTTCATGATTTTGATGTGAAGATATGCCGGGCATTTTAAAACAAGCCGATCTGTTAACATTCGTTAACATAAAATAATTGATGTTAAGCTAAAGCTGGTAAGTTCAATCAATTCAAACCACAATTTCTATATTTGAACCATGAACCACCTCGTAGCACCATCCATCCTGGCATCCGACTTTGGCAACCTGCAGCGCGACATTGAAATGCTGAACAGGAGTGAAGCGGATTGGATCCATTTTGACGTGATGGACGGTATGTTCGTGCCGAATATTTCTTTCGGTTTCCCGGTCCTGGACGTGGTGAAGAAGCATGCAAAAAAACCGATCGACGTTCACCTGATGATTGAAAACCCTGATCGTTACCTGGAACAATTTGCAAAAGGCGGCGCAAGCAATATTACGGTGCATTATGAGGCTTGCACCCATCTAAACCGGACGGTTAATGCGATCAGAGACCTGGGCTGCAAGGCAGGGGTGGCGTTAAACCCGCATACGCCGGTGGAGCTGCTGGAAGATATTTTGGAATATATCGACCTCGTGCTCATTATGTCGGTTAACCCCGGTTTTGGTGGTCAAAAGTTTATCCCGAATACTTATAAAAAGATCAAGGCGTTAAAAAAGATGAGTGGCGAGTTGAACCCCGGCTTGTTTATTGAAATTGACGGCGGCGTGGACGAAAGCAATGCAAAGTTGTTGCTCGACGCAGGTGCTAACGTTTTGGTAGCAGGTAATTCTGTATTTTCTGCGCCTGATCAGATGGCTGCTATCCGGAACCTCAAGATAGCCGGGTAATATTGTCAGCTTAATATCATTATTCCCCGGTTTGTGAACTATTGTTAATAAAATACCCGTTAGTGATTAAAAATTCGCAAATAATCTATTGAAACGTTAACAATTTGACTAACTTAGCGCCAGCCAAATATAAAGTTGTCAACAGGCAAATATTTACATCAAACATAAAATTATGAAACACAATTTCGGTGCCGGACCAGGCATTTTACCACACGAAGTATTAAAGCAATCTGCAGAAGGGGTAATGAATTTCAATGGAACAGGATTATCGATCCTTGAAATATCGCACCGCTCGCCCGAGTTCGAAGCCGTATTGAACGAGGCAGTTGCATTGGTAAAAGAACTTTTAAATGTTCCCGAAGGTTACTCCGTTTTATTTCTGCAGGGCGGCGCCAGCACAGAGTTTGCATTGGTTCCGTACAATTTGCTGCCTGAAGGCGGCAAAGCGGCTTATGTCGATACAGGTGTTTGGGCAAGCAAAGCATTGAAAGAAGCGAAATATTTTGGACAAACCGAAGTTGTGGCCAGCTCGAAAGAGAGCAACTACACCTACATTCCCAAAGATTTTACCATACCGAAGGACGCGGCATATATTCACATTACTTCAAATAATACGATATATGGCACGCAGATGCAGTCGTTCTTTAAATCGCCGGTACCGGTGGTTTGCGACATGTCATCGGACATTTTCAGCCGCGTTTTTGACGTGGCGGATTTTGGGCTGATCTATGCCGGCGCGCAGAAGAATATGGGCCCTGCCGGTGTGACCATGGTGATCGTAAAGGATTCCATCCTGGGCAAAACAGGCCGCCAGATCCCATCTATGTTCAATTACCAGGTGCAGATCGACGGCGGGTCAATGTACAACACGCCTCCGTGCTTTGCCATCTACGTATCCATGCTGACACTGCGCTGGTTGAAAGCCAAAGGCGGCGTACCGGGTATCGAGCAGGAAAACATTGCAAAAGCAAAAGCCTTGTATGACGAGATCGACCGCAACCCGCTGTTCAAGCCAGTTTGTGCTACGGAAGACCGCTCACATATGAACGTTTGCTTCGTGATGGAAAATCCTGAACACGAGAAGCCCTTCCTGAAACTTTGTGATGAAAAAGGTATTGTAGGAATTAAGGGCCACCGCAGTGTAGGCGGTTTCAGGGCGTCAATTTATAATGCACTGCCCATCACCAGCGTACACGTATTGATAGACGCGATGCAGGAATTCCAGGAAAAAAATAAGTAGTGATTAGAGATTAGTTGATTAGAGATTAGGCTTAAAAAGCTAACTCGATCAACTAATCTCTGGTCTCCAATCTCTAATCTCTAAAACACATGATCAAAATATTAGCTAACGACGGTATCGATCCGA
Organism: Bacteroidota bacterium; assembly: GCA_018266935.1. Lineage (GTDB taxonomy): Bacteria > Bacteroidota > Bacteroidia > Sphingobacteriales > Sphingobacteriaceae > Mucilaginibacter. Next base: position 1,291 of record JAFDZL010000055.1, on the reverse strand, counting down.
TAGGCAAGAAAATGCTGGAGGATGCCGGTTTTACTGTTGATACAAACAACATACCGCAGGATGAGCTTCCTGCCAAATTACAAGCATACGACGCCATTACTGTTCGCAGCGCGACCAAGGTTCGCAAAGCATTGATAGATGCCTGCCCGAACCTGAAACTGATCGGTCGCGGTGGCGTGGGTGTGGATAACATCGATGTGGACTATGCCAAAGAGAAGGGCATTGGCGTTTATAACACGCCGGCTTCATCTTCTTTGTCTGTTGCTGAGCTGGTATTTGCCAGCTTATTCGGTTGCGTACGTTTCCTGCCCGACAGCAACCGCAAAATGCCGGTTGATGGCAATACCAAATTCAATGATCTGAAAAAGGCTTATGCCAAAGGCGTTGAGCTACGTGGCAAGACTTTGGGTATTGTAGGCTTCGGCCGTATCGGTCGCGAAGTAGCCAAGATCGCTTTAGGGGTGGGTATGGATGTGATCGCTTATGACCTGTACCCGTTTAATCCTGAACTGGAATTGACTTTAGGCGGAGACATTAAAGTGAAAGCTTCGGTAAAAACTGTGTCGCTGGAAGAAGTGATCACCACCTCTGACTTCATTACATTGCATACGCCATTTATTGATAAAGCTTTACTGGGCAAGGAAGAATTAGCCAAAACCAGAAAAGGAGTGGGCCTGGTAAACATTTCCCGCGGTGGTTTGATCGACGAACTGGCTTTGGTGGATGCTTTGAACAGCGGACAAGTTTCTTTCGCCGCGTTGGATGTGTTCGACAACGAGCCAACGCCAAGAGAAGAGATATTGAAGCACCCGAAAATCTCATTAACGCCGCACATCGGCGCGGCTACCAATGAGGCTCAGGAAAGGATCGGAGTTGAGCTGGCGAGTTTGATCATCGGGCATTTTAAAAAGTAAAACACCGTTTTGTCATTGCGAGGAGGAACGACGAAGCAATCTCGTCGAATGCAACGAAGAGATTGCCACGCTTCGCTCGCAATGACAATTTCTATTTATAGATTATAACTCACATCCTTTTCAGGGACCGAAACCGGGTAACCTTCTTCCTCCAGCGAATCAGCCAAAGCCTGCATACTGGCTTCCTCACCATGTACCAGGAAAATCGTGCGAATTTGGTCTTTGTCCTGCTGACGCGCAACATTCAAAAGATCATCATGATCGCCGTGAGCACTTAAAACATCCGTTTGCCTGATAGTGGCATAAACCGATAATTCCCGGTCCTTGATATACACCACCGGGTCGCCGCGCAGCAGGCGATGGCCTAAGGTGCCTTT
>JAFDZL010000554.1 GCA_018266935.1 Bacteroidota bacterium | reverse complement strand
TGCCATCCGAATTGCAAAGTAACTATCATTGCGTTTCAAATCCCGGCGAACCGGTAGTAGGCTATCTGAGTGCGGGTAATGCAAGCGAAAAACGGATATTTATTACTGTAAGTCAGCTTCCTCACTATGTTACCATATATCCGTACGAATGTCAACTGGATACCGCCTGGGTCAATCCTCCCCGCTCGGGGTCATACCTGGCGGGCATCCTGGTGCCGGCAAATTCTCCTTATGGCATCGTGGATGCGCTGTATCTGCCGCCCCTAAGTCCCTTTGGCATCCCAACCGCTTATAACTTTTCCATAAAACCCTGCACCGATTGCACTTTGCGCGGCAAAACCGCTATTCCGCCATTCTGGAGATAAAAGATCAACTAAAAAATTAGAAGATAAATTTAATATTGATAACTTTAGTCAACATTGGTTTAAAGATCGAACCTGATGAGACGCTTATCAGTATTACTTTGTGCGACCTTATTTTTCCTGGGCTGTAAAAAGCCATTCTATCCTGATTTGAATCAATCGGGTAATAAGAGGTATTTGGTGGTAGAAGGGGTTATTACCGGCAGCGACTCCACCATGATCAAGCTTAGCCGGACCAAACTGGTCGACACCTCGAAAACCAATTTACCTGAGTCAGGCGCAACGGTTACGATCGAAGATGACGCGAACACAACCATCCCTTTGGCAGAGATCAAACCGGGCGCCTACGCAGCTCCGCCGTTCAACCTCGACCCATCGCACAAATACCGGCTTGACATCAAAACATCGGATGCAAAAGAATATCTTTCCGATTACGTGGTCGTAAAAAATTCGCCGCCTATAGACAGTGTAGGATTTGCTGCAAACGGGACGGGCATGCAGGTATATGTAAGCTCGCACGATGCGGCAAACGCCACGCGCTATTACCGCTGGGATTATTCGGAGACCTGGCAGTTTCATGCATGGTACATTTCTGAATATTCGAACAGCGGCGAACGGCTGCCGCAGGACCAGGTATATCATTGTTTCGGAAACGACACCTCAAGCAGCATTCTCATCGCCTCGACCATCAAACTGGGTAACGACGTGCTCTACCAGGCGCCGATAACGAAAGTTGATCCGACCTCGGAAAAAGTAGAGACCAAATACAGCATCCTCGTCAAACAATACGCGTTAACGTCCGACGCTTATGCTTTCTGGGAAAACCTGCAGAAGAACACGCAGCAAATAGGGAGCATATTCGATGTCCTGCCGTCTCAGTCAACAACAAATTTTCACTGCATTACCGATCCGGGCGAGCTGGTGGTTGGTTACCTGAGCGCGGGCAACGTTTCCTATAAGCGGGCTTTCGTTTCCAGGGAACAGCTGCCGGCATCATACAATGCCATTTACCCCACGGCGTGCGACATAGACACGGTTTTCACTTTCGACCCGCCGCAAACACCGTACGAACAAGCCATGACGGACGAATATAATCACAATTCCTCGGCCTATACGATTGTACGGGGCTTGTACCTGCTTCCGGCTAACCCGTTCGGAGGGCCAACCGCCTACACTTATTCGACCAACATTTGCGCTGATTGCACCGTACGGGGCACGACCAAAACGCCCGCCTTCTGGAAATAATGCTATTTTTTTACTTCAAACGTAAAGACTTTGCTGCCACTCTTCCCATCGGCCGTAATACCCTCTATTATGCCAACATATCGACCGGCTTTGTCGCTTGTGTAAAAGGATAAGCTGGATTTCCCGTTTGCATCAGTATTTACATTCGGGTTCCAGTATAACGCCGTTCTGAAGTCAGGTATGGTGCTGTTGCGCGGCGCATCTGAATCGTAAACCGGCGAGTAGAATTTCCGTTCCTGCTGTAATCCGTCATAATCCAGTACCACCGCGTGCGGATCGATTTCGAAACTGGCGCCATCGTCCTTGTAAGTTGTGAAGCTCATAATGCCATGGAAAAGGTCGGGCCCGTAGAGGTAATCATGGGTAACCATATCCAGCCGTTTGATCTTGAGCGGATCCCATTTGAACAGCTTGTCGGCGTCAAACACCGGCACACCGTCAATGAGCACCAGCGGATCGCCGATCAGCCGGTCGCCATCGAACATGTGGATCACAAACTTGCCCTGGTGTTTAGCTACCCCGATAGAAACAACGTACTCGCGCAATACTTCTTCCATCGTTGTAAAGCGGGTGTAATCATCCAACTTATAGGATTTGCCCGGCTGCCCAAAAAACCATGTACTGTCGATGGCAGGTTTATAGAACTGTTTGACCTGGTCGCCCGAGAAAATATTTTGCACCTGCATGTTCACGCTGTTTTCCAGCAGCATTTTCCTGGCATCCGGGTTCAGGTCCAGTGGAGCCAGCCTGCCGCCGGCAACAGCCTCTGCAAACGGGGTTTGGATATCAATGCGGTAGATGCTATCGACGGTGCCGTTGGCCTGGGCGACCAACTCATGCGGGCCATAAAAATTCTGCACATTGAACAACACCCTGCCCGTTGAATCGCTTTGGGCGACGTATAACTTCTGCGGGTTGCCGTTGATGGTCAAATAGGCGGTCAAACCGGCAACAAGTTTATTATTGGTAATATCCGTTACGCGCCCGGTGATGATCGGCCCGGTGTATTCGGGCAGGAATTTGAATTTCGGCGCAATGCCGGCTGTTACCTTGCTCCAGTCAAATTGCGTCCAGCCCTGCGAAAGCAGCAGGTTGTCCAGGGCTTCGTCAGCTTGTTTGTCCGTATTTTCGAGGTAATAATCCGGCGACTCGATATTACCCTTCAGCGCCGCCCGCAGCCATAAGTATCCGCTGATATGGCCGGGATCGGTATCCTGCAGCCCGTCGGCACGGAACACGGAGACGGACAGATCAGCGGCCGGGCTTTGGTTACTTTCATCGCTGGCCGAGATCGCTATGTTTACTTTCTTCCTTGTTTCATAAACCGGCTGATCGGCCCTGGCGTTTATCAGTAATTTACCGGTGGGTCTTTTAAAGATCATCCGTTCGCACACCGGCCGCTGCGCGTCAAATAAAGTAATATAACTGATCCCTTCATCGGGTTTGCTTTTACTTATCATCACTGTAGCGGAACCCTGCTGATCCAGGTGAACTTCTTCAGCCTGTTTAATGCTATAATTATTATGCAGCATGAGATAGACCGGCTTTGAACGATCGTCGCCTGAACTTTGAATATGAACTTTCCATTGGCTTCCCTCATCCGTAACCTGCAACACATAGCCCGATTCGTCAATATGCGGTAAATCTTTCGTCAGCACCTGGTTGTTTATTTTGACGAGGGCCCTATAGCTTTCACCCACCTTTGGAGTGAACATAAAGCTGCCCATGCCAAACTTCAACGCGCTGAATTTTACGGCAGTATCTCCATGGCTGGTCACTACAACACCATTGCCTGCCACGCCTTTTCCGTCGCTTCCGATCATCTTAAATGCCACTTTGCTGCTCAGGCCCTGCACCAAATGACCGCCTTCGGGGAAGAATTGAATATCAATGCCGGAAGTAACTGGTGTTGCTTCAGCTACCGGCTTGCGCGGGTTGAAGACGGTCACCCGGCTTTGGAAGAAATAACCCGGATCAAAGTTCTTCATCCAACTGGTATAGGCCCTGAAAATGAAATGACCGCTATTCAATGAAAAGGGTAAAAATACCGAACCGCTGCCCGAACCGTCTTTCAGCGCAACCATGGTTTGCACCACCGGGGTATGGTTCCCGTCGATCAGTTCAATGTAGGCTACTTTGCTTAAACCAAGCGGTTTATTATTAGCCGCGTCAACACAATACACTTTAAACCAGAGTATTTCACCCGATTCATAAAAGTTTTTGTTGATGTGCACGAACAGCTTTTCGCGCAGATTGCTTTGCTGGTATGCAGCGAAATCATTCTGCAGATTGGGCAAGACCTGTGCATAGCCGTCCGAAAAGCAGGAGGCCAATCCTGTAAAAAGGATCGCGATGATCAGTATTTTATATGTCTTTAGCCCTGCCATCAGAACCTGATATTATAGTTAACAAAAGGTATCGGGTGCGCGAAAATAGAAAGCTGGTAACCCTGTATATTTCCGCCCTGCTCGACGAAATAAGTCGAATAGGCATTATTGCGCCCGGTGACGTTATAGATGCCGAATGTCCACGAATTATGGAACTTCTGGTGAACCTTGTGGTTGCCGTCCATATTGACCGAAATGTCCATCCTGAAATAATCCGGAATACGGTATTGGTTCCGGTCAGAGTAAAGCACGCGTTCGGCGCCATCATAATAGTACTCGCCTATGGGGTAGGTGATCGGCCGGCCGGTGCTGTAAACCGTATTGACCGAAAAACTGTAACGATGCGTAAAACGATAGTTGCCGATCAGGTTTAGCGCGTGCGGCTTATCATAATTCGACGGATACCAGTTGCCGCCGTTGATCGGGATGCCGCCGCCCGGGTCGTCCTCTTTGAGCAATATCCGCGAATAGGTGTAGCTTATCCAGCCGTTAAGCTGACCGGCGGTCTTTTTAACCAGGAACTCGATCCCATACGCTTTGCCTTTCGTTTCCACCACATCGGTTTCAATATGCGGGTTGAGCACCAGCGTGGCGCCGCTGCGGTAATCGAGGTAATTGGACATATGCTTGTAATAGCCTTCTATCGACGTTTCGATGGTGTTGGATGCGAAATTTCTATAAACGCCCAGCGATATCTGGTCACCGGTTTGCGGTTTGATGTTCGGGTCGGCGAGCTTCCAGATATCCGTGGGCGATATAGCCGTGGTATTGGAAAGCAGGTTGATATACTGCCGCAGTGTGTTGTAACCCGCCTTCAGCGAAACATCGTCATTGACGATATACCGCAGCGACGCCCGCACCTCCGGGCCGCCATAGGTATTGATCACGCCGTTGCCGTGATAAGTACTATCCACAGCATTTCCAGATATGCGCGCCACACCCGGCGCATACTGCCGCACCAGCTGCGGGCCGAGGTAATTGTAAAGCGAATACCTGAGGCCAAGGCTTGCCGAAAGGGCCTGCGTAATATCATACTTATCGCCGATGTACAGTGTACTTTCCAGCGCGCGTTCGGCGGGTATCGTTACCGGGGCCGTTTGCGAGGCCGCCCCAAGCGGCTCGTTGCTGCCGGGGTCGATCTTATAATGAATGGAACTGAGGCCGAAGGACAGCGTGTGTTTCGGGCTTATATAATACGTAAAGTCCGTTTTGAGGGTAAACTGGGTAATATCGAACCCGAACTTATAAGCATTCACCGGGTTAGCCCGGCTCGATATATTGTAACCGTAATTATCCACCCCTGCCGCGACCACGCCAAATAGCTTATTGCTAAAATTATGTTTCCATTTCAGCAGCGCGTTGCGGTTGCCGTAGCTGTAATCGGTATCGCTGTTCAGCCTGAAGCCGTCATGACTCAGGTAGCCGGAAAGATACAAGGTGTTATGATCGTCGATATGATGGGCGATGTTCAGGTCCAGGTCATAGAACGAGGCGCTGCTGTTCTTGTAGGTAGATGGCAGGGCCTTCAGCAGCCAATCGGCATAGGTGGTGCGCGCGCCGAAAATGAACGAGGTTTTGTCCTTTTGGATCGGCCCTTCGATGTTCAGCCTGCTGGTGAGCAAGCCTATACCGGCTGAGCCCGTGAACTTTTTACTGTTGCCGTCCCGTTCGGTAATATCGAGCACTGACGACAAGCGGCCGCCGTATTTTTCGGGGATGCTGCTTTTGTACAGTTCGATGCTTTGCACCAGGTCGGGGTCGAAGGCCGAGAAAAAGCCAAAGAAGTGCGAAGGATTATAGATCGTCGAGCCGTTGAGCAGGATCAGGTTCTGATCGGCCGAGCCGCCGCGGACGTTGAACCCGGTGCTGGCCTCTCCTACCGTTTCCACGCCCGGCAGCGTCAGTACCACTCTTAAAATATCGGCTTCACCGAAAACCGTGGGCACCTGCTTGATGCTTTTCACATCCAGCTTGGCCACGCCCATTTCGGTGCTGCGCACATTGGCCACTTTATCGGCCGAGATCTTCACCTCTTTCAGCGCGATCACCTGCTGCTGCATGTCGATGTTCAGGTTGCCGTTGCCGTACAGGGCCACCTGCCGGCGGGTGTCCTTCATGGACGGCGCCCTGATGCTCAGCACGTAGCGCCCGGCAGGGAGCGTAATGGAATAATAACCAAACTGGTCCGTCGTGACCCGCGTGCGGGTTTCCGGCTCGTAAATGCTGGTGCCGATCACCGCCTCGCCCGAACTGGCGTCGCGGATATAGCCCGCCAGCGTCACCCGGCCTTTGAAATGACTGTTCGGGTTGCCGATACTATACAGTTTGTTCTCCGATGTGGCGCCGGGCGTAATTTTTTGCTGTTCCGTCTCGTTTCCGGGGCTTTCGGCAAGGTTTGGCGCCGGGTTGTTATCGCCCTGGCCCACGTCCATGCTGATCTGCAGGTTTTTGGTCAGTATCACTTCCTGCTCGCCGGTGATGACGAAATGATAATTGGTTTTGTCGAACATTTTATACAGCACCGAACTGAGCGTCTGCTGACGGATGGTCAGCGTCACCCTCAGGCTGTCGAACTGCGCCGGGTCGTAGTAAAAGTGATAGCCCGTTTTAGCGCTAAGGTCGCTTGCAACGGTGGTAATCGTCGCCTGGTTATAGTCCAGGTCGATCAGTTTGCCCGGAGTTTCCTGCGCGCGGGCCCACGCGGACAAACAGAGGATAAGATATAGGGCCAGGCAGTATTTCATCGTTATCGGCTCAGGTTATCATAGTAAGCGGCCAGTTTGGCTACCGCGCCCTCCTTTTCTTTCCGGTAATTGATCTTATTGACAGATAAATATTGTTTCAACTGATCTGCTTTGTCTTTGAATACCTTTAATACCGAGCCTTTGCTGCTCACCGAAATGAAGGTGTTCCCTTTTTTGATATAGATATCGTCCCGGTCGTCATATAGCGTCTCTTCCCCCTGCGAACCGGACCTGTGTACGACGCTGCGGGATCGTTTGACCACCACTTCCGACGAACCGCCGTACAACTGATCGTAATATCCCGGCGAAAGGTTGAGGCTCTTTGCAGCCTCCAGGAAAATGAAATGATGGCCGGACAAATAAACATCTGTAAGCTTATCCGTGCGAAAGGTATAAAGGACGTCGCGCACCGAGGAGACCATCGCATCATTCAGGGCGTCGTACAGTACCGGCACATTACTGTACGGCGTGCCGTTGTAGCGGATAACAGCGGGCTGAAATGCGGGCGAGCCTAAAAAATAAGGTGAACCTTTTACCGCAGCCGGTAAAATGTAATACCGCGGACCGTTGAGGAACTCAGCCTGCTCGCCGAGCGCCTGGTTATAGCCGTTGACCGCCTGCGCATACGCCGAACTATCGGGCAGCGCCTGCTGGGCGGCGGCAGAAAGCGCAAAAAAACATAAGGTTATAACCGGCAGGAATGTTCTGACATTCATCAGAAGCAAGATAGAGGTATTTTTTAAATAAAAGAAAAAATTAGTTGAAGGTGAATGACCTGCTGTTTCCATAGCGTCACCAGCTCCGCAGGAGACGCAAAGAAAGACATGAACCGCAATTGCATGGTCGGCTACTTTGCACGTGGGCTATAAGTGAGGACACTTGCGGGAGCATGGGGAGCGTGGGTTGATAGTCAGATAACTTATTCATAAATTTAGGCTACTCAATCGGGTAGTTTTTTATTTATAACAAGTTAAAAACAAGAATGATCATGTCTTATCTATTTACGGCTTTTTATGTCTCGTTCGTACTGGGGTTGCTTTTATCCAAAGCACTAAGCAGGTCTTTAAACATTATGCTCAATAAAAAGTATCCACCTTCAATTTTTCAAGATAAGATGACCATGAAGTCTTTGAGAAAAGAAAGACTTAAATTTTTTTTCTCTTTTCAAAATATGTTTATAGTAGGATTTTCAATTGGTTTATCTATTACCATAGTATCTGTTATAATGGAAGGTGCACAACGTTGGATTTCTTTTGATAACAAAGGCAGATACCTTTATTGGGATATAATACTGCCTTTTTTCGCTGCGTTATATACTATAATCTCAATGATTTGCATAGATTTTTACCTTTATAATCTATTCAACAATACCAATGAGAGTAGATTTAAAAGGCTTTTTGAAGCAGATTAATGGTCACCCAAAATTCACGGATGCCGTTTTCGTGAAATTGAAAAATAAATTCAAACTGAGACACTACCGGATATTAATAAATTATTATTTAAATTTAATTGTTGATATTTTTGCCACATGCCGGATGCTGCCATTGATGTACAGATCAATTCACGGACATTAGCCCGCTTGATCTCTAACGCCGGCTTTCGTAAAATGGCCACTCCTACGGGGGCAAAAACGTATGGTCGGCAACTGAAACGTACTGTTGAAAAAGGCGGTACGATGCTACCAATAAACTGTTCGCTGCAATATCTACTAGACCACTCTTACGCGCACCTCCAACAGGATTATCGACATGAATATGTCTATAAAACCAAACTGCTAAGTGATTTTGTGTTACAGCACTATACCTTTCATGATACGATCATACTAAATGAATTCCGTTTAGGTAAATCGGTTGCTGATATGGTGCTTATTAACGGAACAAATAAAGTTTTTGAGATAAAAACAGAATTAGACAATGCAGACCGGTTGACGACACAACTGTCGGATTACTTTAAAGTCTTTTCGGCAGTGTACCTGGTGACGCATTATAGCTTAACCGAAAAATACAAAGCAATCATTGACGAAAAGGTTGGCATTATTGAATTTGATGAACGATCGCAATTGTTAACAAACCGCGAAGCAATTTCTGACAATTCCGGTTTATGTAACCAAACGATGATGAAATCGCTGCGTAAGGGCGAATTTCTTGACATAGTACGACAACTTTTCGGCGTTTTGCCAGATGTTCAACCGGTGAAACTTTATAAAGCCTGTCTTGAATTGACTAATACAATCGAACCAGCTCGGTTACAACGTTATTACCTGGATGCTTTGAAGTTAAGGAGTGT
>JAFDZL010000553.1 GCA_018266935.1 Bacteroidota bacterium | reverse complement strand
TGTGATCGTATTTGCGTACGTCGAATGCCTTATTATCTTCCTTCAGCTTAATGGCGATCATCACGTCCGTGGCCCTGAAGCCCGGTTCGTCGCGTTCAGCTTTGGTATAATATTCTTCCTTTACATAGCGGTCGGCAAAATCGGTCACTTCTTTTACAAAGCGCCCCTGTTTGTCAACCAGCGGCGTTTCTTTGCCGTTCTCGTCCAGCACCAATACCGACGGTACCCCCTGTTCCTTACAGGCACGAAAATCGTCCGCACCAAAAACTGAAGCGGTGTGTACGATACCCGTACCATCCTCAGTAGTCACAAAATCAGCCGGGATAACGCGGAAGGCATTCTTTTCCAGGTCGGCGTTGGTTACATAAGGCATCAACTGATGATAGCGTAAGCCAACCAGGTCCGAACCTCTAAAGGTTGCCGCCACCTTCCATGGAATTACTTTGTCGTTCTCTTTATAGTCTTCAAACGAAGCATTTTCGCCTTCAGCTTTGAAATATTTGCTTACCAGTTCCTTCGCCAGGATCACGCTCACCGGCTTGAAGGTATAAGGATTGAAGGTTTTGATCTTCACATAATCAATATCCTCGCCCACGGCCAGCGCACAGTTTGATGGCAGCGTCCAGGGGGTGGTCGTCCACGCCAGGATCACAGTGTCCTCATCGCCTTCAAAAAGCAAGGGCATCAAAGGATGTTTCTGATCGTTCTTCAGGTGGAATTGCGCTACGATGGTGGTATCCTTCACCATCTTATAAGTACCCGGCTGGTTCAGCTCGTGCGAGCTTAGACCGGTACCTGATTTCGGTGAATAAGGCTGAACAGTATAACCCTTATAAAGCAAACCCTTGTTATAAAGTTCCTTTAATATCCACCATAGTGACTCGATGTATTCATTTTTGTAGGTGATATACGGATCGTTCAGGTCAACCCAATAGCCCATCTTTTCGGTCAGGTCGTTCCATACATCGGTGAACTTCATTACCTCCTTGCGGCAGGCTTCGTTGTAATCTTCGACCGAGATCTTTTTGCCGATGTCGTCTTTGGTAATTCCCAAAGTTTTCTCTACGCCCAGCTCGATAGGCAAACCGTGCGTATCCCAGCCGCCTTTGCGTTTTACCTGGTAGCCTTTGAGGGTTTTATAGCGGCAAAAAATATCTTTGATAGACCGCGCCATCACGTGGTGGATGCCGGGCATGCCATTAGCCGACGGCGGTCCCTCGTAGAAGGTATAGGGATTGTTCTCCGGACGGCTGGTGATACTTTTTTCAAAGATGTTGTTCTGCTTCCAGAAGCTGAGTACATCCTTGCCTATCTGCGATAAATTTAGCTGCTTATATTCCTTGTACATCAATATGTTCCACCTCAAATTTTCGAGGTGGCAAAAATACGGATTTTTAATATTAAAAGCTATATTGGCCCTATGAAATTCAAATTATTCACAGCCATTTTGAGCGTGGTGCTGTTCGCGATTTGTCTCATTATTGATCTCAGGAGCGGACAAAATTCCGCCTTGGATAAATGGATGAGTTTTGGTATTGGTTTGACGACGCCGGTATTTGTTTCAAGTCTGATTTATTCCATAAAACTCTACCGAAAACAGAAAGCATTATAATTGACTCACCCGATTGTTGCTTCGCCCTGCCACCCTCTCAAATTCGAAATTGAACATTCGACATTCGAAATCAAAGAATTCCCCTAGTCGACCCGCCATCGATCTGTATCGTCGTTCCGCTGATATAAGCGGCCTGCTCTGAAGCTAAGAACGCCACCAGGGCGCCTAATTCTTCAGGCTTGCCGATACGACCTACGGGAATGGTTTTGGCCCGTTCTTTCAGCGCTTGCTCGTGACCGACGTCTTTAGGCAATACTTCTTTCACGCGGTCGGTCAAGATCAGCCCGGGTGCAATATTATTTACCGTGATCTGATAAGGCCCCAATTCATCAGCCATTAATTTGGCCATACCCACCACGCCCATGCGCATGGCGGTGGAAAGCACGGCATTGTTCAGCACTGATTTTACCGACCCGCTGATGATATTGATAATGCGTCCTCCGCCGGCTTTCTTCATATAAGGCAATACGTCGCGGCTTGTCCGCGAGAAGCCCAGCAAAGTTAGCTCAAATGCCTTCTGCCAGGCTCCATCATCAAAATTCTCGAACTTATCGAAAGGAGGGCCCCCGCCATTATTGACCAGGATGTCGATCCCGCCGAAGGTTTCGGCTGTTCTTTCGATGAGGCTGAGCACTTGCTCGCCATCCGACACGTCAGCAGTGATAGCGATTACAGGATTGCCGGTTTCTTTGTGGATTTCGGCGGCTGTTTTTTTCAATTCATCTTCGTTACGCGAGCAGATAGCGACTTTGGCGCCTTCAGCGGATAGTGCCAATGCTGAAGCCCGGCCAAGTCCTTTGCTGGCTGCAAGTACAAGGGCGACTTTATCTTTGAGTTTGAGATCCATAGGAGTGACACGAATTCCACGAATTTATACGAATTAAACTAATTTAAATTCGTGTAATTTCGTGGAATTCTATTATTCGTGTAATTCGTGACTTTCTAATGAACAAATTTATCCGCGGCTTCGGTTATGCTTTCAAAGGGGTTTCCTACGCCATAAAAACCCAGCTCAATTTCAGGGTGCATTTAGTTTGCGCCATAGCTGTTATTGGCCTCGGATATGGATTGCACATTTCGGCGGCGGAATGGCTGTGGGTCATCCTGGCTATCGGTTTGGTACTGGCTGCCGAGGCGTTCAACACGGCGCTTGAGTTGCTGGTCGATCTTGTATCCCCGGAATACAACAAAAAAGCTGGCCACATCAAAGACATGTGTGCGGCCGCGGTGCTGCTTACCGCCGTTACCGCGCTGGTGATCGGCCTGGTGATATTTCTGCCCAAGGTGATAGCCCTGTTCCATCATGCTGCATAAAACACGTGGCATCGTTTTCAAGACGACCGATTACGGCGAAAGCAGTGTGATCGTCCAGGTGTTTACAGAAAAGTTCGGGCTGCAGTCCTACATCATTAATGGCGTAAAAAAGCCAAAAGCAAAGATCACCCGCAATATGCTGCAGCCGCTGCATTTGCTGGATATGGTGGTGTACCATAGGAACACCGGCCAGGTACAACGCATTTCTGAATTGAAAGCTTCGCCGGTTTTGCAAAGTATTCCCTACGATGTGATCAAAAGCGGTATTGCTATTTTTCTGAACGAGGTGCTATATAAAGCTGTCAGGCAGCAGTCGGCTGATGAAAATTTATTCGATTTTATTTTCAATGCCATCGAATGGCTCGACAATCAAACCGGAGGCCTTGCCAATTTTCACCTGCTTTTTATGATTAGGTTAAGCCGTTACCTGGGCTTTTATCCTGAGCAGGTTAAGGCTGAAGGCATGGATTATTTCGATATGAAAGACGGTACGTTCAGCCGGTATAAACCGCAAGGGTTATATTATCTTTCACCCCCGCATACGCAGAATTTTTATCTTTTACTGCAAATCAATTTTGAAAACCTGGGTAATTTACATTTCAGCAACGACGAACGCCGCTATCTTTTGCAAAAGTTGCTCGAATATTACGCGTTACACATTGAAGGTTTCGGCAACATCAAATCACACGAGGTGTTGGAGGAGGTGTTGAGTTAGGCAACAATTACAATCTAACGATTCACAGTAACACTTACTGAGGCACAATTCCCCTTACAAGGCTCCTCACGTTCAAACACGTCCATATCGTAGCTACATAGCCCTGGTTGGGGAGGTAGGTGAAAATGATGCCCGTAACTTTCCGACTGCGGTCAATCCAGGGATGACTGCCGAATGCACCCGGGCTGCTATCCTCGATCAGCGTGTCGCCTGAGCCGGTCACATCGCGCCAGTTGCCGATACCATAAAAGTTATTGGTTTGCAAAAGCGACAGCGGGTAAGGCGTATAAGCTACGGATACGTTGGCTGTCTGACCCTGCTCCATGGCGTTTATCGCATCCTGGCTTAACACTCTTGTGCCATTGGCGGCAACTCCGTCGTTCATGATCATGTTCAGGTATTTGATATAATCATTCGGTGTACTGCGGGCGCCGCCGGCAATACCCGGGTTTAATGACAGGCCGTAATCGGTATTGGTCATCCCCAGCGGGGCAGCGATTTTTTCATTGAACAGGGCTGCCCAGCTTTCACCTGACACTACTTCACAAATACGACCGGCCACCTGCATGCTCACGCCGCCATAGTAAAACTGTTTGCCGGGGGCCGCAAGTAGTGGTACATTTTTGGCGATCGAATCAGCAGCCCGGGACAAGGTAAATAGAGGATTGCCTTCGTAATTCTTATCCGACTGGCCCGGAAAACCCGAGGTATGCGAAAATAATTGCGCGATAGTGATATTACCCTTATGATATTTGGTGAAATTAGGCAAGTATTTGCCGACGGTATCGCTAAGCTTTAGCTTACCTTCGTCCACCAGGCTCATCAATACCCCGGCAGATAGCCACTTGGAACAGGAAGCGAGCAGTTCGCGTGTATCGCCTGTATAGCCGCCGAAGCTTTTACTATAGGCCGTTTGGCCGTTAATGTCGATCAGGGCATAGCAGATGCCGTTGAATTTAACCGGCACCGAATCATTCAAAACCTTGTCCACTGCGCTGAAATCGTAACTTGTCGGCTTTGCTGGTGTAGTCGGAGAGGTAGGAGATGCAGGGTTGACCGTAGATTTCTTGCAGGAAACGCTTGTTATAATGAGCGTTGTTATGATGAATAGAGGTATAAATATTTTCATATATGATTTGTTGTCTTTTAGTAACAGACCATAATACGGTTCAAGGGTTTAATTGGTTGGAGAGATTCTTGAATGAAACACTTCTATAATTTTGAGAAAAACCTTTAATTTCACCGTTAAGAATTAACAACCCGTTAACCACCGATTCTACGAATGCCAGGTAAAGTTCTGATCGTAATACCCTGCTATAATGAAGAAGCGTCGCTGCCTAAAGTACTGCCCGAATTACTATCGACTGCTTTGCCGGATAGCTATCAACTCGAAGCTCTGATCGTGAATGATTGCTCAAAGGATAACACTTCGGCCGTAGCCAAAAAGCATAAGGCAACGGTGATCGATCTGCCGGTGAATTTGGGTATTGGCGGAGCAGTGCAGACAGGTATCTTATATGCCCGTGAAAACGACTTCGATATAGCGATCCAACTTGACGGAGATGGACAGCACCCGCCTAAGGAATTGCCAAAATTGATCAATCATCATATCAAAACCGGCGCAAATATTGTGATCGGTTCGAGGTTTTTAGAGAAAGAGGGATTTCAATCATCCTTTGCACGCCGTTTGGGTATCAAATATTTTCACTGGGTGAACAGGCTGATGACCGGTGCGCAGGTCTATGACAGCACTTCGGGGTTCCGGTTGTTCGACCGAAAAGCTATAAAGTTGGCATCCGTAAACTATCCTGACGAATACCCTGAGCCGGAATCATTAGTCGTATTTTCAAAAGCCGGGCTGAAAATAGCCGAAGTGCCGGTGATCATGGCCGAAAGGCAGGGCGGGCAGTCGTCTATTCGAAGTTTCGGCTCGTTATATTATTGTTTTAAGGTAAGCCTGGCCATGTTTTTTTCATTCATTCGTAAACCCTGACCGTTATGCTAAGGATACAGATCATTACCATTGTCGTAAACATTTTGTTTGTCTTGTATATATCGAGGCTTATCGTCAAAGGCAAATTACGCGAGGAATACGCTATCGTCTGGATCGTATGCACGGTATTCCTGCTGCTGTTCTCGTTCTGGACCGACGGCCTGGAGCTTTTGCGCAGGCTGACGGGGGTTGTCGTTGCAGCGAATCTTGTATTTACAGGGTTTATTTTTGCCATACTGGTTTACCTTTTGCATTTAAGCGTGGTAGCATCCAAATTATATAATGATAATAAGAAACTGGCCCAGGAAATCGCATTGCTGAAGGAAGAATTCAAAAAGCACCTGGACGAAAAAAAGTCATGAACGTAAAGGGAATGACATATTATATTGGTCGATAACATGGATAATTCTACCTGCCCGGTTTGCGGCAGCCCGCTTAAGCTGAAATATAAACTGCGCTTTAATGTTTACGAGTGCGGTAATTGCGGTTTGCTGCATTCGGATGCGCAGTTTGAGCATTCTTTCCAATCGGACCTTGAATCGACTACACGGGACGTTGGCCTTAAAAATCTTCGCTTAAAGAATTTCAAGGTCATTATTAGCGAACTGCAAAAAGCAAAGACGGGCGAATTACATGGGCTCGAAATAGGCAGCGGCAACGGCTGGTGGCTCGAGACCTGTAAAGCCAACAGCATCGATTGTACCGGTATCGAACCGGAGCATATCTATGAAGAGTACCATAAAAAGAGCGGATTTAATATTGTTTATGGCTTTTACCCCGATATGAGTCCGAAAAGGCAGGGAGGATATGATTTTATTATCTTCAATGACGTTTTCGAGCATATCCCCGATATCAACAGTTTAGTGGAAAGCCTGAAACAGGACCTGGCTGATGATGGTGTCCTGATCATCAATATACCTATGAGCACCGGCTTCTTTTACCGGATGGCAAAGCTGTTACATGCCGTTGGCTGGAACAGTTCGCTGACGAGGATGTGGCAATTCAATTTCCATAGCCCGCACATGAATTATTTTAACGAGCAAAACCTGAAAATGCTTTTGGATAAGCATGGTTTTGACTGTGCTGAAGTTTTTAAGCTTGATTCACTGGATTTCTCTACTGTAAAAGAGCGGATATTGTCCGACCGCGGTATGAATAAGTTCCGGGGTACCTTTATAGCCGGTGCTTTATCCTTGATGAGGCCGGTCATTCAGCATTCTGAGCCGGATATTAAAACGTTCTTCTTTAAAAAGAAATAAGGTTACTTCTTCGCGCTTCCATTTTTCATTGCCATGGCTACGGCCAGGTTATTCCGCAATAGCTGGTTGTTTGGGTTTATAGCTAAGCCTTTTTGCCCGGTTTTGATCGCATCATCCCATTTATGAAGACTGTTGAAAGATGCACACAAATTGTTGTACGCCCGGTCATCATCAGGCTTTATATCCAGGGCGCTCTCACTCGCCGCTATACAAAGTCCAAATAAGCCCGAGTCGAAGTAAAGTTTTCCCTGGTTAATGTAATCATCAGCCGTAGGTGGTTTCAACACGGTGATCGGGTCAACTTTATGATTCTCTGCCTGCGATAGATTGTTTTTGGCCAGCTCGTAGTCCGGTTTCAGGCTAAGTGCTTTCTTCAGCGCTTTCGTTGCCTTGTCAAATTGCTGCAGCGCTATACAGGCACTGCCGATATTGTTATACGCCTCGGCATAATTCGGCCTAAGCGCGAGTGCCTTATTAGCTGCATCGATGGAAAGACCATACCTGCCGTCGAAGTAATAATCAAGGCTCAGTTGCAGGTAGTTTTCCGGGGTTGGGGACAGCTGTGCTCTTTCCAATTGGACATCGGCCTTGTTCTTTTGTTTCATAGCGTCTTCCAGGAAGCCAAGCGTTTCAGCATCGCCGGGAACTAATTTCAGCGTATCTTCTGCTAATAGTTTCAAATTGGCCCATTCGCCCAAAGCCTCAAAAGTTTTCATCAGGTAGCGGCGCGTGTTCATGTCGGCTTCTGACATGCCGAGCGATTTTTCGAGCACCCACTCCGCTTCACGGTAGCGTTTGGTGTCGTACAGAAATTCGCCATAAAGCTCGAACAAAATAGGATAATTGGGTCCCAGCCTGATGCCTTGAATGAAGTATTTGTCCGCATCGCTGTAATAACCCATTTTCTGTTTCAGAACGGCTATATTGACATATAAATAAGAATAATCAGGCGTTAACTGCAAGGCTCGGTCAAAATAGAGCTGCGCCTCGGCATACCGGCCTTCACCTTCAAGAATATTGCCGTAATTCATTAGCCCCCGGCCATTTTTAGGGCTTTTCAACGTGACATTTTGCCACAAACTTTCCTCGCTGTGCCAAACCTCGTTGCGTTTCCAGGTACCGTATCCGCAGGCTATAAATAATAAGAGCACGGGTATCCAAAGCAGGTTCGGATTGCGGAGTATCTTCCTGTCGATCAATTTAAAAACTACCAAACCGATAGCCCAGCTTATACTCAACACCAGTCCTACAAACGGGAAGAACATCCGGTGATCGTTCAGCACCTCACCAAGCGGGATGATGCTTGATGTTGGGGCCAGTGCGAGGAAGAACCACAGTATCCCGAAGCTGATCGGCCGCAGATGTTTTTTTGCCGACGTGTAAAAAGCGATGATCAGCATTACAAGGATGAACAGGCAGCCCGCGAAGAACCGGATATTCATGATGCTGGTAAGAGGAGCCCAGTCGGTGTCAGCGCTCAGGCCCGTCGGCCAGAACAACTGCACAAAATAGTGCAGGATGACGAACGGCTGGGTGATCAGATAATGCATAGGCGAGTTGCCGCCCGGCTGCCAGCTTTTTGGGGTGAAATGGTCAACTAATATATACAGGCCGCCGCAAACAATGAAAGCGGGTATCGACCGCTTGATAGCGTTCCACAAAGGTTTTAGATTTGTTTTCCGGAAGATCCCGCTAAGGCTCACGCCTTCTTCGAACATTAGAACATAGATGAAGAAAATCGGTGCGAACATAACAGCCGGCGGCTTCGCCAGGATGCCAATGGCCACCGGCAGCAGGTAAAGAAATGCCCTGCGGCAGAAAGGCGAGCAAGTGTATAACGCGAACCCTGCCACGACGGCAAGCGTGGATTGTATATCGGCACGGGCGATGATGTAATTCACCGTTTCAGCTTCGACCGGGTGCAGCAGGTACCAGGCGGTTGCAAAAAGCGCTACAAAAATGACGTTCTTATTGGCCGACGATAGCCCGTAAAGCTTATTGAAGAACAATATCATCAATAGCCCCTGCAGCAGGAAAAGAATAAATGTTGACAGGTGAAAAAAGAACGGATCGTAACCATTTCCCAGCCAGTAATCTATCGCCAGCGACGTGGTAGTTACCGGACGGTACGATTGATTTTGCGGCAAAATGCTGCTGGTGGTGCCATCTTTAAAAAAACGCGGAATATTTTTTAGATTCCGGATGTTCGCATTGTCATAAATGGAATGGCTATCGTCGAAATGGAACCCGTTGTAAAAGTGATTGGAGTAAACCGCCGTGACAACCGCGAAAGTGAGGATAATATAAAATAAAAGGTTGCTTTTTTTCACAATCAGATTAAACGAAATATCAGGGCAAAAAATACTAACTTTTGGGGATATTTATAAATTTCCAGCCGTAACTTAAATTCATAAGCACGAATAATTCAATGCTTTCCGGCGAAGATAAGATCAGCTCTTTTGCCAAGTTAGTGCAAGACGAAAGAATAGCTGCATTTTTGCCGTTTTTCCTCATCTTTATGCCCGATGGAGGAAAGCAAACGTCAGTTTAGCAAGACACGTGTAGCGCCTACGCCAAGCGGTTTCCTGCACCTGGGCAATGTGCTTTCATTTGCTATTACCGCTGCCGTTGCCGAGCAAACCGGTGCAAAAATACTGCTCCGCATCGACGACCTTGACCGCGACCGCGTACGAAAAGAATATGTGCAGGATATTTTTGATACGCTCAATTTTTTAGAGATACCCTGGCATGAAGGGCCGCGTAATTTTGCCGATTATGACTCGGAATTTTCGCAGGGGCACCGGCTGCCTTTGAATCATAAAGCGCTTGACGAGCTTAAGCAAAGCAGGCAACTGTTTGCGTGTACCTGCTCGCGTGCCCAGGCAGGAGAAATTTACCCGGGAACCTGCCGCGATAAAAATATTCCCTTCGATGCGAAAGACGTTAGTTGGCGGTTAAAGACAAATGCTTCGGCGGAGATAAATGTCAATACGCTGAATAATGGCATCATTAAAACACATCTTCCGACTGCCATGCAAGATTTCGTGGTAAGGAAAAAGGACGGTTATCCCGCCTATCAACTCGCTTCAGTGATAGACGACGTGCATTTCGGCATCGATTTGGTTGTCAGGGGTGTGGATCTGTGGGATTCCACGCTGGCGCAATTGTATTTGGCTTCGGCCCTTCAGCTTGACGATTTTCAGCGCACCACTTTTCATCATCACGGCCTGCTCGCAGAAAACAACGGAAAGAAATTGTCGAAATCAGCAGGCGACACATCGGTGCGTTACCTGCGCGGGCAGGGAAAGAAGCGCGAGGATATTTATACAGCGATAGCAGCGATGGCTGGACACGAAGAAGTCGTTAAAGATCGGGGAGAGCTGGCCGCTTTATTTATCAAATTGAACCCACAGGCAAGCAGGGCAGGAATATCAAAAAATGATGCAGATCATTTTTTAGGATGATGCCCGCTCAAAGTTGCCCATAAGCGGCATATTACTTTTGTGCATGGAGCAATTGAATTACATAACCGCTTCGGAAGCCTTAAAATTGGTAAAATCAGGCGACCGCGTTTTTATACAGGGCAGCGCCGCCACGCCTGCATACCTGGTTGAAGCTTTACAAGCGAGGCACAAGGAGTTGAGCAATATCGAGCTTGTCAGCATCACTATGCTCGGAGCGGTTAACTTTGACAAGCCCGAACACCGCAAATCATTTTTCTTCAATTCTCTTTTCGTTTCGGCGCCCACAAGGCATGTCGCTAACAGCGATGACGGGGATTATGTGCCGATATTTTTAAGCGAGATACCGCAACTGTTCAGGCGGAATATAATGCCGCTGGACGTGGCGCTGGTACAAGTTTCGCCGCCGGACGAGCATGGTTATTGTTCGCTGGGCACTTCGGTCGATATCACGCGGGCTGCTGTGGATACAGCAAAGCTATTGATAGCACAGGTAAATCCACGGATGCCAAGAACGCATGGCGACGGGTTTCTTCATATTAGCAGGATCAACGCCCTGGTATGGCACGAGTCCGAACTACCGGTGCTGGATTATACAGCCGCATCTAACGCTATTACGGAAAAAGTAGGGAAACACGTCGCCGAATTGATTGAAGACGGGGCAACGCTGCAGCCAGGAATAGGCAGCATACCCGACCAGGTGCTTAAGAACCTTACAGGGCACCGCGACCTGGGGCTGCATACCGAAATGTTCTCCGATGGCATCATTCCGCTTATTGAAAGCGGCGTTATCAATAATAGCCGGAAGAAACTGAACCCCGGCCGTTCGGTCACAGCATTCCTGGCGGGCACACGCAAATTGTACGATTTTGTCGATGACAATCCCGGGATACGGGTAATGGATATAAGCTACGTGAACGATACGAGTATTATCCGGCAAAATCCGAAAGTAACGGCTATTAACAGCGCCATCGAGATCGACCTGACCGGCCAGGTATGCGCCGACTCGATCGGGACGTATCAATATTCGGGCGTTGGAGGCCAAATGGATTTTATCAGGGGCGCGTCGCTGTCAAAGGGTGGTAAGCCTATCATCGCTTTGCCTTCGCAAACGAGTAAAGGCTTAAGCCGTATCGTCAACTTTTTAAAGTCAGGCGGTGGGGTTGTAACCACAAGAAGTCACGTTCATTGGGTTGTGACCGAATACGGCGCGGTTGACCTGTTTGGCAAAAACCTGAAACAGCGTGCAAGAGCATTGATCGATCTGGCTCATCCGGATAACAGGGAAGACTTAGAACGCGCGTATTTTGAACGATTCAATAAAGAATAGCTAAGATTCTCAGCATTTCAGGTACTATAAGCCAAGATGCTTTTCCATTGCCTGGCTGTAATCAGCCAGTGCAAGTTCGGGGGCTGGCAGTTCAGGATGCCATAACTTTTCCCATTCAAAACTGTAATAGCCAGCATAGTTGTTTCTTATAAGCAGGTCGATGGATTCAAAAATCGGCACGTCGCCTTTCCCTAAGAAAACATAGTTTACGTCGGCTCCATCTACTTTTGCATCTTTAATATGGGTATGGCGGATATATTTTTTTAGCCGCTCAAAAACCTGGGCCACCGGCTCTTTGGTGACCGACCACATATTGACCACGTCCCATATCATCCCGGCGTGTTTATGCGAGGCGGCCTTCAATACTTGTTCAATATCTTCCGAATGGACCAGGTCGCCGTGCGATTCCACCAGCACGGACACTTTACTGCCTTCGGCATATCTGGCAAGTGTAAGCAAACCGCCCGATATTAAGTCCAATGTCGCCTGTTTCTCCTGTCCTTTAGGAAATTCATTGGGGAACACCCGGACAAAAGGGCATTCAATTTCGTGCGCCAGGTCTATAAAGTGTTTTGCCTCGTCCAGGTTTTTCGTTCTTTCCGGTCCTTCAGGGAAATGTAAACTCGCGGATGAACCGAGATCAGAAAATTTAAGCCCATTGTCTTTCATCATTCGCAAGGTAGCTTTGCGGCTACCTGTATCTTTAAACTCCGGACATTGAACCAGGTCCATTTGCCGCTTAATGCCGCGCAGCTCGATGCCCTGGTAATCATTTGTCGACGCAAAATCCACTACTTGCCCGAAACCCCAATCGGGACAGCCCAGGGTTGAAAATGACAGTAAAACCTTGCTTCGTACAGGCTTGAGATCAAATGGCACGAGGAGAGACGAAGCAAGAATGGCCGATGATTGTACGAATTGCCTGCGGTTGAGTGGGTTCATGCTTTGAAGCTTTTTATGGTCCTGTGAATGGTAAATCAAAGATATAAGTATTCAAGGCATGCCTTGCACATTAGGCAAAAAGGCGTTTTAAAAAAATATAAATTATTTTTTGCCGAATCGCGTAGGGGTTCTATATTTGCAGTCCCAAAACAAAGGGAGCATAGCTCAGCTGGTTCAGAGCATCTGCCTTACAAGCAGAGGGTCACAGGTTCGAACCCTGTTGCTCCCACAAAAAAGCCGCCAACTCAAAGCGGCTTTTTTTTATGCGCTGTCCTGCTCGCCGCCGGATACGTCATCATCGATCAAACTTTCCAGCACTTCTTTGGTTATAGGTTTGAAAATGAATGATTTGACGAATTGAAATTGTTTTGCCAATTGTATATCGCGCGGATTGATGGACGAGGACAAAATATGCAGCTTTAAAGGCTTTGATAAGTGAGGATACACGTACTGCATCTTTTCGAGGAAGGCCCAGCCGTCAAAATCAGACATATAGAGGTCGAGCAACACGATATCAGGGAGCATGGATCTATTCAAACGGTTCTTCGACAGGAAACCCAGCACTTCTTCGCCGTTGGGTGTGCAATTTACCTCGTGATCAAGCTGGTATTTGGTGAGTATTCTTTTTAGTATAAAATGATCGAGCGGGCTATCATCGATAAAAATGATCTTCTTCATACGGTCAGGGTCTTCATCAAAAGTATGGAGACGGCTGTATATTATGCACAGTGTTTTAACGGTATTTCCTACGTAGTAATACGTGTTTATGCTACAGTCATAATGTAAATAAATCGATACAAATCGCTATTTAGCCGATATACCTGCAATATTTGAAAACTAATTCGGTTGTAAATACTTAATAAAATAACTGATCATTTGATACCCCGGACGAGTAATAACAACTACTCCTATTTGGAAACCAAAGAAACTACACTATGATATTACTTTTTTGCGGGTTATCAGGCGCGGGAAAATCTACCCTGGCTGAAAAAGTGCGGCATAAGCTCGCATCAGAAGACATTTTTATCGAGATCATCGATGCCGACGAGTACCGGCAGCGGCTGTTCAAAGACCTCGGCTTTTCCATGGAAGACCGGTTTGAAAATATCCGGCGTCTCGGGTTCATCGCCAACAAATTCTCATCACATAATATTATTACCATCATCAGCGCCATTAATCCCTACGATTCCATTCGTCAGGAATTGGTGAGAACTTACAGGAACGTGAAGGTGGTTCACGTGGATTGTGCTATTGATGTGCTCATTGCAAGGGACACCAAAGGGCTTTACAAACGCGCTTTATTGCCCGAGGGACATCCGGATAAACTTGGCAACCTGACGGGCATTAACGACCCTTTTGAAACACCTTCCTCACCAGACCTTTATATAAATACTGATAACAACGGCATAAAAGAATGCGTGAATGAAATACGGTCATTCATCGTTAGGAACATCGTAAAGGAAAAATATATGTATAACCGGTATGCGCATGTTTCATAGCCGTACCGTTAGTTAAGCGTTAAGATGTAGCTGAAATTTACATGCAACCGAAGGTATTGATAGTGACGGGAATGCACCGTTCGGGAACCTCTTTGATAACTAATTGGTTATCCCACTGTGGATTACAAGTGGGTGAATGCCTTGTCGGTGCTAATGAAAGCAACAAAGAAGGCCACTACGAGGATGTGGAGTTTTTGCGGATACATGAAGAAATACTTTCCAGCAATGGTTATCCTGCCACCGGCCTTATCTATCATAAACCCATACAGATTTCGGAATATCAGTTGGAAAAGCTGAAAGCGGTTCTTGAAGTGAAGAAACGTCACTTTGATCAGTGGGGCTGGAAAGAGCCGCGTACCTGCCTGTTCCTTGATACTTACAGGTATCTGATACCGGATGCAAAATATCTGGTGATTGTCCGCGATCATGCATCTGTAGTAAATTCGCTGTTAAAGCGGGAATTCGACCTGGTGGACAAAGGATACAGAAACAGAAGTTTTCTGACGAGATTGAAATGGAATCTGTTCAGAAAAGCTCGTAAACGATCCAGGTACTACAGGCAGTTTGCCCCTCACTTTTTGCAGGTGTGGATAGATTATAATGAACAAATCCTGCGTATGTTGGAGAACTTGCCACCGAAAGATCATTTGGTGATCAATTATGAATTACTCCAAATAAGGGACCGTGAAGTGTATAATTTCTTAACGGAAGAATGGGGGTTTGAACTTAAATATTCCCCTTTTGGTAAAATATACAACCAAAGCCTCATAAGCCCCCTTAGGGATATCGATTCGCTGGTCGGCGACGGGAGTATTATCGAGAAAGCAAAAGAGATAGAAAGCAAGTTCAAAAGCTACATGAGTGTCGCTTAGGCCACCTTCTCTACACGGTATTCCCTGCCGTTGAGACTGAATTCATCGCCCGCTTTCTTGCCGTGTAGTTGTATGCCGATAGGCGATACCGGGGAAACCGCGTAATAGGTTTGCGAACCTAAATTTAGGGTGCCCGCACTTATCGCTATAAAGAATTTGCCGAGGTTGGTATCCACCAGGCTGCCCGGGTTGGCTGAAGATGAGGTGGTACTATAACTAATACTGCTTAACTGCACCATCAGTTTGTTAGCTTCGTTTAGCTGCACCTGGTTACGGCCGGTTTCCTGCTGCATCATTTCCCTGCCCGTCTCGTATTTATCGCCTGCGCTGCTTTTGGTTTCTTCATCTGCGGCTTCCTGCGCATCCGCGATGGCCTGCCGGGCCTCGTTGATGCGTTTTTGTACGTAATCGACGCACATCCTGTATAGCTGCTCTTTGATACTATCCATCCTGTTGAAAGGGCATCCTAAAACCGGTTTATATTGCTATTTCTTTATCCGTGCGCGGATCTTCGTGTACAATAACCATGTCGGGGCAATGGATATATCCTCCATACCACTGTATAGCCCCGACAATATCGATCGCGTCATCCGAAGCGATGCCGATGGTTTCAAATACATACATCTTGTCTTCGGTGCGGCCATATAGCTGTATTTCGCTACAGTCGGGTTTGAACGGTTCGCCATCGAGACAATGCACGCTGATTTTAAGTCCCGAATCCCGGGCATGGATCACACCCCGATTGGGATTTTTCGGGTCAGTGGCTAATAGGAACACGTTTTTTCTCATTGCGGATTAACAATTAAAGGAGGCAGTTGTTTCTACACAAAATCAAATGTAATATTTATCAATTGAAGAAAACTTAATAATAATAAATATTATTACGCCGTCGGCTGTGTTGACTGATATAAACATAAATGGCGTTCTATTTAACGAGAACGCCATTTACTTAATCATAAAGATTGTTAAGTTTTTATATTATTTGGACCCGTCAATATAAATTTCATGTTTTAATATTGCTCATTTGTATAATGGTGTTCAGGATCCACACGCTTCAGCACGATATTGGTAACTGGTTTTACTACCAGCGGTATCTTTTCCACACGCGTCTCGCTGGTATCCAAACCAAAGGCTTTGGCTTCTGTCTGAGCGATTTTTCTTATCGCAAAATAGCTGTTCAGGATAAAGCTTTCTTTGATGCTGAACTCGTTATTATATGAAAGGAATTTCTCAATAATGACAAACTGGAAATCAGCCGTTTGGTTAAATCGCCGCAACGATTCGTAGCGGCTTAGGATATCTACCTCATTCCGGCTCACCATGTCCTCGACCACTTTTCGGAAAAGTACGTTGATGCGCGGCTGTATCCTGAATCCAAGGCGGAATTCGACCCGGATGATCTTGCCTGGTTCAAGCTCTTCAACGCTGTATTCCATGGTGTATGGGTCGTCCATCCGCTCGATGTGGAGGAACCAGTAGGTGTCAGCTCTTTTTGGTTTGCGGCTTAGTATGGAATATAATATTTTTTCCTCTATTTGTTTGCTGTTGTTTGCCTTGGTCAGATAAACCAGGTGCGTTGCAAATTTCGAAACACTCTGGTCGGCGCTCAACGCATTTAGCAGCGGCACCTTATCCTTCAGATCGACAAAGTGCAGAAACCGATTGGTGATCTTGCGCGCCTTGAACCATGTGTACATGGTAAAGATCAATCCGAATTCGAATACCAGGAAGAATAGCCGTTTCACGATCTTGACGGAATTTGCCACGAAGAATGAAGATTCAACCGTAACAAATACGCATAATATCAGGATGACTATCCACAGGGGCCAATGCCGTTTATAGCGCATATAGTACGACATTAACAGCGTGGTCATCAGCATGGCGATGGTGATCGAGAAGCCATAGGCGGCAGTCATAGCAGCTGAAGTTTGGAAGTAAAGTGTTACAGCGATACATCCTATGCACAGCACCCAATTTATAGCTGGGATATAGATCTGCCCGCGGATATTGGATGGATATTTTACCGCTATGCGCGGCCATAAGTTCATGCTGATCGCCTCACTGATCAATGTAAACGAACCGCTGATCAAAGCCTGGCTGGCGATGATAGTCGCAAACGTGGCGATGATGACGCTTGGAATCAGGAAACTATGTGGGACGATAGAATAAAATGGATTGACCGTTTCAAAATTAATATGCGAACCATGGGTCAACACCCACGCGCCTTGCCCCAGATAGCTTAGCAGCAAAGCTGTTTTTACAAATATCCAGGTCATCTGGATATTTTTTCGGCCGCAGTGGCCCAGATCCGAATACAATGCCTCGGCGCCCGTAGTACACAGGAAAACCGCGCCCAATAACCAGAATCCTTCTGGATGCGTGACCAGCATATCTATGGCGTAATAGGGGTTTAGCGCTTTAAATACCGACGGATAGTGAACGATCTGCAGGGAACCGATAATACCTATCATCAGAAACCAAACAAGCATAACCGGACCAAAGGCGCCGCCAACTACCTTGGTACCGAATTGCTGAAAGAGGAAAAGCAAAACGATAATACTTAACACGATGATCAGGATGATCTTGCTGCCGGGGATCATCACATCGGCGAGATTTGGTACCTGTCCCAAACCTTCGATAGCCGACGCCACGGAGATCGGTGGAGTGATAATACCATCCGCCAACAGCGTACCTGCACCGATGATAGCCGGTATGGCCAGCCATTTGCCGTAGCGCCTTACCAGGGCATAAAGCGAGAAAATACCGCCTTCACCGTGGTTATCCGCCTGCAGCGTGATCACGATATATTTAAAGGTGGTTTGCAGCGTAAGCGTCCAGAAAATACAGGACAAGCATCCGAATACGAAGGTTTCGCTGGCATCTTTGCCTTCGGTCATCAGGGTCTGAAAAACATAAAGCGGTGATGTGCCTATGTCGCCGAAAATGATCCCGAGGGTGATCAGCATCCCGGCGGCCGAGAGTTTCTTAAGATGAGTACTCATTTTGGGGTATCAAAAATCGCGCAAATGTATATAATCGAATTGGAAATAAGCAAGTTATTTGCGCCTTCGTCGCCGCAGTGAAGACTGTTTCACAAGCATTTGATGCATCAAAATTTGACGATAGTGTAAAAGTGACACCTTGCGTCATTAAAAAAATATCAATTGTTAAAATTAAAGCAACAGGATTAAAATTTTGTTAAATTTTTAATTATTTAAATTCTTCCTTATAAAGTATCAAATCGCATTAAAAAACGAAGCGTACACAATATCTGCATACGCTTCGTTTTCAATGATTAGTGCTGCACGTCGCTATTGTCTCGGCGGCGCGTCTTGCTTTTGTTTATCACGCTGTTGCCGTTGTTGTTGGGCGCGTTGCTGAGCCTGCTGTCGTTGCTGAGCTGCTTGTTGTTGTCGCTGCTGCTGCATTTGTTGCTGCCGTTGCTGGGCCTGCTGAGCGGCTTGCTGTTGACGCTGCTGCTGCATTTGCTCCTGGCGTTGCTGGGCTTGCTGAGCGGCCTGTTGCTGACGTTGTTGCTGCATTTGCTGCTGACGTTGCTGAGCCTGCTGAGCGGCTTGCTGTTGACGCTGCTGCTGCATTTGCTGCTGGCGTTGCTGAGCCTGCTGAGCGGCTTGCTGTTGTCGCTGCTGCTGCATTTGCTCCTGGCGTTGCTGGGCTTGCTGAGCGGCCTGTTGCTGGCGTTGTTGCTGCAATTCCTGTTGATGCTGCTGAGCCTGCTGGGTAGCTTGTTGTTGACGTTGCTGCTGCAATTCCTGTTGCCGTTGCTGAACCTGTTGGGCAGGTTGTTGTTGCTGCTGATGTTGCTGATCGGCACGCTGACGCTGCTGTGCAGCTTTTTGCCGTTGCTGATCAACTTGCTGCTGCTGCTGTATGGCCTGCGGCGGACGTTGCTGCTCCGGCTGGCGGTTTGGTTGAACGTTAGGCTGAGTCCTAACCGGCTGATTGACCCTCACAACCTTGTTGTCAGGCGCGCTACTATGTGCTACGGCTGCCAGGCGTGCCGCATTAGCATGATTGACGGACGCGTTTTGCCGGTTAGCTACGCTTGCGTCGGGATGCTGACTTTTATAAGCATTGGCATCAATCACACGTGCCGGGTGCGCCTCCGGAGCTTTTTGAACCGCAGGACGGTAAATATTAACCGTATTGTTTTGTACCCTGGCCGTGCCTGGCCTGCTGGCATTGTTGATATTATAAACGGTCACGTTATTGTGTGTAACTTGTCTTACTTCCGACACTTTCGGCCCCGCTATATAGGTCACATTATTATTCACATAGGTATTATTAATGATCGTAGTATTATGAATAATAGTCACTGACCGTGATGGGGGAGCGCAATAATCATAGATTCGCGGGCTTGTAATATAAGCCTCGGGGGCGCATACCCAGTAATTATCGGGTACATGATAACCACCGCCTATAGAAATGCTTATGCTGATGCCAGGCGTTAATGGCGCCCAGCCATAGTAACCGCCGCCGTGGCGCCATGCCACCCAGGCCGGCGCCCACTGATGACCAGGTATCCATTCCCAGCCATAATAATCGTCGTAACGCCAGCGGCCATAGTGAAATGTGGCCCAACCCCATGGATAGTCTGACACCCAGGTATTTCCGTATTCGGTTATGACCCAGTGCCCGCGCGTTTCGTATGGTCTGAAATCTTCGTCAACGTTAGGCACCCATACGGCGCCATATTCATCATCACTGACCCAGGTACCATACGGGGCCAGGTTATCATAAAATTCCTGGTCGGTAACATAGCCCTGGGCTACGCTATGCTTAGGGGATATCAGCATTAGCGCAAACGCTACCAGGCCGATACTTAATATTTTATTTAGAATTTTCATTGTCTTACAATTTATAACCTGTATTTAATTGGTTTGACTTAGTGTTAAATAAAGTGTTTAATGGTAAAAATTGTTTGTTTGTTAACTATTTAATAATCAACAAAATGAAAATAATTAACTCATGCCGTGTCCCGACCTAATCGGATAATTGATAATTTTACCGGCATCAAAATCTAAACGGTTATGGGTTCAGTGAACATCCCCCGCCTCGATCTTAACGCGTATGTTAACGGTACTCCGGCTCAACGAAAACAGTTTTCGAATGATATAGGTAAAGCCTTTAATGACACTGGCTTTGTGACCATTACTAATCATAGTTTGAGTAAAGAGCTGATCGATAAATTATATACGCAGGTGAAAGCTTTGTTCGGCCTTCCGCAGGATGTCAAGCTGAAATATGAGATACCGGAACTGGCAGGACAGCGCGGCTATACCAGCAAAGGAAAAGAAACCGCTAAAGGATTCAAAGTACCTGATCTGAAAGAGTTCTGGCAAATAGGGCAGTACGTTACCGACGGCGACCCGGTGAAAGACGAATACCCGCAAAACGTCGTTGTGGATGAATTGTCCGATTTCAACTCGACGACAAGAGAGGTTTACCAAAAACTGGAAGCCGATGGCAAGTACCTGTTACGTGCTATAGCGGTTTACCTGGACCTTCCCGAAGATTATTTTGATGATAAGGTGCACAACGGAAACTCCATACTGCGCACACTGCATTATTTCCCGATAACCGACCCTGATGCCTTACCGCCGGATGCGGTTCGCGCCGGGGCGCATGAGGATATTAACCTGATCACGCTGCTGATAGGCGCCAGTGCCGACGGCCTTGAGGTGTTGACCCGCGAAGACGAATGGTACCCGGTGAAAGCCCATGGCGAGGATATAGTAGTGAATGTGGGTGATATGCTGCAGCGCCTGACCAACAACAAACTGAAATCGACAACGCACCGCGTAGTTAACCCGCCGCGCGAACAAATGAATAAATCGCGTTACTCGGTGCCGTTCTTCCTGCACCCTAAATCGGATATGGACCTGACCTGCCTGGAATCGTGCATAGATGCCCAACATCCTAAAATGTACAGCGATATGACGGCTGGCGAGTACCTGGATGAGCGTTTGAGGGAGATCGGGTTGAAGAAATAGTCGGCAGTTTGCGGTCTGCAGTTTGCAGCCGATGCCATAGAATTACTACAAGACCATGCATTTCGATCCTGAAAATCCAATAGTGAAACTTTGCGCGCAGGGGATGCTGCTTGAAGGCGAGGCTAAACACGCAGAAGCTGCAGCGCTGTTCGATAAAGCCTGGGCTGATGCATCTGACGACCAGGAAAAATTCATCGCCGCGCATTACGTCGCCAGGCACCAAAATAATGTCAACGATAAACTGACCTGGGATGAGACGGCACTCTATTTTGCGCTGAGAATAAAGGATGAGGGCGTTAAAGAAACTCTGCCCTCGCTTTACCTCAACATCGCCAAATGTTTTGAAGACCTGCACGATGCCGGCAATGCCCTGAAAAATTACGAACTGGCACTTGACTACACCCGATTCCTGCCTGATAATGGTTACAGCAATATGATCAGGGCCGGGATCGGGAATGGAATGAAAAGAGTTCTCGAATCGTGATTTCTACCGATACTATTCCCTTATCTCCGGTATTACCGCGTTAGTCCCGATTTGACTATCAGCCTTTGTACAAGCGGTTATTACCGCTAGCTCTGAGGTGGCTGTTGCTTTGCCGGCGGTTGTTGTTTTGGTTGTTGCGGTTGCGGCTGACGAGGCGGCGGCTGTTGCTGCGGTCGTGCTGGTTGTTGACGTACCGGCGGCTGCTGTTTTGGCGGCTGTGGCTGCGGCCTTTGCTGCTGTTGCGGTCTCGGCTGTGGCTGCGGCTGAACCTGTGGTTTTCGTTGTTCTTGCCGTGGTTTTTGCACTTGCTGCGGCGGTTGTGGCTGCGGCTGAACCGGTGGCCTTCGTTGTTCCTGCTGCGGTTTCGGCTGTTGTGGTTGAACTTGTGGCGGTGCCGGTTGCTGCAGTGGCGGCTGAACCTGTGGTTTTCGTTGTTCCTGCTGCGGTTTCGGCTGTTGTGGTTGAACTTGCGGCGGTGCCGGTTGCTGCTGCGGCTGAACCTGTGGTTTTCGTTGTTCTTGCTGCGGTTTCGGCTGTTGTGGTTGAACTTGCGGCGGTGCCGGTTGCTGCTGCGGCTGAACCTGTGGTTTTCGTTGTTCTTGCTGCGGTTTCGGCTGT
>JAFDZL010000552.1 GCA_018266935.1 Bacteroidota bacterium | reverse complement strand
GCGATGTAGCATTGCCGGTAGATATAGACTTCCGGATCTGCTTCATTACTTTTGAAGCTGGTATCAGTTTGAGCAGGAGCAGAGAGGCTAAAATATTAGTACTGCCGTCAACCCAAAACAGTAAGTGATAATTAATGCCGGCCAGTGTTCCGCCCAGCAAGCCCCCAAATGCCCAGCCAAGGTTAACCGCCAGACGGTTGAGCGAATTGGATCGTGTCAGGTTCTCGCTGCTGCTGTAATAGGCTACTGCCGTTGAATTGGCCGGACGGAAAGCCTCGTTGCAAATACTCAATATAAATGCGCCGACGCTTATTGATAGAAATGTTTGCTGGTAGCCAAGCACCATAAACAATATGCCACCTATCAGCAGGGCCATTACCTGTACGTAGTAAAACCCGACCTTATCCGTTATTCTTCCGCCAATAAAGGCACCCAATATCGACCCTGCGCCAAAAGCGGCCATTACTAAAGTCGCCTGGGTCACGCTGAAATGAAGCTCGTGGCGACAGTAGATGGTCATGAAAGGGATCACCATGGTGCCGCTGCGGTTGATGAACATCACCAGGCACAGGTACCAGCTGTTTCGCGAAAGTCCACTGTATGCTTTTTTGTATAATTGGATAGGAGAGGAAAGCATTTACCAAATTTAGCGAAAAGCCGAAAGCTTAAAGCAGAAAGCGAAAAGCTGTTGAAAAATGCTAAAGTTTTTGACATTTGGGTTACCGTAAACCCCTTGCAGGTAATCGCTTTCAGCTTTGGTCTTTCCGCTTTCAGCTCAAAACAGCGTTTCTGTTCCTCAACCAATGATCTGCAATTACCAGTGCCGCCATTGCCTCAACGATCACTACGGCGCGGGGAACTACGCAGGGATCATGGCGGCCCTTGCCGGAAATTTCGGATTCATTGCCCCGGCTGTCAATGGTCGGCTGTGCTTGCATGATAGTAGCCACGGGTTTGAAAGCTACTTTAAATTCTATTGGCATGCCATTGCTGATTCCGCCCTGGATGCCACCGGAGAAGTTAGTGCGGGTTTTGACCTCGCCCGGTGTTCCCGGCAGAAAAATATCGTTATGTTCCGAACCGTTCATCTCGCTGCCCTCAAAGCCCGACCCGTATTCAAAACCATGCACGGCATTGATGCTCAGCATGGCTTTGCCAAGGTCGGCGTGCAGCTTATCAAATACCGGTTCACCCAAACCCACCGGGCAATTACGGATATAGCAGGTAATTTTTCCGCCAACCGTGTCGCCGCTTTTGCGGACAGCATCAATATGTGCGATCATTTCTTCTGCCGTAGCCGGGTCGGCACAACGGACGATATTCTTTTCGCGTTCTTCGATAAATTCTTCCGCACTGCTGATCTCTACGTTTGGCGCATTGATCCTGCCGACGCTGCTAACATGGGCCACGACATCAACACCCTGTGTTTTCAGTAGTAATTTGGCGATTGCTCCGGCTGCCACACGCGCCGCGGTTTCCCGCGCCGATGAGCGCCCTCCGCCCCGATGGTCGCGGTGACCATATTTGGTTTGGTAAGTGTAATCCGCGTGGGAGGGACGATAAACGTCCACGTTATGTGAATAATCTTTAGAGCGCTGGTCCTCGTTAGGGATGATCATGGCAATTGGCGTACCAGTAGTCTTGCCTTCGAAAACGCCGGAAAGTATTTGCACCGTATCGCTTTCCTTGCGCTGCGTGGTGATCTTCGACTGGCCAGGGCGACGCTTGTCCAGTTCGGACTGAATAAACTCAAGATCGATATCCAGTTGCGCCGGGCAGCCGTCGATGATGACGCCGATAGCCTCGCCATGCGATTCGCCGAATGTCGTTATCCTGAATAGTTGCCCGAATGAGTTGCCTGCCATGTTTTTAGATGTGCAAATGTGCTTATGTGCAAATGTGCAGATTAATTAATGTTTATTTTTGTTATTCTGAGGAGGATAAACCTCCACTTTGGCCCGTTGCGTCACCGAATGGGTGCCGCCTCCTTCGCCAAATCCCTTTACGTCAAATCCTACTTTTTGCAAATCCGTCCAAAAAGTCGGGTATGATTTTACTACAACTCCGAAGTCCTCAACCTCCATCTCAGGTACGATTAGTGCCAATGGTGCAAAAGCCATCGCCATGCGGTGATCGTCATAAGTATTGATGAATACCTTCTGCGGAATGTGCTTTTCGCTGCAATCAAGCTTATAGACTTGTCCTTTTTCGATCAGCTTTACGCCGATCTTAGCCAGTTCATTTTGCAAAGCCTTCACGCGGTCCGTTTCTTTGATTTTTAATGTTTCTAAGCCTGTGAAGGTTGCATCGTAACCCAATGCCGCGCATACCACGATCACTGTTTGTGCGAGGTCAGGACAGGATTTCATATCGAAAATCTTGCGCTGTAAAGGTTTTACCTCCTTTTTCAGATATACGCCGCCATTTTTAAACTGCGAGGTAATACCAAAATTCGCCATGATCTCGGTTATGACGCTATCGCCCTGGAGGCTGTAAGCGGTCAATCCCGGCAGAAACAGTTCAGCTTCATCAGCCAGGGCTGCAATCGCATACCAGTAAGATGCCGCGCTCCAGTCCGGTTCGACATAAAGGGTTGTTTCCTTAAAATCTTGCCTGGCGATATGGATATTATTGCCTTCCCATTGATGCTGAATGCCGGCCTGCTGCAGCATAGCGAGGGTCATTTCAACATAAGGTCTCGAAGTTAGTTCGCCTTCGATCTGCAAAGTCAACCCCAGCGGTAATTGTGAAGCGATAAGTAATAATGCGGTAATATATTGGCTGCTAATATCGCCTTTAATGCTGATCGTATTTTTTTGCTGCTCAAAACCGCCGTGAATCCTTAGTGGGGGGAACCCTTCGCTTTCAATGTAGTCGATAGACGCGCCTATCGCACGTAAGGCATTCACCAAAACACCTATCGGCCTTTGTTTCATCCGCTCGCTGCCGGTTAGGACTATTTCGGCTCCATTTAAGAGGGTAAAAAAAGCTGCCAAAAAGCGCATAGCAGTTCCCGCAGGTCCTACATTAAATTGTTTAAACGGACGTTCTTTATACGTTTCGCTGCCCTCTAACATTCCCTGTAAAACCACCGTGTCCGCAGCATTGGAAATATTTTCAACCCGCACACGTCCGCCACTCAACGCCTCGATGATCAACGCGCGGTTACACTCACTCTTGGAACCTGTTAGCTGTATCGTGCCGTTAGCCGACTTGTCTTTCTTAGTAAGGATGATGTTTTGCTTCATCTTTTATTAGTATTGAGATATGAGATTTGAGACGTGAGACAAAATCAATCTCAAATCTCATATCTCAAATCTCACATCTCATTTAAGCGTGTGTCAGCTTCTCTTCCGGCTGGTTTTGCTCCTTGTTCATGATCTCGGTTTGCTTACGGATCGATTCACTGTGGATCAGTTCCAGCAGTTTTTCTGCAAACTCGGGGCTTAGCTTCAATGCTTTCGCAAAAGCGACGCGTTTGTTTAATATCTCGTCCCAACGATTAACCTGCAGGATGGTGATGCCATTGTCCTTTTTGTAGTTACCGATTTTTTCCACGATCTGCATCCTTTCGCCCATCTTCTGGAACACTACATCGTCGATCTTGTCGATCTGCGAGCGCAATTCACCTAAAATGTCTTTTGCTTCGCCTTTTACTTCAGGCTTACGCAGCGTCAGGCGGTCGATGATATCTGCTAATGCAGCCGGGGTAACCTGTTGTTTGGCGTCGGTCCAGGCTACGCTTGGGTCAAGGTGCGATTCCATCATCAAGCCCTGCATATCCAGGTCGAGCGCTTTTTGAGCGACATAGCCCAACAGTTCGCGATTGCCGCAAATGTGGCTTGGATCACAGATGATCGGCAGGTTTGGCGCGTGTGTTTTCAGGTTGATGGCCATATCCCACATCGGCTCGTTACGGAAGGCCGATTTCTCATGGGATGAGAAACCGCGGTGGATAGCTGCCAGTTTCTTAATACCGGCGCCGTTGATGCGCTCTAATGCGCCTATCCACAACGACAGGTCGGGGTTTACCGGGTTCTTCACCATTACGGGTACATCCACGCCGCGCAGGGCATCCGCAATTTCCTGTACAGTGAAAGGGTTTACCGTCGAACGGGCGCCAACCCAGAGGATGTCAACCCCTGATTTCAATGCCTCTTCAACGTGTTTGGCGGTTGCCACTTCCACGGTAGTCGGCAGGCCGGTTTCTTCTTTGGCGCGTTTTAACCACTGCAGACCGATGCTGCCGATGCCTTCAAATTCGCCCGGGCGGGTACGCGGTTTCCATATCCCGGCGCGCAGGGCGGTCACCTTGCCGGTGTTCGCCAACAAGTGCGCGGTAGTTACCAGTTGATCTTCGGTCTCGGCGCTGCACGGCCCGGCGATCAGCAGTGGTTCAGATTTCGCTTTGATCCATGATCCAAGCGGCTCTATGTTTAAATCAATTTTCATAATTCTCTATTAATACTGGATTCTTTTTATCTATTGTTGTTAACTGGATTTCTTTTCTTTCGGACTACTTAACCACCTTCTTCACGCTGATGTATTTACGGGTGATCTTTTCCTGGGCGCGGAATTTTTGCTCGCGCTCGTTTTGGCTGCCATCATCATCATGACGCTGGTATTCGCCAAGGATGTTGAAGTTGTGGGTATATTTTAACACCTGTCGAATGGCCGCATCGTATTGTTTGGTATTATCCCATTCAATGTCTACATAGAAATTGTACTCATTGCGTTTCCCCAATACAGGCATCGACTGGATCTTGCTCATATTGATATCCTGGTCAGCAAAAACCTGCAACACTTTGGCCAGCGCACCCACCTGGTTGCTTACCTGGAAACATAGGGAAGCTTTATTGATATCCTTCTTTACCACATTCTCGTGATGTGTCAGGATCAGGAAGCGGGTGAAGTTCTTTTTGTTCGACTCAATGCGGCGCTCCATGATGTCCAGGCCGTATAGTTTCGCAGCCAGCGTATTAGCAATAGCGACCGTGTCGGTGAGTTGTTCGTCATGAATGCGTTTTGCGCAGGCAGCTGTGTCTGAACTTTCTACCACCTTCAGGTGCGGGTATTCGTCAAAGAAATCCACGCACTGGCGGATGGCAATGGGGTGGGAGGTGACATATTTCACATCCTCAAACTTCACGCCGGGCAGCGCCAGCAGGTGCAGCTGGATGGGCAGATAGACTTCACCAACCACCGGGAAGTTGTAGCTCATCATCAGCGAGTAGTTGGGCAGAATGCTGCCCGCGATGCTGTTTTCGATGGCCATTACCACGTAATCGGCATCCTTGTTCTGCAATGCGTCGAATGTTTGTTTGAACGAATTGCATTCGATGGTCTGAATGTCCTCGCCGAAATGCAGGAAGGCGGCTTCTTCGTGGAAGGAGGCGCGTATGCCCTGTATCGCTACTTTTGGTCTTTTTTCCTTCATAAAACCCTTTTAAGCAAAAAGTCCCGGCTTATTTGGCCGGGACTTTTCAGTTTCTTCTTATATGTTTGTGTGCATATCAGTCCCGGCTCTTACTGGTAAAGTAAAAGTAGTAACCGTAAAAATATGCGCTGTTAAACTTCATCGTTGTTAACTATGCCGCTAATGTACGCGAAAAAACCGTGCTGTCAATAGAAAATTTTATTTTTCTGAAAAATTGGGGGTTGAACAGAATATTATTTGCTTGTTTGATGCGCCGTTACTTATTTAAATATCGTAAACAAGTGATGCGCCTCGTGCAGCAGGAATGCAAAAGTATTACTTTGTGATTCCGCTTTTATTTCGTTATTTTTGTTTGAATGAGAGTGCTATTAGACATCAAAGATAATAAGGCATCTTCACTGCTTGAAGTGCTTAATAGTTTGCCGTATGTTAAAGTTAAGCCTATTTCAGGCGAGAAGGCTCTGCTGATAGAAGATATTAAAGAAGCTGTAGAAAATGTTAAGCTAATTCGTGAAGGTAAACTCAAAGGAAAGCCCGCCAGGGAATTATTAGATGAGTTATAATGTAATATCCATCCCGCCTTTTGATCGACAGCTCAAACAACTGGCCAAAAAATACCCGTCGCTTAAAAAAGAG
This sequence comes from Bacteroidota bacterium, assembly GCA_018266935.1. Taxonomy (GTDB): domain Bacteria; phylum Bacteroidota; class Bacteroidia; order Sphingobacteriales; family Sphingobacteriaceae; genus Mucilaginibacter. Next base: position 2,115 of record JAFDZL010000552.1, on the reverse strand, counting down.
TTTAGTAGCTTGCTGGATAGTTTGGAGCAAGATCCAAGAACAGGAACATCACTCGGTAAAAATTGTTATAAAATTAGGCTTTCTATTGCCTCCAAAGGAAAAGGAAAGAGCGGAGGTGCAAGAGTTATTACCAATCTTGTTGTTGCCGAAGAAATAGTAATTCTGCTCGCTATCTACGATAAATCAGAGAAAGAAAATATTTCTGATAAAGAATTAGAAAAGCTGCTTGAACAAATTCCTATTTGAAACTCACCCCTTTGCCAGCCTGAATATCGTAAACAAATGATGCGCCTCGTGCAGCAGGAAGAATTCCGTCCATTCGGTGATGGTCATTTCACCAAATTTGGGGTGGGTACCTTTCAGCGTCAATTCATCATCCGGTAAGTTGGTGATCAGTTCCAGTATCTGCCGGCGGTTGCCGTTAAGGCGGTTCATCAATTCGGGCAAAGGCAGTTCCCGCGCATGCAGAAAATCAGGTTCATTGTCCGCTTTGTAGGCGTTAAATGCAGGCGTGCCACCCTTCAGCATTTGGTGTACACGCCCTATAAAGACAGGTTGGTAGCTTACTAAGTGCGCGATGTTATCCTTTATGCTCCACTTGCCTGGCTCGGGCTCACGCGTCAAATGTTTTTCATCCAAATGTTTGATGATCTCGGCAATAGCGAGGTGCTGTGTCTTGAGACGGCAGACGAGGGCGGAGTAAAGCATATTTATAGTGCTGAATAATAATCCAAACTTGCGTAAAGTTCCTCTTCCGTACAAATATTATCGATACGGCATTGCCCGATCCGGGTCAGCAGCGACGCGTTGATGCGCCCGTTCTGGTTTTTCTTGTCCTTTAGCATGATGCCGTATAGCGTTTCGTAAGAATCTCTATTTAAGGGGTATTTAGGGTAAAGCCCCATGATCATTTCGGTGATTTCTTTTAGTTCCGAATCGTCAAGGTTGGTTTTCAGGTTTGAAAGCTTTGCCTCGCAGATCATCCCGGCGGCTATAGCCTCGCCGTGGGTAAGCGGGTTTTCGTCGTTCATCAGCGACCAGGTCTCGATCGCGTGCCCGATGGTGTGACCATAATTGAGACTCTTGCGGATACCTTGTTCGGTTGGGTCGGCGATCACAACTTCATTCTTTATTTCTACCGAATGATAAACCAATTCTGCAGATGGTTTCTTTAAATTGCTGCTTTTTAGCTTGTTCCAATACAATACATCGGCAATAAGTCCATGTTTCAGCATTTCGGCAAGGCCCGAAAGGATTTGTCGAGGGGGCAGGCTATTCAGGAATTCGTGCTCGATGAAAACAGCCTTCGGCTGCGTAAATGTGCCGATGATGTTCTTGATATTTTCCAGATCGATGCCCGTTTTGCCGCCTACCGAGGCATCCACCTGTGACAGCAGGGTTGTGGGGACGTGGACAAAGTCGATACCACGTTTAAAGGTTGATGCCGCAAAACCGCCCAGATCGCTGATAACACCGCCGCCCAGGTTGATGAGCAGGCTTTTCCGGTCGGCGCCGAAATCGATCAGCATTTTCCAGATGCCGATGCAGAAATCGATGTTCTTGCTTTCCTCTCCGGCTGCGATCTCGATCAGGTCGTAATTGTCAAACTCCTTTAAATGCTCGCGCAGCAACGGAAGGCAGTGTTTACCGGTATTCTCGTCGGTAAGCACAAAAAATCTTGAGTATTCGCCTGTTTTGATAAAGTTTGCCAGCTTTACCAGCGCGTTATTGAAATAAATGGAATAGCCTATGCTTTGCAGTTTGTTCATCAGATCACTTTGATTTTGTTCCCCCTGAATTCAACGATGTCGCCCTTACGCACTTTCAGGCGTTTGCGGTAATCCACCTCGCCGTTGTACTTCACTTCGCCTTCCGAAACCACAATTTGCGCCTCGCCGCCGGTATCCACAAGGTGAGTGGCTTTAAGCAGCTGTATCATCTGTATAAATTCGCCTTCGAGTTTGAATTCTTTCATGGGTTGCCAAAAATAAAGTATTCGAAGGATAATGAGTTATTTGCTTTGCATTTTCTAATTTTGCGCCATGCTCAATAATGATACTGTTGCCGGACCCGGTAAGGGTACGCTTTCCTTTGATAATACCGAGATCGCTTTTC